>JALYTT010000712.1 GCA_030854145.1 Chloroflexota bacterium | reverse complement strand
ACCGAAGAGAGGGCATAAAGCTGGGTGTTTCCTCACTTCAGGACAAAGGATCGCGATCCTCTCTATTACTGCAAATCCTGTATTTCGGGTAAACTCCAAAGCCCTGGCGAACCAGTGCGCCCTATTGTGCATGCATTGCACTTCAGCTATAATAGCGCCAATGAAATGTGAGTGAGAAGACAGGAGGCGACTGAGGCTAATTATGGGAACTCCCATCAGTATTTTCTATTCCTATGCGCAAAGCGACCAGGACGAAGGGTTGCGTAAGCAATTAGACGATCACCTCAAAGTATTTGAAACCCCTGGTCGCATCAAGGGGTGGCATAAGCGCGAGATCCGCGCTGGCCAGGAGTGGGCTACGGAGATCAATCGCCACCTGAATGCGGCTCAGATTATCTTGCTCTTAATCAGTACCGATTTTCTGGCTTCTGTTGATTGCTTTACTGAGATGAAGCAGGCTCTGGCACGCTATGAACGCCGGGAGGCTATCGTCGTCCCAATACTGCTCCGTCCTGGCTACTACAAAGGTAGTCAGTTCGGGGCGCTGGAGATGCTTCCCAGCAACAAAACTGCGATTACACGATGGGCGAATCGCGACCAGGCTTTCGAGAATGTTGTTGAGGGACTGGGCAGGATCATTGAAAAGCTTGAAAGCGTCTCTGGATCAGTGCTTGCCTACTTTGCGCTCTCTTCATCTGATGCGCAGGACCCGCAGCCGGAGACGCTTGCTCACGACCCTGAACTCAGCTCTGGCACGAGGGAGGAGAGGCCTGCCAGCGGGCAAGTACCCGCGTGTGATGTGTTGCTGGTCACGGCTACTCCGCTGGAGGTGCTGGCAGTGCGAGATCTATGCCAGGAGCAGTTGCAGCGCCCACTCAGCCGGCACTTTCTTGGCGATAAAACCTACTTCAACCTTGGCAGCATCGGTGGGGCGCGCACGTTCCTGGTGCAGTCGGAGATGGGTGCTGGCGGACCTGCTGGCGCATTGCTTACGGTGCAGGAGGGCATTCAGGTGTTGTCACCGTCCGCGGTCATCATGGTCGGGGTAGCTTTTGGCACGAACTCGAAGAAGCAGCACCTGGGCGATATTCTGGTCTCGCGACAATTATTGGGATACGAGCCGCAGCGCGTGGAGCGGGATGCCAATGGGCAGATACGGAATATTCCGCGCGGAGATCGTCCCCAGGCCTCCGTGCGCCTGCTGGATCGTCTGCGCACCGGCGTCGTTGATTGGCAGGGCGCGCCTGTGCATTTCGGACTTATGCTTTCAGGTGAAAAACTGGTAGATCACCCTGATTTTCGGGAGTATTTGCGCCAGATGGAGCCTGAGGCCATCGGAGGCGAGATGGAGGGGGCGGGCCTCTACGCGGCGGCACAGCGCAACAAAGTGGACTGGATTGTAGTCAAGGGCATCTGTGATTGGGCCGATGGCAAGAAATCCCAGAACAAAGACCAGCGCCAGCAGGATGCAGCTCGCAACGCGGTTGGCTTTATCTTCCATGTGCTCCAGCAGGGCGGCCTGGCTGTTCAACGATAAAGCGTATCGAGCAGCGGCCAGAAGTCCGACGGCTCCTGGGTGGTGCGCCACCAGACGGCGATCTGGAGCCGCCCGACGAAAAACGCTGGTTCCACCTGCTGTAATGTCTGTAAGATCTGCCGGAAGCTTACAATGATGGCGTAGAGGCCGCGCGCGGTGGGATACCAGACAGCATGTTTCGTGCCATCGGAAGCGGTGTAAACCAGGTGCGGGGCCTCGCTACCTAGATCGCTCGCCTGCCTGTCGATCAGCATTGGCGGGATGCCCTGCTGTACCAATACTGTGGCTGCCTGATAGGTGATATGAAGTCCGTCTAAATAGTGTATACTAGAGATATGGGAAAAAGAGTATCGGTGCAAACAGAATTGACAACAGAAGAGCTTCATGAGCGCTATCGACACGCGAAGGACGCCGTGGAGCGGACGCATTGGCACATTGTGTGGCAGATCAAGGAGGGCAAATCGCCACGAGAAGTCGGGGCCGTGCTCGGCTACACCGCCAGGTGGGTGCGCACGGTGATCCAGCGGTGGAACAGCCAGGGAGAAGAAGGCCTGCGAGATCATCGCCATGAGACCGATGTCAGCCGACCCTTGCTTTCGGCTGAGCAGCAGCAGGAGTTGGCACGCGCCTTGCAAGAGCCGCCCGAGGATGGCGGGCTATGGAGTGGACCAAAGGTGGCACAGTGGATGCAGCGTCGCCTCGGTCGTGAGATCGCTCCCCAACGTGGGTGGGATTACCTCCAGCGAGTGGGATACAGTTCGCGCGTGCCTCGTCCGCAGCATGCCAAAGCGGATCACGAGGCTCAAGAGGCTTTTAAAAAACCTAGGACCGTAAACTATCCTTGATGAGTTTGGCCTCAAGATCGGCGAGATAGGTACCCGGGTCTCTGCGAAAGCGCGATTGCTTACAGCGACTTTCCTGCCGAAACGAGACTTGGGCCCGGAGGTCT
>JALYTT010000711.1 GCA_030854145.1 Chloroflexota bacterium | reverse complement strand
GGGAGAGGCCTGCCAGGCCCCAGGGCCTGCCCCACGGATGCGGCAAGTCGGATCCCTACGCGGGAGGGGGAAGCAGGCCAGCGGCGCCCCTACACGAAACAAGACGACATCTCGCTGGTCCCTTTCATGTAGGGGCGCCGCTGGCCTGCGCCCTGGAGGCTGATGTGTGAAGTGAAGTGGAGGTGCAGCGATGTATCATGATTGCCCGCATGAAGTCGAGATAGCGCGGCGCTGGTGGAAGTTGCCCGCCGGGATCCACCTGCCCTTGAGCAGCGGCGCGCGCTATCAACTGGTCTTTGCAGGCCGGCCGGGTGGGTCTCTGGGACCTGATGCGCGCGACGCGGTCTTCGCTGTCGTCTCTGAGGCTGGCCGCGGGTCTGGCGAGCAGCGTGCCGGCGATGTCGAGTTTCATGTCAGGTCGAGCGACTGGTTCGCGCACCAGCATCATCTCGACGCGCGCTACAATAACGTGATCCTGCATGTTGTGCTGGTCTGCGATAAGGGCGCGCCGACGCTGCGGCAGGATGGCGCGCATATACCGGTCTGTTCGCTCTACGATCTCGCCTCCCTGCCCGCTGGGGCGTATACGAGGGATGAAGACACGCTAGCATCCTGGCCCTGCCACGTGGTCACGCAGCGCATGAGCGTCGCGGAGCACACAAAACTGCTGAGGCTGGCCGGGCTGCTACGCTTTGAACAGAAGGTACACACCTTCGTCGAGCGTTTACACTCCGGGTGGCCTGTAGAGACGCACTCGCTGGCGGCTGCCATCAATGACGGCGGCGAACATCCGCACACAGGCGAATCTGTAGGGATGCAATTGGTTGCCTCCGCCGCACCGTTTGACGCCTACGATGCTTGCTTGATCGCAGACCTCGCTGAAGCCCTGGGGTATGGGCGCGACCGGGCGTTCTTCCGGGCCGTCGGATTGCGCCTGCTGGGCAGCGTGCAACAGGTGCCGGAGCCGCTTGGGCAGGCGCCCGCTCCGGCGCCACTGGATGCCAGGCGCCTGCGAACTCTAGCCAGACTTGTTGAGCAATGGCGCGGTGCTGGCGCCTGGCGCACATTTCGCCGGGTGCTGGAGGCAACTACAGCGGAGACGTGGGACGCGAGCCGTGTGCTGGACGAGCTGCGCGCCGCGTTTGGCAATCTGAGCCAGGCGCGCGCCGATATTGTGATCTGTAACGTGGTGCTGCCGTTAGCGGGTGCCGTGGCGCTGCTAGAAAACGACAGGCAACTTGCCAGGCAGGCAGAGATGCTATACCTGGCGCATCCCGGTCTGGCCTCCAACCAGGTCACGCGCGCCATGTGCCGGCAGTTGCAATTGCTGGAGGAGCCACGCGGCGCCTGCCAGCAACAGGGGTTGCACTATATCTATCGCGAAACCTGTCGCGAGAAACGCTGTGGAGAGTGCATTTTTGGAAAGAGAGATATATAACATTTCTATGGAGCAGAAACAAGGAGAGCGCCTGGCACGTTTCCTGGCGCATGCAGGCATTGCCTCGCGCCGGCGCGCCGAAGAGCTTATCGCCGCCGGGCGCGTGCAGGTGAACGGCGTGACTATCACTACCCAGGGGTCGCTCGTTGAGCCTGAGCATGACGAGGTGCAGGTCGATGGCCGTATCGTGCGCCCGGCCAGCAAACATGTCTACTTGCTGTTGCACAAACCCAAGGGCTACGTCAGTACCGCGCATGATCCCGATGGGCGACCGACAGTGCTCGACCTGCTGCCGACCGAACTGCGGAGCCTGCGGGTGTACCCGGTAGGCCGGCTGGACATCGATACCAGCGGGCTGCTGCTGCTGACCAACGATGGCGATTTCGCGCTGCACATCTCGCATCCGCGCTATGCGCTGGCGAAGCACTATCGCGTGCTGGTGCAGGGTGTGCCAACAGAAGCCGCCCTGAACGCGCTGCGCCAGGGGGTGGTGATCACCGAAGATGATGGCCAGAGCCACAAGACCGCCCCCGCGCAGGTGGCCATGCAGCACCGGGTAGGCGCGAACTGCTGGCTGGTAGTCACCCTCCACGAGGGCCGCAAACGCCAGGTGCGCCGCATGCTCGCCGCCGTCGATCACAACGTCCTCAGCCTGATACGCGCCGGCATCGGCCCCCTTGATCTGGGCGAGGTACCGAGCGGGAAGTGGCGCCACCTGACGGACGCCGAGGTGCAGATGCTACGCGGGACAGAGGCCAACCTGAGGGAATCAGGCGCAGGCTAACATCTACATCGGGTCCCTACGGTTTTACGCTAGTTTCTCCCACACATCGTTCCTGCGTAGCAGGTAGTAGAGGATACCTACCCCGATCAGTGGAGTGAAGGAGCGGAAATCTATCAGACCCAGGGGGATGCTGATGAGGATATTACAGACGACATAAAACACGATCAGGTAAAAGCCCCATTTGCGCCAGGTCAGCAGGGCAATAAGGCCGGCAATGCCAACGCAGCCAAGCAGGGCAAACACGAGAAATACCCAGGCCGGCACCG
>JALYTT010000316.1 GCA_030854145.1 Chloroflexota bacterium | reverse complement strand
TACCCACGTACAAGTGAGCGTCCCCAGTTTTTCACAATCAAGCTCATTTGTACGTGGGTATTGCCCCCACGGTTTAAACAGCCCTGCGATCCGCGTAGGGATCTGGCTGCGGGGAAACTTCTCTGGTAGCGACAAATGTTTGCAGCAACACGTCAATCATCACGGGGTAGCATTACGTAAGGTTTTTACCCCTTTGTGCGAGCAACGCACCTGCGCTTGCTCATAAGTCCTCTCATCAGGCGCTCTAAGACCTGCGTTGAAGGCAGAATAGAACGTCCCTGTTCTAACCAGGTATACCAATCCACGCTGACACCCACCATCTGTGCCACTTCCGCTCGTCTGAGTCCAGGCGTTTTGCGCCTGCTTCCTCGCGGCAGTCCCACATCTTCAGGAGTCAGCCTTGCCCTGCGCGTACGCAGAAAATCTCCAAGTTCATGCAGGCGACGGTCTTGTTGTTGCTGCTGAAGTACCAAGCTCTCCTCCTTTGCCCAGGGGTGGGAAACGATTACCGAGTAAACCATAGGAGTCTTATTCCTATGATTTCTGCTCATCTTGTGCCCTGATTTCTTTGAGTATACCATAGATACGCGGGTGAAGTGCCTGCAAAAAGTCAAGTGAAAGACAAGGTATGACACAATGGATTTAAGACTGGCAGGAAAGAGGGCACTGGTGACCGGATCGAGCTCCGGGATAGGCGAGGCGATCGTGAAGCTGCTCGCTGCGGAGGGCGTTGCTGTCGTAGTGCATGGTCGCGACGAAAGCCGAGCCAACGCTGTAGCCGAGACGATCCGCGCCGGAGGAGGGAGCGCCGAGGTCGCTCTTGGTGATCTCACCACCGACGCCGGAGCTGACGCGGTTGCCGTCGCGGCGCTCGCCAGCAGACCTATTGATATTCTGGTCAACAATGCCGGAGTCCTTCCACGCCGTTCATGGATGGAGGCGACGGCTGAAATCTGGGCCCAGACATACAACAGCAACGTGATTTCTGGCGTGCGGATGATCCAGCGCCTGGTACCGCAGATGCGCGAGCGACACTGGGGTCGGGTGATCCAGATTGGCGGTGGCCTGTCGCAGCAGCCTCAAGCTATCGCGCCGGACTACAACGCGTCGTTGGCAGCTCGCCACAACCTTGCGGTCTCCCTCGCACGTGAACTGAAGGATACCGGCGTGACATCAAACATCGTGGCTCCCGGCGCGATCCTTGCGAGCGAGGCAGCTCGGGCAACGCTCACCCACATGGCACAGGCACATGGCTGGGGCGAGACGTGGGAGGAAATGGAACGCAACGCTACGCAGGCCATAGCTCCAAATGACGTGGGCCGTTTCGGTCGGCCAGAGGAGATCGCCGCAGCAGTAGCCTATCTGGCGAGCCCGATCGCTGATTATGTGAGTGGCGCAACTATCCGCGTCGATGGCGGCACGATTCGTTCGGTTATATAATACCAGTTATTACACCAGGGAGAGGACAGCGTGCCGATCCCTGGCGCCAGGCACCGGAAATATCCTGAAGAGAATGGAGCCGCTGCAACCATCCAGCTTGATGGCGTACAGATGAAGCTGCTCGATGATGCATTATCGTTAGACGCTCACATATGCATGTTATTGTGTGCTGGTAGCATGCCTACTTATTTTGGCGGCGTGTGGCGGCGACACGACGACAGCGGCACAACCTTCTTCCGCTCACAGTTCCAGTTCTTCGTCGTCAGGAAACTATGGCCTGGTGGCCCTGCCAGGGTATCAAATCAGCTTATTCGCCTCCAGCACTTCAGCATATACGCAACCCGATGCGCTCGTCGTCGACAGCGGCCATGTCTTCATCGACTATCAAAATGCGGCTGCCAAGGATGGCACGGACACCAAGACGAGTACCATCGTTGAGTACACCATGGATGGGAAAGTCGTGAAGACATATAGCATGCCAGGCCACAGCGATGGGATGCGTATGGACTCGACCACGAAACTGCTCTGGGTGACCTCAAACGAGGATGCTAACCCCAAGATGGAAACCATTGATCCTACCAGCGGGACGGTGACACCATATACGTTCCCGACCGCACCTCATGGCGGTGGCTATGATGATGTGTACTTCCTCAATGGCATGGCCTTTATCGTGGCATCCAACCCGACGCTGGATAAGAATAGCTCGAACCCCTTTCCGGCGCTGGACAAAATCACCCTGAACAGCGGAAAAGCCACACTGACCCCCGTCTTAATGGGGAACGCGAGCGCGCAGGATGCCGTTGCAAATGCCAAAGCGACCCTGAACGTGGTTGATCCCGACTCTTTGACAAATGATGCGAACGGGAATTTGATCCTGATAGACCAGGGAGGCACCCAGATTATCACCATCAGCAACCCTGGCACGCCTCAGCAGCAGGTCAAACGTCTCCCCGTGGGGACGCAGCTTGACGATACTGTGTGGGCCACGTCAACGAAGGGGCGACTGCTGGTTGCCGATGGCTCCACGGGCCTCACCTTCTGGGTTCGTGCCACCCACTTCGCCCCCGGCACGATCTATACTCAGACACCCGATGATTCCGGCGTCGCGGGCTTTCTTGGCGTAGTGAATGCCGATACAGGCATTGTCTCGCCCGTCGCTATTGGGTTTATCAAGCTAACAGGTATGCTCTTCGTTCCCGATTAAGCGGATGGGAGCGTATCATCAAGGCGAGGGACCATAATGGCCCCTCGCCTTGTTTGTTGTCCAGTCGCTTAGCAGGCCCAGGTGATCGTATGAGTATTGATCGGCCCTCGGAAGAAGAAGAGGCCAGGCGTGCAGGCATTCAATGGGACCATGATGGTCACCAGCACGCTTTGACCTGGCGCGAGGACTCCGCTCGCCGGGCTGAAGGTAATGTGGCCTGGCACATTCGTGGAGGCCATCCAGTGCAGGGTGCTCCGGGCGCTCGACCTGGAAAGCACGCGCGCGAAGCAGACATACGCTCCCTGCTTATTGCAGTCGAGATGCCCGACGATGCTCATCGACATTGGCCGCAAATCAAGCACCGCGGGCGCTCCTTGCATGGGCGTCGCTCCCTGGGTCGGCTTTGGCCTGGGCGTGGGTGAGGAGGCTTGTGTTGGATCTGGTGGAGACGTCGGAGTGCTCGCGACTGTCGCGGTTGCCGCAGGCGCCGGGTTCACTGCCGCCGTGGCTGAACCGCAGGCGGCAAGGATACTGCTGACGAAGATCACGCACAGAACAACGGCCAGCGTTCTTGTATAAGTGCTCGCGCGAAAGTGCGCCGGTAAAGCTTGTAACTTGCGGGAGGCGGTTTGTAACATTGGTATACTCCTCTGGTAGGAAAACTATAATGTGGCCTCTGCCCTTTTGGGCCGCTCTTACTAGCGCGGCTCATATTATTTCTTGTATGATCTATACTCTCTATACATTGTGACGAACTAAAACACCGATATTTACCATATGTGCCGCGTGATAGAGGCAAGGTGACTTTCGTCATAGTCCTAAAACAGGTAGATCTGCACTCCCTTTCAGCGTGTGTTCCCCTGTATACTTCCGACAGATAAGGAATATACACGTAAGGAGTGTAGATAGAATGGCAATAGCTACAGCGACCCCCGCGGTCGTGCTACAAAATGTTACCAAGAACTATGGCGCTGTCCAGGCTTTGAAAGATTTCAGTCTCACGATTGAGCCGGGCGAAGTCGTGGCCTTTTTAGGTCCGAATGGAGCCGGCAAATCCACCTCTATCGCCCTGATGCTGGGTATGCGCCGGCCAAGCAGCGGCAGCGTCGCGCTCTTTGGCGAGAACCCGCGCCTCGCCAACCACCGCAAGCACATCGGCGTCATGCTCCAGGAATCCGGCGTTCCTGAGACGCTCAAGGTGCGTGAGCTGGTGGAGCTGTTCGGGCGCTTTCACGATAACCCCATGGAGACACAGGAGGCCATCAAAATTGCCGGGCTGGAGCCGCAGGCCAATATGCGCCTGGGCCGGCTCTCCGGTGGGCAGAAGCAGCGCGTCTACTTCGCCCTGGCCCTTGTCGGCAACCCGGACGTACTCTTTCTCGACGAACCCACCACCGGACTCGATGTGGAGGCGCGCCGCAGCTTCTGGGAGCAGATCAATATCCAGGTCGCACAGAACAAAACGATCATCTTGACGACCCACAACCTGGAAGAGGCCGACGCCCTGGCTAAACGCATCGTGGTCATCGACCACGGACAGATTATCGCCGATGGCACGCCTGACGAGATCAAGAGCCACGTTGGCGGCAAGCACATTCGTTTCCGCGCCCCCAACCTCACCCTTGAGGATCTGCGCGCGCTTGCCGGCTCCCAGAATGCCAGGCTAATGGGCAACACATTTGAAATCTATACCATGCAGCCGGAAACTTTGCTGGCGACCCTCTTCAAGAACGGAGCCGAGCTGAGCAATCTCGAAGTCGTTGGGGCAGGACTCGAAGAGGCTTTTCTGGCGCTGACTAGCAATGGCAGGCACGAAGCATAATGCAGGAACGCGATACATCACCTGTTATGAAAGGAACAAGCAGCATGACTACTACATCAAACGAACCCATTGTGGCCCAACCGCCAACGGCCCTTGCCACCCAACGCAAGGCGGCTCCCTGGGGCTACTTCTTCTATTGCGAACTGTTGAAGATCTTCCGCAGTCCGCCGGCGGTGATCTTTGGTATAGCCTTTCCGACGTTCTTTTTTCTGCTCTTTGGCACTACCTTCGGGGCAGACGCTGGACCTACTCTTCTGGCCTCGTATGCCGCCTATGGCGCGTTCATTGCCGCCTTCCAGACGTTCAGCATCTCGCTGTCCAATGAGCGCTCTCTGGGCTGGAATAAACTGCTGCGCACAACATCTATGAGTGCAACGCTCTACCTGGGCAGCAAGTTTCTGGTCATCATCCTGACCGGCATCATCTCCATGTTACTCCTGTTCGCCGTCGCCGCCCTCAGCGGGAAGGTGAATATGAGCCTGGGGACCTGGGCCGAGTTACTTGGCATGATGGTGATCGGCATGGTCCCCATGAGCCTGCTGGGCATCTTCCTGGGTTTCGTTGGCTCGACAAACCTGACCACGGCGCTCTCGACGATCCTGATGCTGGTGCTCTCCTTCACCTCGGGGCTGTTGATACCGCTGTCGCTTTTGCCCGATTTCATCCATAAGCTGGCCCCTTACCTGCCCACCTATCACCTGGGCCAGATTGCCTGGATCGTCGTGGGCAGTTCATTTAACCGGGATAACCAGTCCCTGGGCTGGCACCTGCTCGTCTTGCTGGCCTACGCTGCGGTCTTCGCCGTGCTGGCTGCCTGGGCCTACATCCGCGACGAAAATAAAAACTTCGCCTGATGCGGAGACTGGCCTGGAAAGTATTGTCAGGGCGCGCTTAGGTCGGGAGCTTTGCTCTCACGCAGGATCAAGCGCGCCCCTCGCTGGAAGGTGAGATAGGCCAGGGCCCACTGGAAAAGCACTACGGCGCGGTTCCTGAAGCCAATCAGGCGCACAATGTGGATCGCCAGCCAGAAGACCCAGGCCAGGAAGCCTGTCAATTGCACCCTGCCATTATCCACGATCCCCCAGGAGCGGCCGACCGTTGCCAGGTTCAGCGTGTTGCGGTAGCGGAAAGGCGGCGTTTCCTGTCGTCCGGCCAGGCGCGCTTTGATGAGGGACGCGATGTAGCGCCCCTGCTCTATGGCTACAGGCGCAACGCCGGGCAGCGGTTTCCCATCCTGCATGCAACAGGCGGTATCGCCGATCGCAAACACATTTGGATGCTCAGGTACACTCAGGTCCGGCTGAACCTGAACGCGGCCCGCGCGATCGGTGGTGGCGCCGAGCCATGTTCCCGCCGGCGAGGCCAGAACGCCCGCCGTCCAGATGACGGTCCTGGCGCTGAGACGCTGGCCCGCGATCACCACGCCATCCGCGTCGATCAACTCCACGGGAGCTCCCGTGCGCACCTCTACCCCCAGGCGATTGAGGGCCTGCTTCGCCTTCCGCGCCGACTTCTCAGGGAAAGAGAGCAGGATGCGCGGCGCGGCCTCCACCAGGATAATGCGCGCCGAGCGAGGATCGATATGCCTGAAATCGCTTGCCAGGGCCTTACGGGCCAGTTCCGCGATCGCGCCAGCCATCTCGACGCCAGTAGGACCCGCGCCGATCAGCACGAAGGTGAGCAGCGACCGCTGGACCGCCGGGTCGCTCTCCATCTCGGCTGCCTCGAAGGCCAGCAGGATCTTGCGCCGCAGTCCCGTGGCCTCCTCCAGCGATTTGAGTCCCGGCGCGAACTGCTCCCATTCGCGATGGCCAAAGTAGTTCTGGCGCGCCCCCGTGGCGATCACCAGGTAGTCATATGCCAGCGAGCGCTTGTCCATGATGACGCGTTGCTCCTGTGTATCAATGCCTGTCACCTCGGCCAGCACGACCTCGGTATTTTTCTGCCTCCTGAGCACGCCGCGAATGGGGGCGCTGATATCGGCAGGCGAGAGGCCCGCCGTCGCCACCTGGTAGAGTAGCGCCTGAAATAGATGGTGATTGGTGCGGTCCACAACTGTGATGTTGGCCGGCGCGTTGCTCAAAGCGCGAGCGGCTCGCAGACCGCCGAAGCCGGCCCCGATAATCACGACGCGGGGAATGGTGGCCACTCTCGGCCCGTCGGAGGATGTGTCTGCCATACCAGCAGCCACAAGCTGGCCGTGTGGAGGATGCATTTCGCTGTCCATAGATTATGCCCTTCCTTGCTTTCATACGCGAATATCTCTTCTATTATAAGCCCAGGCAGGAAGTTCGACACGCATATGGTATAGTGCTTACAGACTACTCTTACCTCACCTTGTGGGACTTCAACGGAGGAGAGAACCTATGACAGAAGAGCATCCGTCTTCCATGATAGCTCAGGAGATGCTGCAACCAGGGCAGGCTGCGATGTTGCTACAACGCCAGGACGCGCTCCAGCATGAAGCGCAGACGGTGCTGGCGGAACTTGGGCTGGTCAAGCTACTGAGTCCCGCGGGCACTTTGAGGCAGGTTGGGAGTTCCGTTCTGGGGCTGATGGTCTGGCGCGATATCGACCTGGCCGTCTCCAGTCCCGGTCTGGACATTGAGCGTGCCTATGCGATCATGCAGCCATTGTATACACATCCGCAAGTCAATCAGGTGCGCTACTTGAATGGGAGTGGTCCCTTCAACCCGACCGGATTGCAAATCAATGAACGCTATTATTTTGCCGTCTACGCTATGCTTGCCGGCAGCGAGTGGAAAATCGACATCTCCTTCTGGCTTGGCGAAGGCGTCCATCCCGAACCTGTCCACGAAGCCATCGAGCAGCAACTTACCTCCGACACCCGGCTGGTTATCCTCTGGATCAAGGATATGTGGTACCAGCTCCCCGCCTATCGCCAGCAGGTCTACAGCACCAACATATACGACGCCGTCCTTCAGCATGGCGTGCGTACCCCGGCCGAGTTCGATAATTACCTTATCCTGCGGGGCAAGCCTACACGGATGTAAAGGAGGAATACTATGCTATCTTTCCCACAAAATACCGCCCTCATCCTCATCGATATCCAGAAAGGCTTTGACGATCCGGTGTGGGGCCGGCGAAACAATCCTGATGCCGAGACGAACATAGCTACCCTGTTACACGCGTGGCGGCGCACGGGCCGGCCCATTTTTCATATCCAGCATCTCTCCCTGGAATTACAATCACCCCTGCGCGCTGATGCCCCAGGAAGCGCGATCAAAGACATGGTACGCCCTCAGGATGGGGAGCCTGTGATTCAGAAGCACGTCAACAGCGCGTTCATCGGTACAGACCTGGAAGAGCGCCTCAGGCGCGCGGATATCAGCACGCTGATCATCACCGGGCTGACGACGAACCATTGCGTCGAGACAACCACGCGTATGGCGGGCAACCTCGGCTTCCACACATACCTCGTCTCCGATGCCACCGCGACCTTTGATCGGAGAGGGCCCGACAACGTGCTCCACAGCGCGGAAGATATCCAGGCCATGACTCTAACCAATCTGCACCAGGAGTTCGCCACCATTGTCACGACCGCCGAGGTGCTGCGAGATCTCGCGTGAAGAACTCTATAAAGTTTCATTGGGCAAGTCTTGGAACAGGGCACCCGCGAGGGATGCCCCTACATTTCATACCCCGCGATCGACGCTGCCAGACGAATGACCCGATCGTCTATGGAACCGGTACCCATCGCCATGCCACCTCTGCCTGGTCAGAGATGGACGGGCGATCCCTTCGGCTCCCCTTTGGCTCCCCTTACCCGCCAACAATGCCCGCCGACAATGCGGTCGCCCTGTTTCAAGGCCGACACATGATTGTGTATCCGTAGCGCGTGGCTTGCCTCGCC
>JALYTT010000315.1 GCA_030854145.1 Chloroflexota bacterium | reverse complement strand
GTGTCAAGCCCTGATGCCACCCCGGGTGCCCGTCAAATTTTTGCACAGGGAGAGACAGAGGAGAAAGAAGGTGGTAGGATAGGGAAAAGTCAATGAAATGAGGAGAAGAGTATGGACGAGGCGATGGAAAAGCACTGGAGAGAACTGAGTGAAGAGGGACTCAGCGGCATGAAAGAGTGGCGCCAGGCACATCCGAAAGCGACCTTTCGGGAGAGTGAAGAAGCGGTTCACACGCGCATGAACCGCCTGGAAGCCCAGATGCTCCAAGAGGCGACGCTGGCCTCGGACCTGACGCAGTGGCAGCATGGTTCCCCTGAAGAACGCCCAATCTGTCCACAGTGTCACATCCCGTTGCAGGCCCGAGGCACCCAGAAGCGAGAGTTGCAGAGTCGAGGCGGGCACCGGGTCACCTTGAAGCGGCAGTATGGAACCTGTCCCCAGTGTGGGATGGGGCTTTTTCCCCCTCGATGAGCAATTGGCCTTGCTGGCAGGGAGCCTGACTCCCACGCAAGAGGAATACCTGGTGCGCGTAGCCACCTGGATGCCTTTTGGCTGCGCAGGACGGATGCTGGAGGCGTTACTGGGAGTGCAGGTGAGTGAAGCCACCGTGCGGCGGCACACGTACCAAGCGGGACAGGTCTACGAAGAGGGGCAAAACACGCACCGCCAGTGTCCCAGTACCTCGAAGCTGCCGGGGTCGAGAACCTCTGAGCAACTGGTGCTGAGTGCAGATGGGGCCATGGTCCCGCTGGTGGGGGGAGTGTGGGCGGAAGTGCGCACACTGGCGATTGGGGAGGTGAAGCACGAAGGGGAGCAAACACGCACGAGCGCCCTCTCGTATTTCTCCCGGATGACCGATGCCCTCACCTTTACAGACCTAGCCGAGGGAGAAATGGAGCGCCGACGGGTCCCGGAGGCGCCCCAGGTGGCGGCAGTGATGGATGGGGCCGACTGGTTACAAGGCTTGGTGGACGGCCATCGACCCGATGCCGTGCGCATTCTGGATTTCCCCCACGCGGCTCAACGCATCAGTGCCATCCTGGACACGGTGCAGCACGCTGGTCACCCTCTGCCGCTCGACGCGCTCCCTCGCTGTCTGCATCTGCTCAAGCATCGGGGTCCTAGCCCGGTGCTACGCTGGCTCAGGCACCTCACGCGCTCAGTCGTGGAGAGAGGCACGATCCGAGAAGATCTGGCGTATTTGCACAAACGAGAAGCCTCCATGCAGTATCCGCGCTACCGGCAGGCTGGTTGGCCGATGGGGTCGGGGATGGTGGAAAGCGCCAACAAGCTGGTGATGCAAACGCGGATGAAGGGACCGGGTATGCATTGGGCCGGTCCCCACGTCAACCCGATGCTCGCCTTGCGCAACGCTGTCTGCAACGACCGCTGGTCCGAAGCCTGGGAACTGACGGGCTCCACCCGTCTGGTTCAACGCCAGCACACCCGCCTCACAGCGGTCCACCATCGCCAGCACGAGGCGACCCACCGCTTCTTGCTGCTCTGGATGCGGTTCCTGCTTCCTTCTCTCAGAGGGTGCCCACCTCCCCCTGCCCCGCCCCGACCTGCCTGTATGGCTGATGGGAAACCGACTGCTCACCATCCCTGGCGACGGCGTTGGAGCCCTCGTTCTCCTACGGCTGAGCCTGCAAAAAAGTGACGGGCACCCTCCCTACACCATATCTATTGGCAGACACACAAAAGCATGTTATGCTAATTCGGCTTTGTAGAAAAGTTTTATCCACATATACTCACCAGGAGGACTTATCATGGAATGCCGATCATGTCACGCTACGCTCCCTCCCGGAACAGCGACATGTCCCGTGTGTGGTACTGCTACACCTTATAACATATCCAGTACATCGCCCAGTAGCTCTGAAGCTGACGAGATGCTTATCAGCCATTCCGGTCGGGAATCGTCCCAGCCGCCCGCGCAACAGCCACAACAGGACTCAGGGCCCGCTCAGGAGGTTGCCGCACCTACTACAGGGGATGAGCCGACATTGCGCGCCTCTGCTCTACCCTGGTATGCCCAACAGCAGCCCGCCGCCAACCCGCCGGCCCAACCATCCTACTGGGAAACGCCGGCCCAATCGCAGCCAGCCTCTGGCGGACCAGCGTCTCAGCCGCCTCAGGCTCCGGTCGCGCCTCCAGCTCAATCCTGGCAAGCACAACCGTCGATCACAGTCCCCTTTGGCAGTTCTCCGGCTCAACCTGCTTATGGACAGCCACAGCAGCAACCACAACAACCGTTTACCCAGCCGGCCTATGGACAGCCTCCTCAGCAGCAGTCGTTTAATAGTTCTCCCTCTCAACCTGCTTATGGACAGCCACAGCAGCAGCAGCCGTTTAGCAGTTCTCCCTCTCAGCCTGCCTATGGACAGCCCCAGCAGCCACAGCCACCCTTTGAGATAGCGCAGGCTCAGTCATTCGGGGCGCCACCAGTGCAGCCGTCTTTCGAGGCGCCGCGACCTCGATACGCCCAGTCCGAGTCTTTTGGAGATACACCGGCCCAGCCCTCGCCCTACTTTGACAGGCAGCCGGCGCCCTTCGGCCAGCCACAATCTCAAATCTATATAGGCACGCCACAGCAACCGGGCTATCCGGGTACGCCTGCACAACCCCAGCCATTCCCAGGGCAGCTTCAACCCCGGCCGGCTCGCCGCATGAGCCGCGCAGGTATGCTGCTCGTCGCCCTGACCGCCGTGGTGCTCGTGCTTGGGGGATGCCTGACGCTCTATGGTGTCGTGATACACCCAAACCAGTTGCATGCGCAGGCGACCTCCACGGCCCAGGCCATCCAGGCAACGCAGGTCCAGAACACCGCAATAGCGCAGCAGCATGCTAACGCAACCGCTACCCACATAGCGCAGGTCACGGCTACGGCCCAGGCGCTGGCAAATGACCCGCAGGCCCTCTATACCTTCGCAACAAGTACAACACCGGCGCTGAACGATCCATTAAATGCGCAGAGCGGCAATGGCTGGTCTACCAACAAAAATTCGGATGGCAGCGGGTGTGCCTTTACGGGCAACGCGCTGCATGTCAGGACAACCGCGAGCACGCGAGGGGCTGACTGTTTAGCCCAGGCCACTACTTTTAACGACTTCGCCTACCAGGTGCAGATGACTATCGCTAAAGGTGATGATGGCGGCGTGGTATTCCGCCTGGACAATGGCGCGCAAAAACTCTACTTCTTCGCCATTGGCAGCGATGGCTCCTATCTGCTGGTAGCAAGCGGTGCCAGTGGTCAGAAACTCCTGGCTGGCGGTACCAGCCCGTTCATCACTAAAGGCGTCAATCAGCCAAATACGCTGACCATCATAGCCCGCGGCACGGCGATTGACCTGTATGTCAATAAACAGTTCGTCACCAAGGCCGATGATAATGGTTCAAGTTCCGGGCTGATCGGGGTGTTCGCCACCAATACACAAAGTGCGACGACAGACGTGGCCTTCACCAACGCGCAGGTATGGAAATTGTAGACCATAGCCGGGGGAATGGCTTTTATGCCGTGGGTTCAACGCGTCAAGGGAGGACCCTGGGTTCAGCGGATACAACGCGCCAGGCAGCAACTCCTGCTTGCTGCTCTGGTGGTGTGTATGCTTATGGGAAGTGGTCTGCTGTATTACACACAGGCCTTGCGGCCCGCGCAACTACGGGCACAGGCTACGGCGGTCGTGGGCGCCACAGCCACCGGCTGGGCGTATGCTACCGCCACCAGGCAGGCCATAACGCCGCAAATGATCTACCAGCAGGCCACCCACGGCACGCCAATGCTCAACGACCCTTTAAGCAGCCAGGAAAGCAGCTACTGGCGCGCGTTGCAACGGGCCAATGGGAGTTGTGCATTCGCGGACGGCACATACCATGTGCTGTCCCCCAGGAAGAATAGCTTTTTCTTCTGCGCTGCCTGGCCTGTTTTCAATAATTTCGCTTACCAGGTGCAGATGACTATTGTCAAAGGCGATGGTGGTGGCATCGTCTTTCGCGCGAACCCGGTGGCAGCAACGTGCTATCTCTTTACGGTGAGCCAGGATGGGCACTACACGCTCAATTTGTTTGTCAATAACAGCCCCGATCACATCCAGTCTCTCACAGGGAACGATAGTCCGCTGATCCACAGCGGGCTGCATCAAAGCAACCTGCTAACAGTGATCGTGCGTGGAGGCTCGATCAACCTCTACATCAATACACAATATATCGCGACCGTCAGCGATGACACTTTTACCATAGGCAGCGTCGGCGTGGCCGCCATCGATTATAGCCATCCGACCGAGGTGACTTTTAGCCATGCGCAGGTGTGGAGTTTATGAAAGTCGCTGGACATCCATATATGTAAGGAGAACATAGCTATGCAGTGCAATGTGTGCGGTATCACCCTCCCAGCAGGAGCAGTGACCTGCCCTTCTTGCGGCGCGAACGTGCCCTCGTATGTCCCTGGCTCAACACCCTACATCCCTCCGTCTGGGTCTGGACCATACCCGAACTATGGATCTTTCCAGGAAGCAGGCGCCGCGTCCGGGCCAGCATCGCAGCCGCCCGCGCCCAACCCCTATCTCTATAGCGGGCAGGCTTATACGGAGACGCCACCGGCACCTATGCCTTACGGCAACCAACCCTACATGCAGACAACGCCAGCGCCACAACCATTCCCTACACAACAGCCGCGCCAGAGACGAGCCGGAGGCGCGGCAGCGCTCCTGTTCCTGCTCGCGCTCCTGCTCATCGCAGCCGGCGCACTGGTCTATTACACGGCCGTCGGTACACCCGCGCAATTGAATGCCCAGGCCACCGCCATCGCGCAAAAATTCAGCACCGACGAGACGCGTACAGCCAGTACAACGCCACAAGGTCTCTACGACTCGACCACCAGAAGTCGTCCCCAACTCACTGACCCACTAAACAATGGGAGCAGCACCTGGCTCACACGAACCGCGAGCGACCACGGGTGTAGCTTCAACGGCGGCGCATACCACGTTACAGAAACAAGCAAGGATAGCTTTTACTACTGCACAGGCGGAAACAATTGTAGCAATTGTCTCTTCCAGGTGCAGATGACCATCGTCTCAGGTGACGCCGGGGGTATTATGCTGCGTGTCAATCAATCCGCTTCACAGTTCTACCGCTTCAGCGTCTACTCGGATGGATCGTACAGACTTTACAAATATGTCGATAATACCGGTACCACTGCGCAAATGCTGCTTGGTGGCATCTCACCTCTTATTCCAACAGCCACGAATAAGCCCATCCTTATCGCAGCCGTTGCTAGCAGCAATAACCTGTACATGTATATCAACAAGCGCTACATTGGCAGCGCAAGCGATACTTCCTTTAGCAACGGTGAGCTAGCGCTTTTCGCCACCGATCTAACCGCATCGGCTGATGTGGCGTATAGCAATGCGCAGGAGTGGAATCTGTAAGAAATCTGGAAGTTGTAATATATATCCAAAAAGAGGTTTTCCCGGTTCATGAGGGAGCAGCATATAATGGAAGGCGGGCAAGAGTCCCCCCAGTTCGACGAGACCACCTCTGCTGAACAGAACACGCCTGTTCAGCAGCCGGGGCAGATCGCGCCCGCCAATGACGCGGACGTGGAGGCGCCGGCAGTGGCCACAGCTACAGAGACCACACTTGCTGAGGAACCTGATGGCGCGGCCTCTGCCGGCGAACCTATCCTCCCGCTCAAGCCTTCCTGGCCCCCGGCGCATGAGACCTTTCAGCGCCGCGAGACGCTTTCCACGAGATCGGTTATCCTGCTCAGCACGCTGGCGGCCGCGCTGATCGCCGGTAGCCTGGGCCTGGTTTTTTACCTGACGACCGCGCAGTACAGCGCCGTACTGCATACACAGTATGTCGCCACCGCCAGAGCGCATACGACGGCCCAGGCTCAGCTTCAGGCCACAGCACACTCTGTAGCCGCGACGCAGACCCATATCAACGCCACAGCTACCGCCCAGAGCAATAGTGCAGTCTCGGCCACCGCCCAGGCAAATCTCGTAACGGCCACGGCCGGCACGCTGAATGACACACTCCAGCAGGCGACCAGTGGAACTCCAGCATTCAGCGATGCGCTCAGCGATAACACCGGCAACAATCATTGGGACGAAGGGATGCCGGTGGTGGGAACAGGCTGCGCATTTACGGGAGGCAATTACCATGCCAGCGCCGGGCGACAGGGCTATCTCCAGCCCTGCATTGCCCGCTCAACCAGCTTCAGCAATTTCGTCTACCAGGTGCAGCTTACCATTGACAAAGGCGACCAGGGCGGCATCCTCTTCCGGGGCAACGGTTCCCAGGGCACATACTATATTTTCCGCATCGGCACCAATGGCTCCTATGCCCTGGATGTCTATACCAGCAGCACGCAGGGTACGACCATGAGCAGCGGCTTTAACGCCGCCATCTCCGTCGGCCCGAACCAGTCTAATACGCTCGCCGTCATCGCCCAGAACAACACCATCAATCTGTACGTGAACCAGCAATACATCGCGACCATCAGCGATAGCACCCTGAGTTCCGGCCAGATCGGCGTCGTGGCCGTCGACTACACTCTGCCAACCGAGGTAGAGTTCAGCAACGCGCAGGTGTGGAAGCTATAAACCTATTGACAAACGCGACAGGCACTGCTATGCTGGTCACAACACCATACAATACCAGAGGCAATGAGCAGGACAAGTACTTCTTGTCGCGTCCAGAGAGCTGCGGGACGGTGCGACGCAGCACGCGAACAGGAACGAAATCCACCTGTGAGCCTGCGCGATAAGCGCCAACGGTCGCCCCCGTTAGCGGGCTGCAACGAGGTCAATCTCTCCTGTTCGCACGTCTTCTCGGCTCACCTGGCGAACGAGATTGAATAAATCAAGGTGGCACCACGGCTTACGCGTATTCAGCGTCGTCGTCCTTTACATGAAGGACGATGGCGTTTTTTTATTGTTTACAATATACATGCCCATACATGCGCCAGGAGTAAAAACGCTATGTTAGATCTCGCGTTTATTCGCAACCACGCGGATATTGTCAAAGAGGCCGCGCGCGTCAAGAACAATACGCTCGACATCGATTACCTGCTGGAGGTTGACCGGCAGGTGCTCACGCTGCAACACCAGGTAGAGGAGATGCGCGCGCAGCAGAAACAGCTCTCGAAGCGCGTGCAGCAGGCGGGGAAGGACAAGGACCTGCGCGACACGCTTATCGTCGAGGGCAAGCAGCTTTCGGAGCAGATCAAGGAGCTGGAGCCGCGCCTGAGCGCGCTGACGGAGGAGCGGCAGCAGTTGCTCTACCTGGTGCCCAACATCCCCGATCCGAACGCGCCCATCGGCAAAGACGAGAGCGATAACGTGCCGGTCAAGTACTGGGGCGACCTGCCGACATTCGACTTCGAGCCGCTCGATCACTATAGCCTGATGCAGAGGCACAACATGGTGGATATCGAGCGCGCCGTGAAGGTCGCGGGCGCCCGCAGCTACGCCCTCAAGGGCGATGGCGCGCGCCTGGAGATGGCGCTGATGCATTTCGCCATGGAGCGCCTGGCCCAGAAGGGCTTCACACCTATGATCGTGCCGGCAATGGCGCGCGACTTCAGCTTCGTGGGCAGCGGACAATTCCCCAAGGGGCGCGACCAGGTCTACGAGGTGGAGGGCGAGGATCTGTTCCTGGTGGGTACGGCTGAAGTCTCGATCACTGGCATGTACAAGGACGAGATCCTGAACCTGAGCGAGCTGCCCCTGACCTTCGTGGGCTTCTGTCCATGCTTCCGCAAAGAGGCGGGCACGTATGGCAAGGACACGCGCGGCGTCTTCCGCATCCACCAGTTCAACAAGATCGAGCAATATGTCATCTGCAAAGCCTCGCACGAAGAGTCGGTCCACTGGTACCGGCACCTGCTGGCCAACTCGGAGGAGCTGGTGCAGGCCCTGGAGCTGCCGTACCGCGTCGTTAGCGTCTGCACAGGCGACATGGGCGACGGCAAGGTCGAGATGTCGGACATCGAGTGCTGGGTACCCAGCGAGGGCCGCTACCGGGAGACGCACTCGTGCTCGTACTTCCACGACTGGCAGGCCCGGCGCGCGAACATCCGCTACCGCGACGAAGACGGCAAGGTGAAGTTTGTCCATACACTCAACAACACCGCCCTGGCGTCGCCGCGCATCATCCTGCCCCTGCTGGAGACGCACCAGCAGCGCAACGGCTCGGTGCGCATCCCGGCCGCCCTCCAACCATACATGGGCGGCCAGGAGTATATCGGCGTGCGCTAGGCCCTTATGATGATGCATAATGGTAGGTAGGACGAATAATAGGACGGACGATCTCCCTCCCGCGTAGGGACCGGGGCGCCGCTGGCC
>JALYTT010000314.1 GCA_030854145.1 Chloroflexota bacterium | reverse complement strand
GTTGATACTAAATAGAGGGAGAGATGTCGTGTTGGAGCCGGGCGCAGGCCAGCGGCGCCCCTACATGAAATGGAGCCATGCCGGGGCTTCTCTACAATGTGCTGGACGCTTTATTTCGTGTAGGGGTGCCGCTGGCCTGCGCCCGGCAACGCGAAACGAGGTTGCCGTTCGTGTAGGGGTGCCGCTGGCCTGCGCCCAGTAGTAGAAGGAAATAGACTATGTCAACAGTGGTACTTGCATATTCGGGTGGCCTGGATACCTCCGTCGCCATTCGCTGGATCAAAGAACACTATGGCCTGGACGTGATCGCGCTGACCATCGATGTCGGCAACGAACGCGACCTGCCGGCGATCGCGACACGTGCCGAGAAGATCGGCGCGGTCAAGGCCATGGTCGTCGATGGGCGCGCGGACTTTGTGCGTTACTTTGTGTGGCCCGCGCTACAGGCCGGGGCGATCTACGAGGGGCAGTATCCACTGGCCACGGCCCTGGCGCGCCCCTTGATCGCGCGCCTGCTGGTCGAGGTGGCGCGCGCCGAGGGGGCCGTCGCCGTGGCCCACGGCTGCACGGGCAAGGGCAACGACCAGGTGCGCTTCGATGTCTCGATCAACACGCTGGCCCCCGACCTGAAGATCATCGCTCCCGTGCGTGAGTGGAGCATGACGCGCGACAACGAGATAGCCTACGCGGCCAAGCACAACATCCCCATCCAGGCAACCGGGGCCAGTCCCTACTCGGTCGATCAAAACCTGTGGGGCCGCAGCGTCGAGTGCGGCATCCTGGAGGACCCCTGGGCCGAGCCGCCCGAAGATGTCTACGCCTGGACCAGCAGCCCCGCGCTCTACGGTCAGCCAGACGGACCACCCGTGCCGCAACCAACCTATATAGAGATCACGTTCCAGCATGGCATCCCGCTAGCTCTGGACGGTGAAGAGATCGAAGGCGTCGCCTTGATCGAGACACTCAACAAGCTCGCGGGCCAGTACGGCGTCGGGCGCATCGATCACATCGAGAATCGCCTCGTGGGCATCAAGTCGCGCGAGGTCTACGAAGCGCCCGCCGCCACCGTGCTGCACGCCGCCCACCGCGCCCTGGAGAGCCTGACCCTGGGTCGCGACCAGGCACGCTTCAAGGAGGTCGTCGCGGCCGAGTACGCGCGCCTGATCTACAACGGGCAGTGGTACAGCGCCCTGCACCAGGACCTGGCGGCCTACGTGCAGAGCACCCAGCGCTTCGTCAGTGGTACCGTGCGCGTGAAGCTCACGCCCGGCCAGTGCGCCGTCGTCGGCCGCCAATCGCAGCACTCGCTCTACAATCACAGCCTGGCAACCTACGATAGCGGCGACCAGTTCGATCACAACGCCGCCCTGGGCTTCATCAAGCTCTGGGGCCTGCCGCTAAGCACCCAGGCCCAGGCGCAACTGCTGCCTTCAATCGGCGTGGAGGGTAACCTGCTACAAGGAGCCGGAGAGGGAAGCAGGTAACGATACGTGCCCCCGCGGTTTGGTAGGGGCGCCCCTACCAAACCGCGCCCCCTACTCATCTGATTTCTTGTATAAGAAGAAAAACACCATTTGAAAGGTATAGACAAAACATCAAAGCATGTGGTATATTGCATGCATAAATGTGGTGATGTGGGAGGGTGTTGAAATTGACAACAATATGGCACCAGGGTTTGAAGCGACTGTTTGAGGAATCTCCCCAGGATTTTGTCTCCTGGATGCTCCCGGCACAACGTACCTCAGTTTTGTCTCGACAGAATTCCAATCCAAGCTGAACGGTCAGCGCTATGCCGACATCATGTGTCACTGCCTGCTTGCCGACCAGCCTGTGATCTTGCACCTGGAATTTCAGAGCGTCGGCGATAAGAAGATGGCCCGCAGACTTTTGGAATATAATATTAACGCGGGGGACAAATATGGCAGTCCTGTGATCCCTTGCGTGATCTACCTGCGCAAGGATAGCTCTATCGTGCTCCAGGAGCACGGGAGACATGAAGTTTTGTCGATGGGATACCTGCTCGCCTCAAAGGTCTGGACCGGCGAGAGAGAACAGAAGTGGCTAAGAAGGAGGTTCGAGATGCTGCGTGATGAGTTACGGAATACCTGGGTCTATCAGGATATCTTACAAGAAGGGCGAGAAGAAGGACGGGAGCTTGGAATTCAGGAGGGAGAGGTGATTGCGCTTCGAAGAATGCTGCTCGCACTCGTTGAAAAGCATTTTCCCACGCTCCAGCGGCTAGCTCAAGGTGCAGCATCTGTGATAACAGAACCAGCGGAACTTCAACAATTCATCTTGAAGGTCAGCCTTTCGCAGACCTTCGAGGAGGCACAGAGCACCCTGCTTGAAGCTATGAAGGAGAGCAAGAATTAGCCCTGGCTGCTAAACACCCTGATAAAGAGAAGAGTAACAAAGCAATATGAGTGTATTCGAGACCATCAAGCGGCGACGTAGCATCGGCAAGATGACCGGAGAGCGACCGGCGCGCACGCAGATTGAGCGTGTGCTGGAGGCGGGCACCCATGCCCCCAACCATCATAAGGTGGAACCCTGGAAGTTTTTTGTGCTGGCGGGCCAGGCGCGCGCGGAACTGGGCGAGGTGATGGCCCGGTCGCTGAGCGCCCGGCTGGAAGATACCAGCAACCCGAAGGCCCAGGCCATAGTGGCCAAGGAGCGGGGAAAACTGCTGCGCTCTCCCGTCGTGATTGTGGTCGCGGCGGAACAGCCCGAACAGCCGCAGGTGTTAGCCATTGAGAACATTGAAGCCGTGGCGGCGGCCGTCGAAAACATGCTGTTGACCGCTGAAGAGCTGGGGCTTGCCGCCATGTGGCGCACAGGCGACGCCGCCTCCGATCCCCAGGTCAAGGCCTGGCTTGGACTTGCGCCGGCTGAGCATATCGTGGCCTTCCTCTATCTCGGCTTCCCGGCCATCCCCAGGCTCGAACGCGTCCCCACCAGCTTTGAGAAGAAGACAACGTGGCTGGGATGGGAAGAAGATGCCTCGACCCATCCCTCCCTGTAGCTGGCTACAGAGCAGACGAGTCGAGGCATCGCTATACCCTACGACCCACGACCTCATATCCATTTAAACAGTAGTGGCCTGCGCGACCGCTCCCTCCTGCACCTCTCCGGCGCCATCTTGCTGCACCATCAGCAGGCTCGCATCGTACTCCAGCTGGATAGCGAGGGCGCGACCCAGGATGTCTTGCTGGCCAGCGGTCGTGGTAATCGCGCGCTGCACCTCGGCGGCCCACAGTTGGCGGGGTAAGCCGTTCGCGCGCACACGCTGCAGGACGCGCGCCGCCAGGGCGCTGACTATGGGTGTGGCGAATGACGTACCGGTCCAGGCCGCCCAACCATGGCTGTCGGGCGGGGCGGGATAGGTACTTTCGCAATCATCGCCTGAAAGCGCCGGGTAGCTTGCAGCGCTGTACACCCCGACGATCCCATCGATGTTCTTCGCGTGCGTCATGCACTCTCCGGGTGCTGGAGGCAGCGGGGTTGGCAGTCCGCCACCGTAGGCGGCGATGCCATTATGCTGGGGGAACAGCGCCGGATAGTTGCTATAGGGTGCCGCAGCACCGCGCCTGTCCACAGCCCCAACCGAGATGACCTCCGGGAAGGCGGCGGGATAGCGCGGACCCCAGCGCGGCGCCATGTTCATGCCGTACATCGCGGGCGCGTTCCATGCGTGGACGTTGGAGTCGTTGCCAGCCGCTGCTACCACCACCGCGCCAAGCGAGGTAAGGCTCTGGATCACGCGATGCAGGCTGGCGCGCACCAGTTCTACATGGCGCATCATATCCGCGAAATCGCCGGCGGCGCAGTTACTCCCGGCGCCGAACCAGATCAGCGGCAGTTCCTCCTGCGCGGGGGTCGTTACCAGGCTCAGGTTAATCACCACCTGGCGCTCGCGCAGGTCGCCGTAGAGCATACGCGCCTGAATGTACTGGAGGGCCGAAAGCACAATGGCCGTGTTGCCTATGGCGTAGTCATTGAGCACGCGGATACACTCTATAGTGGCGTTGGGCGCGAGGTCGCGCACGATACCGGCGACGAACAGGCCATGATCGGGCATCGCGAAACCTACCAGCCGGCCATAGATGTCGCGCCCCGTCACTGGCTGCTCAGGGCCGGGATTCTCAATAATCGGCGGCAAGGTCCAATGTTGGAACCTGACCGAGGGATCGCCCGGCCGGTCTATCTGCTCTACGATCTGCTCCAGCAGGCGATTACCTGTGGTCGTGCTGTTAGGGTTCGCCGCCTGCGACGCCTGCCTGATCTGCTCAACATCCGGCAGTGTATCCAGCACAAACACCGTCACACCGTCTCCCTTCAGCGTGTTGACCGCCGACAGATCCGGCAGCCGCAGCGGGTACTCCGCGTGGGCCTGCTTGACAGGAATGGCGGGGACGACAGGGCAGCCATGCGCGCCGCAGCCGCCGGACCCATAGGGAGAGCCGCCGTTGAGCCAGTTCGGCATGGCAGAGATGACCGGCACCTGGGCATCTTGCCTGAGCTTCTCCACGTTGCTATTGATCAGGTCAACAACCTGGCGCGTCATATCTCCGGCGGACTCACTATCTCCACCTGTGCCAGATCCCATTCCACCCATCGAGGACATGCCGGGCATGGCATACGCCGATGGGGTGGCTTCGATAGTGAAGATGCTCGTCACAATGGTGCCGTGAGATGGGGAGGGAAACAGGAACTTGCCCTGCATGCTATTGAGGTTAGCGGGCATACCCCCGTCATCCATGCTCTGCTCGCGACTGAACACAGCGAACTCTGCACTTGCCGACCCCTGCGTCTCCTCCAGCACCGTCTGGATCGTCTCGAAGAAGCTCCAGCCACGGCTCTGATGATGCGCGGCAGACTGTTCAATCTGCGGAGCGGAACGAGTCGTGGAAGGAAGATCGTCCTGTGGACTTAGGGGCTTCAGTTTGAAGCCCCGCATGGTGAGAAATTCATTCAGAGTATCCAGCTTCAGGGATTGCATAACGCTATCAACGGTATTTTTGAACCGGGCAGGAGATTGCACATCTGTTTCGGCAGGCAATGAGATCGGCGAATGCAGCGAGACGCATACCTGGTTCGGAAGCCAGTAGATAATCATCTTGTTCCACCAGGGGACGCCCATCTGCTCCTGTGATTCTGGCATTTTGGCCTCCACGGTCTTACCCATAACAGAATGTATTGTATATATAGGACCTTTAAGTTGTACCGAGGTTATGAACGCTAAGAAAACAGTTTTTTACAGGTTGGTTTTTCGCGTCGAGACTGTGAGTGGATGACTCGCATCTCCCACCAACCGGAATGAGGCCCAGAAATAAGGGTGTGCATAGCCCGACGCTTCCCGCCGCAAAAGAGCGCATTGCGCGGCGCGCAGCGCCTGCCCCTTGCTATCCCCTTGCAGAAGATGGTGATACAGCAGTTGCATCAGTTCATGGGTGGCGTTATCCTCTACGGCCCACAGGCTCATCACCAGCGAGGCGGCTCCAGCGGCCAAAAATGCGCGGCCAAGCCCTAACTGCTCATCGCCTCCGCCGCTCATCGCCAGCCCGGTCTCGCAGCCGCTCAGGGTCACCAGTTCGCACGCACTTAAATCCATGCTAAAGGCATCGATAGCGTTAAGCTGGCCATCGGCCAGGCGCACGTATGAAAAATTGGGCGCATCCAGCCTGCTCTTGCCATGGGTCGCCAGGTGGATAATGCTGCTGGCAGGAGACTCCTCGATCAGGCGCGCGATAGTGGCCTCGTCTTCAAGGTAGCAGCGCCCGTGCAACAGGGCGGCGAGCGCTTTCGCCTCCTCAAGGGCATGCGGTAAATGGCCGGCGCCCGAGTACCCGAACACTAACGGCGCTCTGCCACTCACCTGTGTCTCTGGCACACGTTCAGACTGGCGTGCCTCCAAATGCATGAGAATACTGCTCGCCGGCAGGTAATTGACCTGGAAATCTTCGATCAGAAACCGCGAGCCGTTATATAGCGCATGAAACGGCAATTTGTGCAATGCGCCATACGGCACAATTGTCAGATAGCCGGAGGCCTCTGGCAAGAGCGAGGCAATGGGGGCTACCAGCAATTCGTACAGTTTGTACAAAAGACGGCGGATCGCCTGCTGCGGGGGTCGTTGTAGGTCGGGCCAGCCACCGGGTTGAAGGTGAGCGTGCAGGAGCAGGAGCAGCCGCTCGACCTGCGCTGCCCCGGTGCGATCTTCATGGATAACCAGGCGCCCGGCCGTCATGGCAAAGATCACCAGCCTGCCCTCGTACATGTAATATGTCAGCAGCAACTGGTTGGGTAAAAGGTGGCGGCGTATCTGCGCAACATTCAGATGTGGCACAGCACGCAGGCCCCCTGCCTGCGTACGCCCCCTGACATGGGCCGCCCCAGACGAAGTGGGTATCTCCGACTGATGAAGGTATAACCGCTCGAACAGTTCGCTGAGCCTGGCTTCACACTGCTTGAGTTCGGCTTGAATGAGATCCTGATCAAGACGCACAGATACCAGGTTATCGCTATCGGCAAGCAACGTGCTGTACTTATGATAGCGTTGCTGCCATTCTTGCAGTTCGTGTTGCGTGCGCAAAATCGTGGCGCCGTTCGCCTGCATAAGAGCAGTCAATGGAGCGTCTCCCGGCTCACCGGCCCTCTGCTGTGCCACCCTGGACCTCTTCAGATACTGGCGCAGAGCCATCGAACGCGCTCTTTCGAGGTAGCTGAACGCGCCTTCAACCTGGCCCCTTTGCAGGCAGAGCGCGATCATATCCTCGTAGACTGTCCACGTCGTGTGCAAAAAAGAGGGGCCAAGATCGTAGGCCAGATCGTTCAGCATACGCTCGATATATGCAATCGCCGTTCGATAATGTCTGCCTGCCTGGGCCAGGTCTCCGCGCATAACCGCGAGCCGTCCTGACAGGTGCTGGCTCTTATATGCTTGCTCTTGCAGATTATGCTGGCGCGCCAGAGATACCGCCTGTTTGCAGAGCAACGCCGCCTCCTGAAGGAGCCTGGAGCGCTGCTCCCCTTCCTGCTGTACGTCGCGCGCCATGTGTATAAGGGCCTTCACCATGACGACACTGGCGCGGGTAGCACGAGCGACTAACCCTTGAGTATCAAAGTAGGCTTTTAGAGCGCGGGCCTGCTGGTAGGCTTCAGATGCAGAGCCTGTTTCAAGCAGGAGTTCCGCTTGCTGAAGCTTCGTAGCAGAAGCATGATGCTCCAATCCTCCCTGCACAAAAAGCGCCAGTGCTTCATGAAGGGCAGCGAGGGCCTCCGGGAGCCGGTACGAGGCTACCAGCACTGTCGCATATTCGCGCAGGGCATCCGCGACATCTAATAGCGAACCCCGTTTTCTATGGGCCTCAACAGCGACGGCAGCCAGCTCGCAGGCCTCTTCCATCCTGTTCAGCTTCACCAGGCAGCTCGCTATCCTCATCGTGAGCCAGGCCAGGATCATCTGGTCATCAAGCCCACGACTGATGATCTCATCCCTGGCCTGGTAGTAGCGTCGCAGGGCTGAGCCGTAATACCCCTGTGCATAATCAATATCTGCCACGTTGACTTCTATATCAAGAATAAAGGCTATCTCATCAAGATCAATAAAAACGCTGCGTGCCCGCTGTAAAAGACGATGCGCCTGTTCAAAATGACCCAGCCACGAGAGATTTCTGGCTTGATTATAGTGCGCAAGGGCGGTGGCGCGCCTGATAAAGGTGGCGCTTTGATCGGGCAGCGTAGGGTAAATAGCCAGTATTTTTTCATAGGTATCAAGGGCTTTTTGATAGTCTCCAAGCTGGGTATAGACGATAGCGGTGTTATGATCGACAGTGCAGACACGCGAGTAGTCCTGGTACTTCATAAATAGAGCACGGGCCTTTTCCGCGCCTTTTAAAGCTTCTCTAGTACGTCCCATAAAGGCGCAGGAGTAGATCCACATGATACGGCTGCGCGCCCAGCCTACCTCATCACCTAAAAGTAAAAACTCTTCCCCCGCGCGATCAAAGCATGCTATGGCGGCCTGGTGGTAGCCCACGGTAGCCAACGCATTCCCTTTGGCAATACACCCGAAGGCATGAGATGGAGCGTGATGCAGAGTATCTCCAAAGAAGATCAATAGTTCAGCTAACTTGAGGGAGAGCAGAGGATCGATATTCTGGAGACGAAGCGCTTCGTCCTTCAACAGCATGCCAAAGGCGGCGTGATCGACTATCTCACCGGCGCGCTCAGAAATAGAGTCCTGACCTTCTTCCAGGCTCAGGTCGCGCAGGCATTGTAGAAAAATAGCGGCATCCATGGTCTCCCCACTCCGTAGCGCGTGGCTTGCCTCGCTCGTCCTGGTTGTTGTAGGAC
>JALYTT010000313.1 GCA_030854145.1 Chloroflexota bacterium | reverse complement strand
ATCCCCAACCACAATATGGCCAACCAGGGCAGCCGCAGCAATATCCCCAGCCACAATATGGCCAACCGCTACAGTATGGACAACCTGGCTATCAACCACAGCCCATGCTAGGACAACCACCGATGGTCCTACGCTGCCCCGTATGTATGGCCATGGCACCGCTGGGGTCACCCAATTGTCCCAGTTGCAGAACCAGCCTGGCGAACATCGTTCCCACGCCGGCGAATATACCGGCTCAGGGCCAGCAAGGTATGCTTGGAGGTCTGGGAGGCATGATGCAGGGCAACGCTGGTAAGTATGCTGTAGGCGCGCTTGGCGGTGCCGCGGCTGTCCTTGGCGGCGAAATGCTGCTTCACGGCGTCGAGAATGGCGTCGCTAATCGCGTTGAAGGGGATGAGGGCTATGGCTACGGGCGCCATCATCACCGCGAAGAAGGTGCCCTGGGCGAACTCGGCAACCTCGCCAATGACATCGGGCTGTTCTAACAGCAGGCGCGTGGGCGCATTTAGAAGCTACGCCAGACTGTTGCTAGCCTCGCTAAGGCCAGCAACAGTCTGGCGCGTCCCATTTGATGGCAATCGTCTACCCAAATTGGCTACCTCGTTCCCATTCTGCTCTACGAGGTTGCGACACACCATGAAACCGTCTATAATACTTCGGACAGCATAAAACAACCGCCAGACATGGCCTGGCAGGTTCCATGTTTCTGTCACACAGGTTAGCGACCGAGGAAGTACCAAATCTGATGCATTACGAGCGAACGACGCTGCACAATGGACTGCGCCTACTCACTGCCCCGATGCCGGGCATGCGTTCCGCAAGCATAGCCTTTTTCTTTACTGCCGGCTCACGGTACGAACCGGACCGCATCGCGGGCATCTCACACTTCATTGAACACATGCTATTTAAGGGAGCAGAGCAGTTTCCGACCGCGCGGCTCATTTCTGAGGCCATCGAGGGCGTGGGAGGGATGTTCAATGGCAGCACCGGGAAAGAGCTCACCAGCTACATAGCACGTGTGCCGGGCGAACACCTGGACATTGTGATGCGGGTCTTTGCCGATATGCTACGCCGGCCGCTCTTTGAGCCAGCCGAAATTGAAAAAGAGCGCTACGTGATTACTGAAGAACTGCGCTCGACCCGCGACGAGCCGCAGGAGTGGTGCAGCTTGCTCATCGACGAGGTGATGTGGCCCCAACTCCCCCTGGGGCGCGATGATGGCGGACGGGAAGCAACGGTTGCCAGTTTGCAACGAGAACAGATGCTCAGCTTCCTGGACACACACTACCGCCCGAATTCGCTCGTGATCAGTGTCGCCGGCAATATTGATCAGGCACAGATAATCCATTCTGTGGAACAACTCTTCGGCGACTGGGAGCCGCGCGAACACGCGACCTGGACCCCCAGCCTGCCGCCGCGCGATACAGCTCCCGTGGCTATGATCCAGAAAGAGACAGAGCAGACCAATATCTGCCTGGGGACCTTAGGCACTGCTCATGCTTCTCCCGACTACTACCCGTTTATGCTTCTCAATGCGATCCTTGGCGACGGCATGAGTTCCCGGCTCTTCCAGACGCTACGAGAAGAGCAGGGGCTGGCCTATGACATCGGTAGCTACTTCAACAGTTACTATGAAACTGGCAACCTGGTGGTGAGCGCGGGAGTCGATCCTTCACAGACCGAGGCGGCCATAAAGGCGATTGTGAGCGAACTTGTAAGACTATGTGACACACCCGTGCCGGCCGATGAGCTGGAACGCATCAAAGCCTACACACGCGGCGGCATGGTTCTGGGACTGGAAGGCACGCAGCAGGTGGCGTCGTGGCTGGGCAGCCAGGAAAGCCTGCATACGCGTGTTATGGATGTCGATGAGATGACCCAGCATATTGATGCAGTCACGCCGCAGGATATCCAACGCGTGGCACAAACCTGTTTTGCCCCTGAATGGCGGCGTATGGCTACGATTGGCCCCGAAGCTCCCCGGCTGGCGGAGCACTTTGCAACGCTGCTCACAGACGTGTAAAGCGGGAAGAGGAGAACAGGCTTTATGATACAAACAACGCTTCGCGACTATTTGCAAAATACAGAAGACGCTCTGAGCGCCGGCCGCATCAATGAGGCCCTGGAGCATTGCCAGCACGTGCTCTCCTATTTTCCAGAATCCCTGGAGGCCCAACGCCTCCTGGGCGAGATCTATATGGCCCAGGGACACCTCGATGCGGCGCAACAAACCTTCGACTGGGTGCTGACAAACGATCCCGAAAACGTGATTGCCTACTGCAATCGCGCGCTGATCAGCGAACGCATGGAGGACCTGGAAACGGCCCTGGACTGCTACCAGCAAGCCTATGAACTCAGCCGGGGCAATAGCCAGATTCGCCAGGAATTCAACCTCTTGAGTGCCAGGATCGGCCAGCAGGACTTCATGTTCTCGCGCGCGGGCCTGGCTCGCCTCTATATGCGTGGCGATCTGCTTCCACAGGCCATCCAGGAATGGGAAATTGTACTTACAACCGCCCCCGAGCGTATGGATGCCCGCATAGGGCTGCTCGAAGCATACTGGCGCGAGGGCGCCTATGAGCAGGTAGACCAACTCGCCAACCAGATTCTCGAAGAGATCCCTGGCAGTCTGAAGGCGCTCCTCCTGCTGGCATACGCCATCTCCTCTAAGAATTCAGCTCGCGCCCGAGAACTCGTGCAGCGCGCAGAAGCGCTGGACCCGGAGATGATCATGGCCCAGGAACTCTTCAGCGATCTGATTGCCAGCCAACCCGACAATCCTTTCCTGGCCCTGATCAAGAAAAATCCTGTCCAGTTGTCCACGGCCGATGCACAGGATGCACAGCCTATCCCAGCACTACTTCCGGCTGATAACACACCCGCACCCGTGAGCGCGCTACTTTCTGCCAGCGACGCCTCTGCGGCTGAACCCATCTTCGGCTGGGACAGCCCCAATATTGTCGTAGCACCCGCACCCGATCAGCAGCCTGCGAGCGAGTACCCGCAGAGCGATCTGAGCGCTGATTCGTGGTCTTCCTTTGGCTCGCCCCTCGAAGCCTGGGGCCAGAATGAGGCAGGCGCCGATTCCTGGCAGGCGCAGCTTGGCATCGGCCATGAACTGGAGTCTGGGAACGGTCTTCACCAGGTGACCAAAGAGGCGGAGCTTCCTACCCCACCGGCCTGGCTCGATACATTGACCAGGCAGGAGCGGCGGCAACCAGGCGGAGATCTCTCTGCCCCCGATGCGTCCACCACAACGGAGCCGCAACCAGGCCAGGAGGACCGGCCTACGCCCAGTGCGCCAGAGCCGGCCGCCACGGCTTCCAGACAAGCAGAGCCGGAAAAGAAGTCTCCCAAGGCCGAACAGGACATGGAACTGCCTTTCCCCTTTGCTTCAGAGGATAACGATATAGATATGGGCTGGCCTGAGTGGTTGAAGTCGCTTGGGGCCGAGGAGATAGAGAAATCTTCAGCCTCTGAGCCAGAAGAACTGGCGGCCGGAACGCTGGAACAGGCAGAACCTGTCACCAGGGCGGCCGAAGCGGCACCCATTGACCTCCCGGCTCAACCGGTGGCGCACATCGACGAGCAGCCATCTCCTGCCTACTGGTCAGAGCCATATGTTCAGCAGACACAGAGCGAGCCGGCCAATCCCTGGCTTGAGCAGTTGTCGCAGGCATCTGAACCAGAGCCGGTCAATCCCTGGTTGAGCCAGCTTACGCATACGCCACAACCTGCATACGTTGATCCCTGGGCCACGCCGGCCACCAGCATGGAACAGGGGGAGCCGCGCAATTCCTGGCTTGAACAACTCACAGTGTCAGGAGTCAGGGCAGAACAGCTAGAAGCCGCCAATCCCTGGCTTGGACAACTCGTGCCCCCCGTGGCGCCACAGCCAGATGTAGACCAGCATGTGTTTACCACCCTGGAGAACCTGGAATATGGCCTGCGCTCACAGGGGTTCGTCCCGCTAGAACCGGGAGCACTCTCCAGCATCGCGCAGGAAACTCAATCCCAGGAACTTCCCGCGTCAGCCCTGGCTCAGCCTGACAGATTTGAACAACCGGCGGCCAACCTGGCCGATATGGTGGTCCCGGCCTCGTCAACGAGCATGCCAGCAGCACAGCCGGCCGAACCTTTGTGGCCCGCCACACCAGCGCCCAGGCCTGATCGCGTCGCGTTGCCCGCCTATCGCGCCGATACCGTGCTCGACAACGAGCTGGAAACGACGATGAAGCGGCCAGCCTTCCGCTTGCAACCTATGCAACAACGGTCGGCTCTGCCCATGGAGCAGGCGCTGTTCGCTAGCAATGGACCATCCAGTGGCTCCCCGGCGCCAAAACCTGCCAATGACAACCCTGGCTATAGAGAACGCTTACTTAGAGGATACCAGTGTCAACTTGCTGGCGCCTATGACGACGCCATGCAAGAGTACCGGGTCATCATACGGAACGCGCCAGACCTCCTGGGCGATGTGATCAGCAACACGCGCGCGCTGCTCAAGCTGGCCCCCAAGTATTCCATAGGCTATCGCGTCCTGGGAGACGCCTACATGCGCCAGGGAGAATATCTCCAGGCCATGGAGGCCTACAACAAAGCGCTCACCATGGCCAAGCGGGCCAAAGGCCAGAACAACTAGAGCAGTCGCCGCACAATACTAGCATAGAAGGAGTCAAACGTGGATGCCATTCTACAACGGTTAACCGAGCTTGATGATGTCTCCGGCGCCATTCTCGTCGGCAAGGACGGGCTGATCGTCACGGGAACACTGCACAGTGAAGATGAAGAAGTGATCGGGGCAATGTCGGCCGCCGCCTTTGGCTCCATTAGCAATTACGCACAGCAGATTAACCAGGGCGAGATTCGTCACACAAGTATTGAAACACAGATCGGCACCATCCAGTTGGCAGAGGTCAGCGATCTGATCCTCATCGTCACCACCCGTCACACCGCTAACCTGGGACGTGTCCGTGTAGAGATGAAGAAGGTATGTCGTCAGATTCTTCCCCTGGTGACCGCCTGATATAGAAGGAGCAGTTCACATATATGGAACGTACACTTATCATTATCAAACCCGAGGGGGTCCAGCGCGGCCTCGTTGGCAATGTTATCACGCGCCTTGAGCAGCGCGGACTGAAGTTCGTTGGCCTCAAGATGCTCCAGATCACCCAGGCGCTCGCCGAAGAACATTACGGCGTGCATAAAGGCAAGGCCTTTTATCCCGGCCTGGTCAAGCATATCACCTCAGGCCCTGTAGTGGTCGGCGTGGTAGAGGGACCCAAAGCTATCAGCGTCGTGCGCACAACGATGGGAGCCACCAATGCCGCTGAAGCCATTCCTGGCACCATTCGCGGGGATTATGCCCTCGAAATTGGCTACAACATCATTCATGGCTCGGATAGCCCGGAGAGCGCGCACACAGAGATCAGCCTCTTCTTCAAACCAGAGGAGGTTCTTACCTACAACCTGGCTTCAGAGCACTGGGTCTACGAGCAGTAGCGCCTGAGTGAGGAGCGAACACGAGTCGGCCAGAGGTTCCAACTGCTGGCTTTGGCTGGTTCAACGAGCGTCAGGAGACGCGCGAGGATTTTTGTGTACCGGCGGGTTGTTCGGCGGCGGATGATGCGTCGGCAGTAGTGCGTTGCGCGGCCAGACGCCAGCAACATGCTTTACTACGGAAACACTGGTCTTGCTCTTCAGTGGTAAGAGGCGGTGTGCCTTTCATACAAAAGACCTGGTACATGGGTTCGCCTGCCATGAAATCGCTCCCAGGGAACCAGCGTTCCCGGTAAAATGGACAGGCATTTTTATGTTTACGCCAGTTTGGGCTTTCAGCCGGATTTGTTTCGATGCTACCTGCCAAGAATCCCTTCCCTCCTGAATAATGTCACCATGGAAAGATTTGGTTTTACGTAGTATACCATATCCGCCAGAGAATCAAAGTGCTGGTCAGAGGGAACCGCGAGCACTATAATAGGCATAAGAAAAGCAGATGGAGGCCTCCGAGTTGGAACAGCCACGCAACGAGCAAACGCTCCAGGAACCACGCCCTGGTGCGCAATTGGCACCAGAAGAGCCTGCAACAGAGCAAGTTCCCTGGTCGCTCCAGCAGACATTCCAGGGAGTTTTGCTGACCATTGTGCCGTGGCTCGTCCTTTCAATCGGCCTGTCGAGCCTGGGCGGAAACACAGCCACACCAACGGCTCCTCTGCCCTGGCAGAGAGACCTGGCGGGGGCAATCGTCACGGTTTTCTTCTCGTTGATTATCCAGAGCGCGTTTCTGATTGCCCCCATGTATTTTGCGCGCCGGGCCGTGGCCGCGACAACCGCGGCTACTCCTTCGCCCCGTAAGACACTGCGCGCGCTGGGTTTTCGCGGTTTTCGCGTTCCCCCGGTCATCTTCTGGCTGGTGCTGCTGCTGGTCGGCATACTCATCGCCAATGAGCTATACCAGGCCTTGATTACGACGTTGCACCTGAACCTGCAAACCAACGACCAGGTATACTTGCGACTTGGTAAGGTCGCTCCCATCACCACCTATGCCGTGCTGTTCCTGGCCGTCTTCGTGGCGCCGTTCTGCGAGGAGACCTTTTTCCGTGGCTTCCTCTTCCCCGGTCTGCGGCGCGGCATGGCGGTCGGCTGGGCCATCGTACTGAGCGCCATCGTCTTCGCGGCTGTGCATGCCGACCTGGCCTCATTCCCCATCCTGGCGCTGATCGGTCTGGCCCTGGCCTTCCTGCGCTGGCGCACACGCTCCATCTGGCCCGGCATGCTCTTGCACATGTTGAACAACGCCACCGGGGCAATCGGGATAATCCTGTATATGCATGGCGTTATACGCTGAGCGAGATGAGCTATGACCCCCGCGAAGGCACAGGCCAACGTATTGATGCCACCAAATCCGTTAGCAACGTGCTTTTGGCCATCGTAGGGACTCGATGTATCGCGTCCCTACGAATTGCGTCGATCTTCCACGCGCGAGCTGGCCGTCTTCGACTCACCGCCGGAGGCGCGCGGCAGGCTATCGGCGGCCACCAGTTCCACATGTGGCGTGTTGCCGGTCACGGTCTTCACCGCTTCAGCCATCTGCACTGCCAGGGAGCGCTGGCGCGCTTCGTCCATCAACAGCGCGGGATCTTTGACCTCGACCTTGAGATCGAAGGTATCGAGGGCGTGGCGTTTATCAACGATGATGCGGAAGTTCGAGCCGGTCTGCGGGAACTGCACCAGGGCGGCCTCCACCTGGCTGGGGAAGACGATCAGGCCGCGAATGGAGACGGCGTCGTCACTGCGCCCCTTGATAGCGGCGATCTTGGGATGCGTGCGGCCACAGGCACAGCGCTCCTCCCACCACATACGCGAGAGGTCACGGCTGCGATAGCGGATCATCGCCGTACCATCAGCCGCCAGCCAGGTCCAGACCAGCTCGCCGTCCTGGCCCTCCTCGACCCAGGCGCCGGTTTCGGGATCGATGCACTCCACCAGGAAGGCGTCGGCCCAGGCGTGCATGCCATCACGCTGCTGGCACTCGCAAGTCATCCCCGGCCCCAGGAACTCGGTCATGCCAAACTCATCGTAGGCCGTGAAGCCGAAGAGTTCCTCCAGCTTCAAGCGCGTCTCCCAGGGCCAGGGTTCGGCGCCGAAGAGGCCAATCTTGAGCTTCGTGTCAGTAAAATCCACCCCGCGCTCGCGCGCCTTGCCGCCCACGTAGAGGCCAACCGAAGGCGTCATGCAGAGCGCGGTGACCCCGAAATCAACGATGAAGTCGAGCATGCGGTCGTACTGCCGCGCGTCGGAACCCATAGGGATCGCCATCACGTCCATAGCCAGCGCGCCATAATGGAAGCCAAAGCCGCCCGTTGCCAGACCATAGCCATAGCAATTCAGCAGAATATCGCCAGGCCGCATCCCCGTCATCCACAGCTCGCGCGCGTTGAGGTCGGCCCAGTACGCGATATCCTTCTTCGTGGCAAAGACCGGCACGCTCTTGCCCGTCGTCCCGCTGGTCGCGTGGATCTCAACCGCGCCACCCGGCCCACCCGGCTTTACGAAGGCCAGCCCGTAAGGATAGGCCGCGCGCACCGTCTTCTTTTCGAGGAACGGCAGCTTGCGGATATCCTCCAGCGCCCGGATATCCGCCGGCTTGACCCCGGCCTCATCGTAGAGCTGGCGGTAAAACTGGTTCTGCGTATACGCGCGCTCGACAATCGTCTGAAGTCGCGCCAGTTGCAGGGCCTTGAGCTGTTCCCTGGGAAGCGTTTCGATCTCCTCGTTGAAGAAGCTGCGATCGCTCATCTCTGCTAGTCCATTCCTAAAAAAACGCGATTGCTCACCGGCAGATGAGCATCGCCGCCATTTTAT
>JALYTT010000710.1 GCA_030854145.1 Chloroflexota bacterium | reverse complement strand
AAGAGAAGTTTGTCAATATATGTGTTGATGGCGAACATGGGGCTACGCCTCATCATGGCTGTTCTCATTGATCCTCTCGCCTCTTATTTCCTGGAAGTACCCTTTACAGACATAAAATGGGATATACTTGAATGCATAACATGTATATATTTATACGTATCTATTAAAGCATTTTTTGATGCGCCGGTAATGTCTTGTCGGGATAGATACGTCGGGCGCTGGAGACTCGCTGGTAGAGATACCAGAAAAGTGAACAACCTTCGACAGATGTAGGATACCATAAAAAAGCGTTCTCTGCTATATCTACAAGCAAAGGAGATTCAGGGATGAAGAAACGACCTCGATTATTCGTGTTTATGCTGGCTCTGGGTATGCTAATAGTGGTGCTCGCGCCCATCGGGATAACATGGTTCTATTTCCCCACATATAGAAGTATCGGCCTGGCCCTCACATTTTTTCTCTCAGCAGGAGTGGAGTTGTCTGCAGGCATCAAACACATCCGAGTAGCAAAAAGCAGAGGAGCGCCTATGGCGTGGTGGAAAAACTACCTCATCATCATGGCTCTGTTTTGGGGATGCGCTGGAGTCCTGGAGTGTCTTGTGTGGTTGAATACTACCAGCAAGTCCTTCCAATCTGGGCTTGAGAGTCCTCTAGCGAGCGCCGTGGGCTTTCTCTTTATCCTGCTTATCCTTGGCCTTGGCGTATATGTAATGATCCTCTCAGTACAGCAGTTGGTAGCGAGCAAAAGGCAGAGGCAATCGCAAGAGAGTCAACAGTCAAATGCAGGAAGAGAGTAGGCAATTGCAGACCTGATGCTCAGTTTTCATAATTGAGCATCAGGTCTGCAATTGCCTGCCATCAAGTGCGCTTGCTAGGCTCTTCCTCTTGTTGCTGCTGGGAGACTGTTCTACGCATAGCGCCAAGGCGAGGCGCGGCATTGCGTCGTCCCAGACCGAAGCCGCCACCCAGGCCAATGAGCAGGGCCAGTACACTGACGACGATGGGGACCCAGAGCGGCGTGCCCCCTGTTGCGGGCGTGGTACTGCCTGGGGCGGGAGTTGCCTGGCCCGTGGATGTCGTTGCTACCGGTGTGGGTGTAGCTGGGGGCGCGCCAGTGTTGACGGTGAAGACAAAGGCTCCCTGGTCCGGGTCGCCGTCCAGAGCGGAGACGGTGATCCACTGCACCACGTACACCCCGTTGCCTTTCTTGGGGTCAGGCTTGATGGTAACCGTCATCTCCTGGGGGTTGGAGAGCGAGACGGTGGCATTGCCCTGGCTGATCAGTTCGCCAGTTGGCGCGTAGATGAACAGGTTGCTTTTCTTGGGATCGGGATTGATGTTTTCGAGGGCAAAGACCGTCACACTGGTGGGTGCCTGGGCGATTGTTGAGCCGATGGCCGGGCTGGCTTTGTACACTTTAGCGTGCGCGGGAAGCGCGGCATGAGCCGAGGCGCTGCCTGCCATGAAGCATAGCACCCCAAGGCTAAGAAGCGCAGCAAGCGGCAGCCGTAGGCGGCGATAGAATGTGTGCATAAACACTCCTGCGGACGCGATCAATCACGTCCTTACGAAGATCAGCGATCGCTTAAATATTTCTTAATACAGTATATAGCAGGGGATTCAGGATGACTATTGGGATGAAGCCCTATTTTTCCCCTAAGGTGTTATCTGATTGAGCAGCAAGAGGCCACGTAATCAGTATGGCTCAATTAAAGGGCGTGCTTGTGCTTGCCTCCCTGAGACAATCGACCATTCGCGACTTCGCCAAGATGCTCCATATTAGCCCTTCGGCGGGGAGTCTCCTGGCTGATCGTCTTTTATTTAGCTCTCCAGGAGGAAAACACCATCTTCCCCATTAGAAGATTTCTACATAGCCTTCTGTTCCATTCACGCGAATTCGTTGCCCATCTTTTATCAGTTTGGTAGCACGTTCCACTCCGACAACTGCAGGTAAGCCATATTCACGTGCGATAACTGCTCCATGAGTCATCAGTCCACCAACTTCGGCGACGAGGCCTTTTATGGATACAAACAATGGTGTCCAGCTCGGGTCAGTAAAGGAGGTGACTAATATATCTCCATCTTCCAGATCAGCATCTTCCATGTTGAAGATGACACGTGCTCGTCCCTCTATCACTCCGGAAGAAACCGGGAGACCTACCAGTGCTTCGGCTGGGAGATTTTCTCGTTTGTACTCACCTGCAATGATTTCACCATCAGACGTGATCACACGTGGGGGAGTGAGTTTTTCATAGAATGTGTCCTCGTCTTTTCGTTTGCTGATGATCTGGTCATCCAGTTTATGTGTGCGTACGACTTCGCGAAGTTCTTCAAAAGTGAGATAGTAGATATCTTCTTTTTCCTGAAGAACGTTGGCTTGTACTAGTGGGGCACCTGTCAAACCGCTTACGCAGCCAACAGGGCTGCCCCCGACCCTCCCAAACGACGAAGATGCGCCCGTTTGCGCCGCTGGTAGCGCTTGCCTTTCCACACAAATGGGG
>JALYTT010000312.1 GCA_030854145.1 Chloroflexota bacterium | reverse complement strand
CATCCGGGTGGGCGGCCTCGCTTGCGAGGGCGGGAGAGCCGCCCAGGCCCAAGGGCCTGAGACACGGATGCGGCAAGCCGGATCCCTACGCGGACGAGGGAAGCGCCTCCTCCCTTGTCACATGAGGGTGGTCAGAGCACTACAAATACGGCGCGTTCACATAGTGCGCGCGCCTGGTATCCAGCACGCCGCGCAGCAGCGCCTGCATGCGGTAATAGTTGACCATCGAGACCACGTGATCGGGCTGGTGAGCGTACGGCTCGCGCGCGGGATCGGGCCGGGCCAGCGCGGGGTCGCGTACCTCCCAGGTGAGCAGCTTATCCGTCGAGGGCTGGATCGTCAGTTGCGCCACGCCGTCATCGAAGAGCGCGCTGTCGCCGTCGCGCTGCACCTCCAGCGAGTAGGTCTGGCCCTTGATGCGTCCCACCAGGCGCTCTGTGGTCTCTTCGCGCTCGACATAGAAGCCATCGTGGTTGGGACGGCCCTCCCAGGCGGCGCGCGAGCCGAAGAAGCCTGGCTTCTCGATGAAGGGACCACCGTATTCGGGGCAGAAGGTATCGCAGTTGCCGCATTCGTTGCAGAAGTCGGCGAAGTTGGCGAGCTGGTGCGCCTGCTCGATAAAGAACTCGTGCCGCTCGTCGGGCAGCAGCACGCCGCGCGTCAGACGGTAGTCGCGATACTCGAAGCGCGCCGGCTCGACCTCAAACACGAAGTTGGCATCGTTGGGGCAGACGGGCACGCACTTATCGCAGGAGATACAGTCAAAGGTGTAGAGGTGACTGTTGATCTTGCGCGGCTCCTTGCTGTTCTGCGCCCAGGCATAGCGCGCATCCTGGGCCGTCTCCCCGGCGATGATGGCCGTGTTGCGCGCGATGGCCTGATCGAGGTCGCCGCTGACCCCCTGATCCTGCGCGCGTGCCTTGAGGATATACTCGTTGATGCTGTGCGCATCCACCTTGCGCATGGCGCTCTCCAGGTCCTTCAGGTAGCCCTCCTGGCGAGCGTAGCCCTTCGGTTTGAGCAGGTCGGTACAGACGGTGACCGGCGCCAGGCCCATAGCCACGGCGTTGGCGAAGTTGCGCCGCTCGATGCCGGCGGCGAAGGAGATGGGGTAGCGCGTGCCGGCGACAGCGCGCCACTCGGCCAGCAGGGCCACGGCGATCGCGTGCAGCGGCGGGCCGGAGAGATACATCACCTCGTCGGGCAGGCGCCCCAGGCTGTTGTAGACCTCCAGCGTGTTGCTGAACTTCACGCCGATGTCCAGACCATGCTCCTGCGCCACAGGCTCCAGGCGCTCGACGATCTCCAGCGCCTCTTGCAGGCTCAGCCCGCTATCGTAGGCCTTCTGGTTGACCTTGAGGTGCCGGTAGCCCAGGCGCTCATAAAGCAGGTGCTCCAGCTTCTCCTGGCCAAGCTGCACCGGGTTGAGCTTGATGATCGTGTGCAGGCCCATCTCCGCCAGCAGGTAGCGGCAGATACGCTCGATCTCGTCTTTGGGGCAGCCGTGGAAGGTCGAGAGCGTGGCGGTCTTCACAAGGTCGGTGCGGAAGGCATAGTCGCGATAGCGCGCGTACTCGGCAGGGATCTGCGGCCGCAACTGCTCCACGAGCTGCCCGGCGTCCTTGATCTGCCGGATAAAGCCCGTGACGGCCTGGCTTTCGATGCCCTTGAGGTCGTAGCCCACGCTGAGGTCGTAGACGGTGGCATAGAAATCGGCAGGCAACGCCGCCACATCTGGCACACCCAGAGCGTTCTCTGCACGCAGGATATCGATGATCATAGAGGCCTTGGCATATTCCAGCAGCGACTCGTGCAGCTTGAGTTCCTGGGACCACTCGATGTTGAAGCCGATATTGGTGGCGTCGATGCAGGGCCGGTTGATGACCAGTTCGTCGAGGATCTGCACAGTCTTCAGTTCGATGATGCGCGAGCCACCGAGCCAGGCCAGCACGATGTTCTGGGCAAGCTGATCCTGCGGTCCGGCGGCGGGACCGAGCGGCGTGCCGGCCGGCAAACCGTGAAAATGTACGCTGAAATCCATACCGGGGGTGCCACGATACATCTCCTTCAACGGCAGATCGTAGATCGCCTGCTGGCGCGCCGGCTCATGATAGGCCCGCTTGAGCAGGTGCGAGAGGGGCGCAGGAACAAGGTCTGGCATAGTATATCTCCTACATGCGGTTCCACAGAGCCTGCGAGAGTTCCCGCGCTCGTGCATGAATACGCGCTTCGTCCACGGTGAGCAACTGGCGATCGCGCATCAGCCAGCGGCCCGCGACCATCGTTGAATTGACATGCTGGGCATCAATGCCAAAGATCAGGTGCCAGGGGAAGTTGCCGCTGCTGAGCGGCGTTGGCGGCAGATAGTCCAGCAGCACGATGTCGGCGGCAGCGCCCACGCTCAACTCGCCCAGGCGCGGGAAATCGGCGCAAAAGGGACTGAAGACGGCGTTGATGATGCGCGCGTTATGCTCAAAGGCCATGTTCAGCACCAGGTCGCCCGGCATGGCGCGCGGGTCGCCCAGCGCCAGCTTGTGGAGCAGGTAGGCCGCCTTCATCTCCTGCATCATGTTCATGCTGAAGCCATCGTTGCCCAGGCCGACGTTGACGCCGGTGCGCAGCATCTCTTCGACGGGCGCGCGCCCGACGGCGTTGTTCATGTTTGAGCGCGGATTGTGGACGCTATTGGTCTGCGTGGCGCTCAGGCGCCCGACCTCACCGCCGCCAACATGCACACAGTGCGCCGCGATGCTGCGCGGCCCCAGGATACGCTTCTCTTCCAGACGATCCACGACGCGTAGCCCATAGCGCGCCAGGCTGTCATTTTCGTCTGAGATATCTTCGGCGACGTGGATATGGAAGCCGACGCCCAGGTCCGCACCGCCGGCGGCACAGCGCTCAAGCGTCTCAGGACTCAGGGTGAAAGATGCGTGCAGGCCGTAGCTGGCGGCGATCAGACCCGCCTCCGCCGGCTGGCGCCGCGTGGTGCGCAGCGCGCGGATGAAGCGCTCATTCTCGTTGATGCCGGCCTCGATGATCGTGGGACCGTCGCGATCGGAGACCTCGTAGGCCAGGCAGGCGCGAATCCCGGCCTGCTCTACGGCATCGGCGATGACATCCAGGCTGCCTGCTACGGCGTTGGGGCTGGCGTGGTGATCGACGACGCAGGTGGTGCCGTGGCGAATGGCGTCAACCATGAACATCTCGGTGCTGGCCCGCGTGTCCTCCAGGGTCAGCAGCTTGTCCAACCTCCACCACAGGCGCTCAAGGATTTCGGGGAAGTTGCGCGGCGGCTCGCCCGGTAGCGCCATACCGCGCGCGAAGGCCCCGTAGAAATGCGTGTGCGTGCAGAGGAAACCCGGCATGATCAGCCCACCATGCGCGTCAACGTATTCCGCGCCAGGATGCTGCTGTCGCAGCGTCATATCTGTGTCGATAGCCGCGATCCGCTCGCCCCTGACCAGCACGGCCCCCTGCTCCAGCAGTTGGTTGCGTGCGCCAAGCGTGACCACGGTTCCATTGCCGATGAGTATGTCTGGCATAACTCGACCTTCCTGGGCGCAGGCCAGCAGCGCCCCTACATGAAATCGCCCCTCGTCTCCGGTGACCGGGACGCAGGCCAGCCACGCCCTACAAGATGCTCCCAACAACGCGTTCCACGGCCTCCATGCCCGGCACGCCCTTTTCGATGGATACGACGTTGCCGGCAGCGGCAACTACGGCGTCGATGCTCTTCAGGCCGCTGCCGGTGATCAGCAGGACGACGCGTTCGTCACGCGCGATGCGATCCTCGGCGAGCAGGCGTAGCAGGCCGGCATAGGCGGCAGCCCCTGATGGCTCGGCGAAGATACCTGTCAAGGAGGCAAGTTCTTTCTCGGCCGCCAGGATGGCTTCGTCGGAGACGGTGACGCCGAAGCCGCCGCTGGCACGGATGTCGCGCACAGCCATGGCGCCGTTGCGTGGCAGGCCCACGGAGATGCCATCGGCGACGGTCTGCGCCGGGTGTGGCCTGACGACGCCATCGCCGGCCAGGGCGCGCACGATGGCCGGCGAGCCTTCGGCCTGCACGGCGATCAGGCGCGGGAGACGCTCGATCATGTCCAGGCGATACAGGTCCTCGAAGCCGCGATAGACCCCACTGATGATGCAGCCATCGCCGGTGGGAACGATCACACTATCGGGAACCTCCCAGTTCAGTTGCTCGGCTATCTCCAGACCGACGGTCTTCTTGCCCTCGACAAGATAGGGGTTATAGCCCGTGTTGCGATTGTACCAGCCAAAGGTCTCGCAGGCCGCGATGCACAGGTCGAAGGCATCATCATAGCTGCCCTGCACCGAGAAGACTGTGGCGCCGCACATGAGCAGTTGCACGACCTTGGCGCGCGGCGCGTTGTGCGGCACAAAGATGTAGCACGGCAGACCGAGCGAGGCCGCCTGCACCGCCAGCGATGAGGCGGCGTTCCCCGTAGAGGCGCAGGCCACCGTGCGCCCCTGCGCCAGCGTCACGGCGATGATGCTGGCACGATCCTTGAGCGAGGCGCTGGGATTGCGCGTATCGTCCTTGACCCACAGATCAGTCATGCCCAGCCGCGCGCGCAAGCGCTCGACCGGGTAGAGCGGCGTGCCACCAACCGCCAGGGGTGGCATGTCTCTACGGCTATAAGAAATCGGCAGAAAAGCTCGATAGCGCCAGACCGTGGCGTTGCGCTCCTCGACCAGCGGCGTCAGGTCAAGCTGACGCGCTACCTGCTCGTAGTCGTAATGGACATCCAGCACTCCCAGCGGACCACAGGCGGGACAGGTGTAGGCAACATCCGCCGCGCTATAGCTGGCGCCGCACAAGACGCACTGCAAATGATGCACATGGCTGGCTGACATATGTTTCCACCTTACCGAATCACTTCCAGGGTGGCGCGCGCCAGTTTGGCTTTATCTTCGGCGCTGATGGGATGCTCGCGCTCAGGCACCTCCAGGTCGCTGAAGACGCCACATAGCTCGGTTGAGAAGTAGCGCAGGCCGTTGTCGTTCACCAGCGTGACGATCATACCGATATCGGGATAACGCCGCGCGACCTTGATGGCGGCGGCGACATTGCAGCCCGACGAGATGCCGCAGAAGATGCCCTCCTCTCGTGCCATGCGACGCGCCATCTCGATGGCTTCGTCGGAGGTAGTGGTAACGATGCCGTCCAGATGCTCAACGTGCAGCACTTCGGGGATGAAGCCGTCGCCGATGCCCTCGATCTTGTGAGCGCCCCAACTACCGCCGGCCAGGATATCGCATTCCTCTGGTTCAACGGCAAAAAGCTTGATCTGCGGATTGCGCTCTTTGAGGTATTTTCCCGCGCCCGTTATCGTGCCACCGGTACCCTGCGATAGCACCAGCGCGCCGACCTTGCCCCCGGTCTGCTCCCAGATCTCCGGCCCGGTGGTGCGATAATGCGCCTCGATATTATCCTGGTTGACGAACTGACCAACCTCCCAGTATTTGCCGGGAGCGGCCGCCTTGAGTTCCTTTACCTTGTCGATCACCAGGTCCACATCGCTCTCCGCGCCTGGCGTTAACACAAGCTCCGCGCCATAGGCGCGAATGGTCTTCTTGCGCTCCTCGCTCATACCGTCTGGCATCACAATGACCACGGGATAGCCTTTGGCGGCACCAACGCACGAGGTGGCGATCCCGGTATTGCCGGTCGTCCCCTCAATGATTGTCATGCCGGGTCGCAGGTCGCCTCGGCGCTCGGCCTCCGCCACCAGAAACGGTAAAATACGATCTTTGACGCTGCCACTGGGGCTAAAATACTCGATCTTGGCCACGATCTGCGGCTTTACGTCGCCCACCACGCGGTGCAAACGCACCAGTGGCGTCATTGTGGCCGTGTCAAGGATGCTCTCCGCGATCTGCGCGCGACGATTCCAATCAACCATGATATGAGACCCTCCTCTAAAACTAATATACCCACCCGGTGGACGCGACTCTACCGGTCTGGCCGCCTTCATGTGACAAGGGAGCAGGCGCTTCCCCGGTCCGCGTAGGGATCCGGCTTGCCGCATCCGGGGAGCAGGCCCTTGGGCCTGGCAGGCCTCTCCCACCCTCGCACGCGAGGCCGTCCACTCGGATGCGGCAAGCCGGATCCCTACGCGGATGCGAGCGTCTCCTTTATCATATGAGAGCGGTCAGAGCACTACCTGGTTTCTTCCATTGTTTGAACGGCACTGTCCCTGCACGTTACCGCACGCCTCATTCCCACATGCTGTATTCAACCTTCTTGTCGAGCCGGTGGCCACTTTGCGTCAGGATGATGCCGATCTCGCCCCGGTGATACGATTCGTGCGAGATGAGGTAGCCCAGGAAAGCCACAACATGCGGCTTGAAGCCCTTGATCTTGCCGCCAGCCTCTATGCCCTTCCTGAGTAATGCCACCATGGCTCCTCCTGACTCATCAAGCGAACGCATCAACAGGGGTTTGTCTGCCGCCTGCTCTTCCATTATGCTCCCTCCCTTTTTGTGGGCAGACGTTGCTGGGTGGCGCTGCCGCTGTTCTGCGCCTGTGTATGCAGCGCGCGTAGCACACGTTCGGGTGTCAGCGGGATCTGGCGGATGCGCGCGCCGATGGCGTCGGCGACGGCGTTGGCGATGGCCGGGGCGATGCCATCGATGGGGATCTCGGCGATGGCCTTGGCGCCGAAGGGGCCGAAGGGATCGCTGGTCTCCACGATATACGACTCCATCTGCGGCATGTCGGGCGCGCTAAAGATGCGGTAATCGCTGAGGTTCGTCGTCAGCAAGGCGCCGTGCTGGTCGTAGAGCATCTCTTCGCAGAGACCATAGCCCAGCGCCTGTGTGACGCCGCCCTCGATCTGGCCAGAGGCGGTGATCGGATTGATCACGCGGCCGGCGTCAACGGCTGAGACCGCCTTGATCACGCGCACCACGCCGGTCTCAATATCAACCTCAACCTCCACGCCCTGCACGGCAAAAGGCGGCGGCGAGTCGTAGCTCATCCAGGAGGCCGTGGCCATGATCTGCTGCTGGTTGTCAACATGCAGCGAGTGCAGTGCCACCTGGGAAACGGTCACCGTTTGCCCGCCCGGCGCGCCGATGATGCGATCTGTAATGGTCAGCGTCTCAGGCGCCGACTTGAGCATGCGGCCAGCCACATCGAGCATCTGCCCGCGCACCTGCTCGGCGGCCTTCTTGACAGCGCCGCCGCTGATGTAGGTCGTCGAGGAGGCGTAGGCGCCGGTATCGAAGGGCGTGAAGTCGGTATCTGACGAGTACATGATGATGTCTTCCACGCGCACGCCCAGCACTTCGGCGGCGATCTGCGCCAGCACGGTATCCGAGCCGGTGCCGATGTCCGTGGCACCAACGAGTACATTGAAGGAGCCATCATCGTTGAGTTTGATGCTGGCGCCCCCCATGTCCAGACCCGCGATGGCCGTGCCATGCATAGCCAGCGAGAGACCGACACCACGCCGGAGGCGACCCGTGCCGCCCTTGCCACGCTTCGTCTTCCAGTCCAGCTTCTCCTCGACGATCTCCAGGCACTGCGGCAGACCGCAGCTTTCGATGATCTGCCCATAGCCCTCTTTGCCCTCGCCCAGGGCCTTGGCCAGGGGATTCTCATCGCCCTCCTTGAGCCAGTTCTTGCGCCTGAACTCCAACGCGTCCATACCCAACTGCTTCGCCACTTCATCTATATGGCTCTCTAATGCGAAGAAGCCTTGAGGGGCACCATAGCCGCGAAAAGCTCCGGCCGGCGGCAGGTTGGTATAGACGGCATCGGCCACGAAACGGATGTTCGGGCAGGGGTAGAGCGGCAACGGCTTGGAGCCGGTGTTGCTCTGCACCGTGAGCGAGTGCGTGCCATAGGCGCCAGTATTGGCGAGCACGATCATCTGGTTCGCTATCATAGTGCCATCGCGCTTGACGCCGGTCTTCATGCGGATGATCTGTGCGTGGCGCGAGCGGCTGCTGCGGAACTCCTCGGCGCGCGAGAACTCCAGCTTCACCGGCCGGCTGGTAGCGATGGTGAGCAGGGCGCAGATATCCTCGATCAGCACCTCTTGCTTGCCACCGAAGCCGCCACCGATGCGTGGCTTGACGACGCGGATGCGGCGCGGCGGCAGGCCGATCACTGGCGCGATGATGCGCCGCACATGATACGGCACCTGCGTGCTTGTGCGCACCACCAGGCGATCGTCTTCGTCCCAGTAGGTGATGACGATATGGTTCTCAATCGGCGTCTGCTGCACCTGCGGGACGATGTATTCTTTCTCAACCACAAGGTCCGATTCCGCGAAGCCACGCTCAACGTCGCCTACCTCGGCATGGATGTGCGCGGCGATGTTGCGGGCGGCATCGTAGATACGGT
>JALYTT010000311.1 GCA_030854145.1 Chloroflexota bacterium | reverse complement strand
TCACTTGACGCCTATTGGGCAGTCGGGCAAGCTGCCCACACGTGAATGCTCTGACTCTGAGGCTCTCAGCCAGCGGCCTCTTTCTCCAGCGTTTGCTTCATAACGTCTGTCCCCTGCTCGACGAGTTCGCTAACACGGGCGACGAATTCGTCTGGCACCACATCGGTGATCCAGACCACCCGGCTCCAGCCCGAACCGGCGGCAAAGACCTGGATCGACGCTTGATGGTGGCGAAATGGCAGCGAGCCCTCGACCACTGCATAGACAAACCGACGAGCCTCGTCGTCAACATCAACGATCAACTCGCGCACTACCGCACCGTTCGCGAAGGTGACGACCCTGGAGTCACCTTTGAGGTATGCATCGATGACGATGCCGGGCACGAGGCGCTGGTGTACTGCGCCCACATCGCGAACTGCCGCCCAAACGTACTCAGGGCCGACCTCGATCAGAATTTCTTTGTGAATGGAAGCCATTCGTCTATCTCCTATCTACCAGGTGACGCGTTCATGTGAAGGCGCCACGCTGTCCTATCTTTCTCTCTGGAAGGTGTGATCGTAAAAAAGGCCTGCTAGCATTGCGCTTGCATATCATCGGCCACCCTCCTGATATTCACACAATACAGCATAAATAGTGCCACCTGTCTGTCATATTAAGAGCGTGTTTTGGAAAACAACAAGGTGACATGATAGACGAATCGCTGCAACATCCACGTCAAAGCCGTTGAAGAAAGAGAGTGAGGTTTTGTTGCCAGCAGAGGCCCTACCTTCTGGAATACTGGACCGGAACGCTCATACCCTGATACTTGTAGGAATAGATTGTCACCAGGTCATTTACAGGTACTGCTCAAGCCAGCGCAGTACGCGCTCATCCATATCGCGCAGATGGTCGCGTTCGCGGGGGCCATGGCCCTCACGGGGATAGACCACCATCTCGACCGGGACCGCGCGCTCGCGCAGGGCGCGATAAAACGCGTAGGCCTGGTTGACCGGCACGCACTCGTCATTCTCGCCATGCAGGATCAGCGTGGGCGTCGTCGCATGGCCGGCATACGTGATGGCGGAACGCTTGCGGTACACCTCCGGCTGCTCCAGCATAGGGGCACCCAGGAAGCGCACATCCCAATCGGGGATGTCGGACTGCGCGTGGAAGCTGTGGAAGTCGCTGACGCCCGCCCCCATAATCGCCGCCTTGAAGCGCGTCGTCTGCGTGATGGCCCAGGCCGCCATGAAGCCTCCATAGCTCCACCCGGCGATCCCTACGCGTTCACCATCCACCAGGCCCCGCTCGACCAGATAATCGACGCCGCGCAACACGTCCTGGAAGTCCTTGCCACCCATATCACCCACCACGGCATCCGCGAAGGCCACCCCACGCCCCCAACTGCCGCGTATATTGGGCCGCAGCACAGCGTACCCGGCCGAGGCCAATACCTGTGTCCAGAAAGAAGCGAAGTCGTCGGTATAGGCCCAGGATGGACCGCCATGCACAAAGGCGATCAGCGGCGGCGGGCCAGCACCCTTGTAGTTCAGGGGCGGCGTAAAGAGCGCATCGATGCGCCAGCCATCCTCGCTCTCGTAGCTGATACGCTCGCTGGGGACCTGTGCCCAGGTCTCCTCCGGGATAGGGTTCAGGCGCGAGAGCCGCCGCCAGGCAATGCTGCCTCCCGACCTCTCAGCTCCGCTCAGTTCGCCCAACCAGGCATCATCGGGATACTGCTGGTCAGTATGCACGGTAGCAAAGGCGCGCAGGTCGGGCGTTGTTGAGAGCGCGGGCCAGTGCGAGTTCATGACGAAATCGCCGGCCAGCGTCTCCAGCGTGCCATCGCCCTCGTTCAATATACCGATCTGCTGCGTCACGCCGCTCCAGGCCGTATACAGCAGCCGCTGTCCATCGGGGAACCAGTGGCACCAGCTCAGGCTGAGGTCAGCGCCAGGGGTCAGGTTATGGGCCTCGCCTCCCTCCACAGGTACCACGAAGAGATCGCCGGCGCCGCGACATGGATCGCTCCACTCGCCGGAGATATACGCCAGCCGCGTGCCATCCGGCGACCAGGCCAGTCCACTGGCCTGCCGCGTAAGTTGCGTCACCTGGCGCAGCGCTCCACCATTCGCAGGTAGCACCCCGATCTGCCCGCGATACCAGTCGGTCTTGTCAGAGCCGGTGGAGTAGTACAGGGCCAGTTGCCGGCTGTCCGCCGACCAGGCATACTCCCAGACAGTCACCCCAGCCGGCGTTACAGGTTCGGGAACGTCATGGCCCGCCCGCACCGTCCACAGGCGGCGCGCACGCTCCGGCCCGATGACCAGCGGATCTTTCCCAGGCTCTTCCCCCTCCAGAGAGACAAAGGCGATGCGACTGCCATCCGGCGACCACTCCATGTCGCTCACGCCATTGGGCATCATGCACACCTGCTTCGCCTCGCCACCTGCAGCGGGCAACACATACAGTTGCGGCTTGCCCTTGTCGCCTTCCTGCACGGAGATAAAGGCCAGTTGCTGTCCATCGGGCGACCAGCGCGGATTGGTATCTTCGCACGGCCCCTTGCTCACCGGTCGTGGCTCCGCGCCAGCAACGGTCTCTACCACCCAGACCCGCGCGCGCCTCTTCGGCTGCTCAGGCACATATTCCCATACTACAAAGGCCACCCGCTGTCCATCGGCCGAGAGATTGACATCTTCGACCCGGCGCAGGATATCTATCGTTCCCGGCCCGATAGGCGTGCGCCCGGCCAGGGTCGGCTGATCTGACTCTGCAATGTGTGAGGCGAAGGTGCTTGATTTGTTCATACATAGCTCCTGATTAAAAAACTAGCGTTCATCCTTCGTAGCTGCGTGATTTATCACGCTGGGGTTACCCTATCGTCATGTCAGCCCCAGCATGATAAATCACGCAGCTACGAAGACGATACTCTGTTCGCTGCGAGGGAAAAGAGTGACGATCGAAGCAATGTCTGCTATTATAACAGAAACTGGTACAGCATAACATCACAGCACCCACGGGGAAACAATCGTGCGAGAACTTTTTCGGGAACTGCTCCACATGCTGGAGCGCGGCGAAACCGTCGCGATGGCAACTATCGTCAAGCGCAAAGGCTCGGTACCGCGTGAAGTGGGCGCCAGGATGCTGGTCCAGCGGGGCGGCAAGATCAGCGGGACTGTAGGTGGTGGCTGCGGCGAGGCCGAAGTATGGCGCGGCGCTCTGAACGTGATCGATACACAGCAGCCCACTATAGTGCAGGTTGATCTGACCGAAGATATCGCCATGGAGAGCCAGGGCGTCTGCGGCGGCATCTTTGATGTCTTTATCCAGCCCTGGTTCAATGCCCCTCATGCAGGGCAACCCGCTATGCAAGACTATGCTGCCGCCATCGCCACAGCGCTCGATGGCGAGCGCGCAGTCGTCCTGGCCACCATCGTCGCAGCCGCCGGCGCGTGGCGACCCTGCGTCGGGCAACAGATGCTCATCCACGAGGACGGCACAACGCTGGGCCTTCTCGATCCTCCCTCGGCCCCCGATGCCCTGACAGCTCACTTGCAACTGGCGGCACAGCAGGCGATTGCCGCCGGCAAGCCACACACCAAAAAAGTGCCGGGGCCTGCCAATGCCTGGATGGAGATCTTCATTGAGCCCTTTGTGCCACCACCGGTGCTACTGATCGCTGGCGCGGGCCACATCGCCGCCCCACTCGCCGCTATGGCGCACCTGATGAACTACTCGGTAAGCGTCACCGATGACCGCGCGTCGTTCGCCAGCCACGAGCGCTTCCCCGGCGCGAAACAGATCCTGGTCGGGAATATCGAGGCGGTCCTGCGCACCTATCCCATCACAGCGCGCACACATATCGTGCTCGTCACCCGCGCCCACGCCCACGATGTCCATGGCCTGCGTGCCATCATCAACTCTCCCGCCGCCTACATCGGCATGATCGGCAGCCAGCGCCGCGTGTGGGCCGTCTTCAAGCTGCTGCACCAGGAAGGTATCCCCGCCGAGAAACTGGCCCGCGTCCGCGCCCCCATCGGCCTTAATCTCGGCGGCGGCACACCCGAAGAGATCGCCCTCTGCATCATGGCCGAGATCACCATGCTGCACCACGGCGGCAGCGGACTGGCCCTCTCCGAGCGACTGCGCGACCGCTATATGCAGCGCCTCTACGCCCTGGATCAGGGTCATGAGGATGACGAAGATATGTGAGGTCCCCACCCGACAAACACACGAAACGAGATGCCTCTGGAGAAAGCCTTGACAAATCGTCTTCCTCATGGTAATTATTTACCATGCTAAAATTTAGTGCGCTAAATATTAGCGCACTAACATTTGAAAGAGGTCCATCTATGGATTTTCAACTGGATGACAATCCAGGCTTCCTGCTTTTCTACGCTCATCTCAGCGTAGCTTATGCCTTCGCTGAAGCTTTGAAGGTCTGCTGCCAGGAACATAACAAGCCATACGCAATCACCCCGCCGCAGTGGGGAATCCTGATTCTCCTGCATGAAAACGATGGATTGACTATTGGCACCGTGAGCCAGAAACGCGGCTTCGACGCCCCATCGATTACGGGTGTAGTGAAACGCCTTGAACAAAATGGTCTGGTGGAGAGGCGGCATGATCTCCAGGACCGTCGCTTAGTCAAGGTCTTCCTCACAGAGGAAGGACGCGATATCATGCAGTTCCTGCCAGCGGCGGTCATAGCCTTCTCACAGACCCTGACACGGGGTTTTTCCGAGACAGAGATGCGTGATCTGCGCTCCAAGCTACGACGCATCATGACAAACGTCTCGGCCGAGACGCCTGGTAAGAGCACTCCTCGCTTCAATTTTCTTAGCCAACATGGCTGGTTTGCCTCTGAGGAGCGTGATCCAGCCAGGGAGGAATAGGACGCTTTTCGCGTCCTCCCGCGAAACATATCTTCTATAGGGGCGCGCTTGATCGCGTCAGAAAAGAGAGACTCATGAGTAAAGATAGTATGCAGGTAGCAGCTACTACCGAGCCAGGCGGCGGGACCAGCCCCCCCGCTATCGAGATAAGCGATCTGTGTAAGAGCTTCGGCACATTCCAGGCCGTGGACCACCTCTCGCTCACAGTACAGCAGGAGGAGATTTTTGGCCTCCTGGGGCCCAATGGGTCGGGGAAGACGACGACCATCAATATGATCAGCGGTCTGAGCACACCGACCAGCGGCACAGTTAAAGTCATGGGCTACGATATCCGCCACAACACGCGCCGGGTCCGCCAGATCCTGGGTTCGGTGCCGCAGGAGACGGCGCTCTACGAGGAACTCACCGCCTGGACAAACATGGACTTTCACGCCGACCTCTTCGGCATTCCCCGGCGCGAAAAGAAGGAGCGCATCACCAAAATGCTTGAACTGGTGCAACTCCTGGACCGCAAGAACTCTCGCGTAGGCACGTTCTCCGGCGGCATGAAGCGCCGCCTGGCGCTTGGTCGGGCCTTGCTGCACGATCCGAGCCTGATCTACCTCGACGAGCCGACGCTGGGAGTAGATGTGCAGGCCAGGCGCGTCATCTGGGACTATATCATCTCCCTGCGCGACCAGGGGAAGACTGTGCTGATCACCACCAACTACCTCGAAGAGGCCCAGGCCCTCTGCGACCGCATGGCGATCATCGATCACGGCAAGCTCATCGCCGTGGATACTCCTGAGCACCTCAAGCAGATCTATGGCGGCAGCGTCATCGAGCTGGAGACCACACAGCCCAGCGCGTCAGGCGACGACATACGCGCGCTGCCAGGCGTCACAGAGGTGGCTCAGGATGGCGTTCAATTGAAGGTCACCAGCCAGGGTACAGGCAACCTGCTGCCGCAGATCATCAATATTCTCTCGCGCGAGGGCGATATCCGTAATATTGCCGTGCGCGAGCCAACGCTCGACGAGGTGTTCCTGCGCCTGACTGGCACAGCGCTCAGAGATTAGGAAGGAACAGCACTATGCACGCAATAACCTACGACCTGCGCGTCATCTGGGCCTGCATGAAAAAGGACATCAAGAGCGCCTTGAGTGAACGCGTCGCGACGATTATCACGATCCTTGTACCCATCAATCTCCTGATTCTGATGAGCCTCTTCGTGATCTCCGGCGGCCTCGCGCCAACCGCGGTTGTGATGAACGACCAGGGACCCTACGCGCGACAGTTCTATACCGCGATGAGCCAGGCCCATTCCTTTAGCCTGCGCATCACCAACGCCAGTGATGCTGAGCAGTTGATCCAGGCCGGCAAGATTGTGGCCATCGTGACGATCCCAGCCGATTTTGATGCGCGCATCCAGCAAAACCAGCCGGTGCAGGTGGATGTCAAAATCAATAACCTGAATACCGACTTTACCAACGACATCCGGCGCGCGGTGCCGCTCTCGATCACCAGCTTCTACGCCAAGGCCTTCCCCAATCTGGTAACGGTCACGCCGCATGAACTGGACCTCCAGCCGCACGATACCGGCTACATCCCCTACCTGACGGTCTCGATCCTGGTGATCGGCCTCATGCTCGGTGGCCTGTTACAATCCGGCGGCGCGGCGGCGCACGAGTGGGAGAACGCGACCATCAAAGAACTGCTCCTCTCGCCCGCCAGTCGCTGGGCCATCTTGACAGGCAAGCTCCTGGGCGCCTTCGCTATCAGCGCCATCTCGGTGGTCCTGCTGCTGCTGGTCATGCTCCTCGTCTTTCAGGTCTGGCCCGTCAACTGGGGCGAAGTCGTCGGCTTTATGCTGCTGACGCTCATCATCTTCCTGGCCCTGGGCGTCCTGCTGGGCACGCTCCTGAAAAGCCGCATGCCCGTCATCGCGCTCTCTATCGGGTTATCGATCCCCCTATTCTTCTTAAGCGGAGCGTTCGGGCCGATCTCGTTCAATACGCCGGCGATCCAGGTGCTGGCAAAGATCTTTCCCGTCTACTATGCCATTGTGTTACAGCAACACGCGTTCCATAACTTCGACCTGAACACCTATGGCACCGGCGTCAACGCGCTGATACTCTGCGGCTACGCCGTCGGCACGATCATTCTAGCCAGTATTGTGCTACGCCGCAGTGCGGTAACCCACTAAATGGGTTCACCCGTTGCGCACGATGAACAATGAAGCAAGAGGAGAAATATATGTCAGGCTTCACCGCCTTTTTTCGCCCGCTCTGGGCCTTGCTCAGAAAAGACCTGAACGTCTGGTTGCATCAACCACTGACGATCTTCGCGACACTGGCCCCATCGCTGGGCTTTCTGGCAGTGCAAGCGCTGGGAGCCGCGGCGGTCGGGCGCAGTCCTGTGGCCCTGGTCAGCCAGGATATGGGAACCAGGGGCGTACAGATGGCGCAGATTATTCACCAGGCCGATGTCTTCCGCATCAGCGACACAGATGCGTCCCAGGCACGGGCGCTGCTGAACAACCTGGATGTGGTGGCGATAATCACCATTCCCGCCGATTTCACCCGCCGCGTGGAGGCTCACCAGAACGCGCCTATCGATGTCACCGTCAATAACCTGAACCTGGACTTCACGAACGATCTACGCCGCGCCGTACCCGATGCCATCACACAGTATTACCAGGCCCAGGGGAGTTCCAGCGTGATCAAGGTGACTGTCCACGAAACCGACCTGCGGCAACACGATGTCCAACTGTTCCAGTATACGATCCTGCCCACGATCATGCTCCTGCTCACTATCAGTGGACTGATCAACGGGAGCCTGGCAACGGCGCGCGAGTGGGAGTCGAGCACGGTCAAGGAGCTGCTGCTCTCGCCTATGCCCAGAGGCGCGATCATCGTGGGCAAGGTGCTGGCCGGTTTCGCCGTCTCCCTGCTGCTGGGGCTGCTGGTGCTGGTGCTTTGCGACCTGCTGGGCTGGGTACAGCCGACGGGCATCTACTGGCTGACAACGCTGCTGATCCTGACGCTGGTGGCTCTGATGAGTTCGGGCCTGGGGGTAGCGCTCGGCGCGCTCTTACGCCGCCTGCAACCGGTCTTTCCCATCGCGATCAACGTCGCCATCTACCTCTTCTTCCTGGCGGGCGGCGTCGGCGTGCTGGCCTTCGAGCCAACCTGGCTGCAAAACATTGCCGCCTTTATCCCGCTCACCTACGGCACCCACGCCCTACAAATGGCCCTGTTCTATAACTCGTCCGATCAGCTCGGCCTCGATGTCACCGTGCTGGGGCTGACCGCCGTGGCTGCGCTGCTGCTGGGTACGCTGGCCATGCGACGCGGGATCACACACTAAACGCGTCATGGTCTTGCCGTAGAGGCGTGGCTTGCCTCATAGGCGTACACGTAAGACAGAAAGAAGCGAAAAGCGGGCGGACCCGTAGGGCGTGGCTTGCCTCATAGGCGTACACGTAAGACAAAAAAAGCGCTTGCAGGGCGAATCCGTAGGGCGTGGC
>JALYTT010000020.1 GCA_030854145.1 Chloroflexota bacterium | reverse complement strand
AGACCTCCGGGCCCAAGTCTCGTTTCGGCAGGAAAGTCGCTGTAAGCAATCGCGCTTTCGCAGAGACCCGGGTACCTATCTCGCCGATCTTGAGGCCAAACTCATCAAGGATAGTTTACGGTCCTAGAAAAAAAGCACTAAGCAACGTATCGCTAGCGTGCAGGGCATGGTTCCGTGAAAATCGTGAACAAAGCGTAAGGCAATATCGGCGCCGCTCGTTTACGATCTAAAGCGTGCCGACCCTCGCTCCATTCTTGCGAGCGGCCAGGCGGCCCTGCACGAACCTGGGTACCAGTAGTCCCGCGAGAAAGGCCAGAGTAGCCGTCAGGATCAGGAGAAGCGCCGCCGGCAGCCCACCGAGCGGGGGCAGGAACGCGCTCACCAGCATAATCAGGCCGATGAGCAGACCGGCGGCCAGCAACATCGCTGGCCAGATGAGCAGTGTTGCAATGATGGGGTTACCCGTTTCTCGGCGCGAGAGCGTGACGCTCATCCCGCGCAGCACCACCACCCTCTCCTCCTCATTGAGGGCCTCCACTGCTTGCAGCAGCGCGTCGCGCTCTTCTCGTGACACGGTTTTGCGGATATAGGAGTGAATCTCTTCCCATAGTTCAACGAGCTCCGAGATCACAAACCCTGCCGCCAGAGCCACCACGCCCACCAGCACCGGCAGCACCGCCCTGGCGTTCACCTGATCGATCCAGGCCAGCAGCAGCAGGCAAATCAGCACGATGATTACCGACACCCCGGATGCCAGGATGGCTTTGAGAACATGTTCGAGCAGCACGCGCAGGAGGACGGGGAAGACGTGGGCCTTCAAAACGCGCAGGCCTGCCGTTCTGCGAATGGCCATTTTCTCCCGATTGGGGAGGTGGCGACTCGCCTGCAATAGCACCACGAGTTGCTCGCGAAAGGAGAGACTCTGTAGCCTCGCCGCGAGTGGTCGCCACGCGCCTGTTTGGGTATACGGCTCCTGCCTCATGCTCGTTGCCCCCTTTATCTCTAACACGATACAGACGGCAACGGCGGTGCAAAACGAACGGTGATCTCAATAGAATGCAGGCCTCACATTCTCTGTTGGCCTGTAGGAGATTGAATGATATAACAGCCCTGAAGCTCGCCCATTAACGGATCGAGTTCGGTTCCGCTCCCCCTGAACCAGAGCATCGTGCGCTTCCCTTTGGCTTCCCGCGCCATGTAAATGAGGCGTCCCAGTTCCGCTCTGATCCTTTGCAGCTCGATTTCGCTTACGTTAGCGCGTTGCAGGCGGGCGAGCAAGGTGTTGAGCGCGATATCTACCTGCCAGAGCGCATGCTCCTGAGCGAGAGGTGTACGCACCTGTAGATCGCCGTTCGCCGCACGCACCAGCGTATAGAGCAGTTGCTGCACCCCCTCATCCAACTCTCTTTTCTGCTCGGCGATGGTGCGCTCAAGGTCAGCAATCAGCTCGGCCTTGTTCGCGCGCTGGACCGCCTTGATGGTTGTGCGTACCCACAGATAGGTGATCAGTGCGACCACAATCTGGATCGTCAGGGGACGCACCATGAAACTATAGGAGGTCTGGTCCACAAGCAATTGTAGATCGGGTGTGTGCGGCTGCAAGGCGATATCAGCGCACATGAATAGACTATGGACCAACGAGACAAAGAAAATGCTGCGAATAGGCAGCAGAGAGACCGCAATAATATCGGCGAGCACGAACATATCATAAATCGGAACAGCATTTTGCGGCAAGACGAAATGGGCATAGGTCAGCAGTGTGTACACCAGCGCGGCGTCAACCGCTGCTATGAGCAAGATGCCCACATAGGTCGTCTTGCCTCGTCTATTGAGCGCTATCCCAATAAAGGTAAACACAAACAGGGCAATGACCGGCGGCACAACATGCAGATTATCACTGGTAAGAGCGGCGGGGATGAATGCGATGGAAACGATGAGTGTGAGAAGGAGCATTAAGCTGGCCAACTGGCCGCGAGGGATGATGTCTCGCTCTGATTCTTCGGCTGTGGTGTGACGATACCACCATGCCAGGGGACTCTTGCCCTTGCGTCTGCTCGCCTGGGCTATGGCATGTTCCTGCGTTATTTCTGGTAGACGTGGGGGATGTGGATACATGAAGAGAGCCCTCCTTCCCGACCCGTAGGGACGCAATACATTGCGTCCAGTCCTCGTGCTTTCATTTAAGGCGCCTGTCATTTGAATAGAGGCGATGGCTGCGGTTCTACTCAAGCAGGGCAAGATAAAGACATATCTAATAAACGCTACTGATGATGCCGATAATAGCAAGCACGCATAATTTTGTCAATAGTTAGATATATAAAGAAGCCGTATTCCTCCATAAAATTGCCAAACTCAAGTATATGATGAAGAGGGGCCTTCGCCTCTGCCACTATGGGTAAGAAAAATCGGAAAATGGAGACACACGTTACTCCTGGCAGACTAAAACGTCTCCCTTAATAGATTGGCTACATCGATAAGTTAGTGGGGTTGCTACGTTGACGGGGAAAAACAACCGATTACAAATACTCTTCATTTCTCGCTATTATCCACCAGAGAAGGCTGCGGCGGCAGTGTGTGTGAGCGAGACAGCACAGCGCTTAGTACAGTTGGGCCATCAAGTGACCGTGTTGACAACGATGCCTAATTATCCTAGCGGTATTGTGCCACCTGCATATCGAGATCGACTCCTACGTGAGGAGTTGCTGGATGGTGTACGGGTGATTCGTGTGTGGTGCTATATCAGTGCGAATAAAGGCTTCCTGCGCCGTGTTTTAGCGCAGTTGTCCTTCGGCTGCCTGGCCCCGTTTCTAGGTGGGAAAAGCCTTGGCCATCCAGATGTGATCATCGTAGGCTCACCGCCATTGTTCAATATCATCGCGGGTCGCATCCTTGCCAGACAAAAGCACTGTCCCTTCATCTTCTGGGTTGCCGATCTCTGGCCCGAGTCCGCCATCCAATTCGGGGTATTGCGCAATAGCGTCTTCATCAAGCTGGCTACATGGCTGGAGTGGTCAAGCTACCGGCAAGCCAGCCTCGTCTGGGTGGTGGCGGAGGGGGTGCGCAATCTCCTCATGCAACGGGGGCTTCCTCCAGAACAGATCTATCTCCTGGCGAACGGGGTAGATAGCGCGCGGTTTCGCCCTTTGCCACAGGCCGAAGCTCGGGCCAGCTTTGGATGGGATGAGCGGTTTACCGTGCTCTATGCCGGGACGCATGGCCTGGCGCATAGCCTGATGAGTATCCTCGCCGCCGCCGAACGCCTGCGAAATGACAGAGACATCCGTTTTGTTTTCGTCGGAGATGGCGAAGAGAAAGAACGCCTGCTAGCATATGCGCACACGCACGAGCTGAAAAACGTGTTGTTTCTGGACCCATTGCCCCATACCCGCATGCCCCTTCTTCTGGCAGCGGCCGACGTCTGCCTTGTGTCTATGCGTAAGGTGCCCTTGCTTGAAACCACCCTGCCCCTGAAGATGTTTGAAATCATGGCATGCGCGCGTCCAATGCTGCTGAGTGCCAGGGGAGAAGCATGCAAAGTAGCGGAGCAACAGGCAGGAGCGGCACTCTCTATCGAACCGGAAGATGCAGAGGCACTCGCCTGCGCGATCCTGTATATCAAAGAGCATCCTGAAGTTGCCAGGCAGTTGGGGCAACGAGGGCGCCACTATGTGGAGAGACACTTTGATTATGATCGGCTGACAGCCGCGCTCAACGAGCGCCTACACCTGTTGCTGGGCAGATGAATCCCTTGTGCCAGCGTCCTGCTCGCGCCGGGCGATGTTTTGCACGACCAGGGCTACTCCCATGAAGAGCCAGAATATCATTGCCAGGTCAGGCGCGAAATAGAAGTTATCAACCAGACCATGAATCAGACCAGCAAGCATGCTCCCGGCGATGCCGATCAGGAGTCGCTGCAGCACATTCCCTTGCCGTAGCCCCGCGCATAAGCGATAGGTGCGCACAAGGATCGCCGCGAAGGCCCAGAGTAGCCAGACAAGGGCAAGCACTCCTGACAGTCCAGAGGAGATCCAGAAGTCGAGCAAGAAATTGTGGGGGTGCAAAAGATTCGAATTATAGTCCGCAGGGAAGGCCTGGCCGTTCAGGGCCTTGAGCGCGTAGGATCGGGGCTCGTCGGGCCTGTAGCGCGTGTTGAAACTGTTCAGGCCGCTACCCAGCCAGAAAGAATCGCGAATCATAAGCCAGCCCGCTTTCCAGAGCAGCAGCCGTTCGGAAAGCAGCCCATGCCCTGGTACGTTGAAAAGGTGGATGACACGTGACCAGAACAGCCCCATGCCTATGGCACCCACGCCCGCAGCAACGAGTACCACAAGCCGGTGACGCGCCTCGAAGATCAAGAGCAGCAAGAAGACGGCCAGGAGCGCCACTTCGGCCCCCCGTGAATCGGTCCAATAGAGGGCCCAGACGAGGGGAACCAGCGCCACAAGATACCCCCAGCACAAGGGGTCGCGCCATGCAGAACCACGGGAGGTTGGACGCCGGAACACACCAGGAAGGAGCAACGCGAGGAGAATCGGCAGAGTTCGGTCGAACAGGAAAGCCAGGCTGTTGGGGCCAGGATACGGCCCATCAACCCGGAAGGTGGTTGTACTTACAATAAGCAGACCAGTGGTAATGTGGAAAAGCCCCTGGGCGATACCAAGGCAGGCTGCGATAACGACGGAGATGATCAACGATCCACAAATGCGCGCCACGTCAGCGCGCGTTCGGATATAGCACAGGACGAGCAGGAAATACAGGAGCGGCTCGATGATCTGTTGGCGATAGGCATGCAGGCTCTCAGGCCTATCCGGAGAGACCAGGAGCGCGAGGGAGGTGCCGAGGAACAACAATAGAGCTGCCAGGAACATGGGACGCCCTTGCTGCAACAGGTTCTGAACCCAGACTCTGGTAACCTGCCACTCCTCAGGCAAGAGAAGAAAGCGCAGAAGTGCAGCTCCTACGCAAATGCATATTCCCAACTCGTTGAGCGAAAAAGCCCGCGAGCCACCAGCCACTAGCGGGAGAAGGTCGTGATAGTAGGGAAAGGTGAGGGGTAGTAGCGCCACAGCGAGATCCAGGCACAGCCAGGCAAGCAAGGCAGCCACGACCAGCAACCACAGCGAAGCTGGTGAGCGATGCTGGAAAAAGAAAAGGGCGCACGAGGCGCACAGCCCGGCGCCAATGAGATACGTTGCTGACTTTGAGCGCTTCTCCGAGCGCGTCAGATCAGGAACAAGCACACCATCTCCTCCTACCCAGTATCCATCTATAAGTACCTCTCTTGTAGTAAGAAAGACATAGATGCGCCTTTTTCATCTAAGCGCAAAGGGGCACCACGCACTAATGCCTCGTACAGGCCCGTATAGCGTTGTACCAGCATCTCAACCTGGTAGTCGCGGGCACGCTGCACACACGCCTCGCGCATCTTTGACAGAGCAGATGCTGGCAGGGTAATGACCGTGTGCAGCGTTTCCGCCAGAAGCTGTCTATTGTGCGCCGGTACAACCCAGCCCGTGATGCCATGTTCTATCACGTTGGCGGCGTTGGCCTCGGCAGAAATAATCACGGGGCGTCCCGCCGCGAGAGATTCCAGGCAAACATTCGGTAACCCTTCGGCGGGAGAATAAAGAATCGTGGCATCGCAGGCGTGGTAGTAATCTTCAGGGTGGGGCGTTCCGGCGTGATACATGACCGTCTCCCCCAGAGCATCTCGTAGGATAGCGGCATCGAGGGCCTGCTTCGCCGTGGCATCCTGCACCGGCCCGACGATGAAGCAGCGCACGCTCCTGGGAAGACGTTGCTGCCGCTTGAGCAGTCCGAAGCCCTCGGCGATCCAATGCATATTTTTCTCGAACGAGATACGTCCCAGGCTGGCGAAGACGCGCTGGCAGTCGGGGGCGATGCGCTGGCGCAGGTTAGCATCGCGTGACTGGGAAAACCGCCGGGTGGCAATGCCATTCGGGATAAAGCAGACTTTGCACGCTGGCACACCGGCGCGCTCGCTGAGCATCGCCTTCAGGTGTGGCCCATTCACCACCAGCACCCGGCACAGGCGGTGGCTGAGCCGCTCGTAGAAAAGTTGTTTCGCGCTATGCATACCGCGCACCGAGCCGATGAGCGTAATTGCTGGCAGGCAGGGAGCAGCCAGGCGGGTCAGCAGGTTCGCGTGGTAGCCCTCGGCCTGGATAAGCTGTGGATGTAAAGCCTGTGCCGTCGCGATAATATGGAGCATACCACGTCCTTTGTCCCAGACGCTCCCTCCCAGGTCGGAAGTATACAGCGGGATAGCGGCAGCGCGGACGGCTGGCGCGAAGTGCAGGTCTCGCGTGCGCGGCCCATAGAGGCAGAGGATGTGTGGCTCAAAGCGCGTGCGATCCAACCCGATTGCCAACTCCACCAGTTGCGACTCGATGCCCCCTGCCATAAGCGAGTCAACGACGTAAAGAATACGAATCATGCTGTATTGGGCCTGCTGGGTCTCAGCCAACGCATACTCTGTCGCAAGCTCTTGTACACTTCATAGCGCTGCGATCCGATGGGCAAGAGGCGTTGTCTCAGGGAACGGACATAGTTCGCGAGGAGCCTGGTACTCATAGTTGCCATTTCTGCTTCCAGTTCTGCGATCCGTGCCTGCTGGTGATCAACCCAGGCTTTCAGCTCATGCCAGGTGTTGAGCTGCGCTTGCTGTTCCTCGATGACACTCTGCTGGTGATCGGTCCAGGCTTTCAACTCGTTCCATGCGGCGATGTGCTCTTCTATACGATAGCGTGATCCCAGAGCCAGAGAGACCAGGTCTTCAAGGCCAAGGGGTCGTAATTTCTCCATGTAATGGCGTATCACCCGGCTCTCGTTCAGCAAAGGATCGGTAGTACGTACCATACTATCCTGGCGATAACGATAGAAATAGAGGAACTCAGGGATGACATCCAGTGTGTATCCGGCCATCGACAGCCTGATAAATAGTTCGCGATCTTCAAAGGTAATCAAAGGGCTAAGGTCGGTGGTGAAGCCGCCGAGTGCCTCGAAGACCGAGCGGCGTATAATACAGTTCACGTCACCAAACGGATTATTTAAAACGCCTAATGCCAGGCAGTTACCCAGCGATGTAAATTGAAAAAGTGGCGACTTTACTAGACCATTTGCTGTACAACGTCTTCCTTCACCTTCGAAGACCTCCATGTAGCATGTCAGACAATCGTCCCCCGAATACCTGATGGCTGCAATGAAGCGTTCAAGCATGTGAGGCGCGGCGATATTATCAGCATCCATAAAGCAGAGGTATTCCGCGCTTCCCAGGGAGACAGCCAGGTTTCTGGCTGCCGAGAGTCCCTGGTTCCCGGTCGAGACGAACTGCCAGTGCTCGCGCTCATACTGCTGGCGCATCTGCTCAAAGACCGCTATCGAGGCAGCATCGGTCGAGCCATCATTGATGAGGATCACATTGAAGTCCTGGGTCGTCTGCTGCGCAAGCGATTCGAGCAGATAGGGAAAATACGCGCCCAGATTATAATAGGTGATGCAAACATCCACCGATTTTTTGACGCCAGGTGTTGCGGCCATCACCGCTGCGGTGGGCGTCCGTTGTGCCGGTGTACGCTGCAATGTGCGGGCATGGTCACAGACCTGCTCGTGAAAAGCCAGCCAGCACTGATTGGCAGTTTGCCAGTCGTAGTGTCCCATCTGCGCGGTATCACGCGGTCCACTCAGGAGCCACTCCTCTAGTGTGCTGGTCAGATGCTTGAGATCGGGAGCAAACATCTGCCTCGGCCCGCGCGGCCCCAGGATTTCGGAGGTACCTCCGGTATTGGAACAGATCAAGTTGAGTCCGGGAATTAAGGAAGCTTCAACGATGGTGTAGCCCAGGTTTTCCAGGCGACTGGGCACGACGACGAGGGTGGTAGAGTTGTTGGCGGCCAGGTACGCCTGGGCCTCATAAGAGGCGAGGGTCGTGCGAGCTTCGACTGTGATACCATCTCCCACTTCCGTTTGTAAAAGGCGAACGAGATCGTCCGGTTCTTTATAAACGTTGTGTCCCCGGCCTCCTAGCAGGACGATTTCTTTGATGGACCGCATACAGGGCCTGCCCTGCAAGGCGCCGAGGGCGCCGATGAACAAGTCGATGCCTTTGCGTTTGTCCAGGAGACCATAGAAGACCAGGCGCTCAAAGGCGTTGGCCGGTTCAACCTCAATGCTTACTAAGGCCGGGTCGGGAAGAAAAGGATTCGCTAGAACCCGGGTTCTCTCTCCTGATGGCAGCATCCACCTGTTGTCCCTGGCCCAGTTCACCATGTAGCGGCTGGGGGAGACGACGAAATCGCTGTAGCGGGCGACGTAGCTCTCGCGAAATTCCTGTGCCAGGACCTCTTGATCAGCAGCCCACCATGCCACACCCTGACGGCTCCAGCGCGTGTTACCATGCAGGACAGTAACAGCCACGGGGAGGGGGCGTGGCATGTAGCGACGACGGCGAACGAAATGGAAGCCATTGGCTTCCCAATCGGCGAAATAGACGACATCGGCATCAAGAGGAATAGCATCGGCGGCTAGCTCAGCAATCCTGATCTGCCGGTCATAGCCATTGGGAACAGCAAGCACCGTGCCATAGGGCTGGAGCGAAGCGACGGTAATCCCCAACTTCTCCCATGAGGGGAGCCAGTCTGTGGCAGGCCTCTGTTCAGGGTAGGTAAAGATAACGTGGACCTCCTCGCCAGCCTCGCGTAACAGGCGCGCGAAGTGCCAGGCATATGTCCCGATCCCCCCACACTCGTAGGCAATAGGGATCTGGGGGGTAACGATGACCGTCTTCATCTTTTGCTATCTCCTGTCAATATATTCCGTGAAAGACACGAACCCGCGCCTGTAGATGGCGCTTCGTGGACCTGCCCATGCCAGACTACATTCCTCGCCAGATCTGCCTGATCAGTGCCGCGTAATAGATCCTCTTATAATATTCCTCTTCCCCTCCGGCTTCTGCCAGCACCTTATCCAATCTCTGCCCAAGCTCCCCTGGCAAAGATCGCAAGGCTGTTACAATAGCCGCACGCGCCTCAGCATCATTTGCTTGCTGGCTGATTAGCTGCTTCAGGAGCGATTCTAACTGGGGAGCCATGCTGATTGAAGGTTTGCTAAAAACACAGGTGCAGTTGTAAGCTTCCAGGTGCTGTTCTAGCATACGCAGGCCACAGTGCTCGTACATCCTTTGCAGGGTCAGCGGACTGTAGTAATAATACTGTCCGAGCGTATGGGCCCCGAAGCGATACCAATCATTGTTCTGCTCAATGCGGTCCCAGGCTTGCGAAGTGGCATCGTTAGCATAATGACAGATGCCAACTCCATCCGGTACAAGGACGCGCGCCATCTCTTGCGTATAGGGCCAGCTATCTTCAGGCGCGATATGCACAAAAACATCGTAGCTGAAGAAAAAGTTGATGCTCTCGTCGGCTACTGGCTGAAAATCCTGCCCATTTCCCAGAATGTATTCAATATTTGTCTGGCCGAGCTTCTCACAGCGCTGGCGAGTTCGATCCAGCATCTCTTCGGCCACATCAAGCACAATGACCCGTTTTACTTTGGAGGCAAGCCGCACTGTCCATTTCCCCCCACCTGGCCCGATCTCCAGAACTGTCTGGTCCGGTCGCAGCCAGCGTTCCGCGTACATGCTGAAGTAAGAGTCATCGCGGTCCCAGAGTCCACCTCCGCTGTTCCATTCATCGCCCAAATAATCATAAGCAGAACTGTAGCGCTGCTCCCACTGCTGGCTATACGTGCTCCAATCTCTGGCGTAGCGATTACTGATCATGTCCTGCATCTCCTTCCTTTTATTTGCAGAGATTACCTTGCACTGCTTACAGGTATAGGAATGTGTTCATCTTCATTCGTGCTAACTTCAAGCTGCTGAATTACACCAGCAGCCGGCTGTTGGGGCCTGCCTGAAAAGCGAGCGTTGATACGGCGTACCAGGCGCCCAGACCAGCGCAGGGCCTGCCGGAAGCGTTTGTATACGTTGTAGCGTTGTGAGCCGATAGGTAAGAGAGCCTCCCTTACACGCCGCGCTGCCTGCCAGAGAGGAATGGTCGCTCGCTCGCTCCAGAGCCACTCGGCCAGTTCGGTCATACGCATATACTCGATGGCTATGTGGGCCGTCTGGTAGGCCAGCGCGAGATCGCCCGTTGTGGATGGTCTGGTTCTGGCATGCTGGCGAGCCTGGCGGAAGGCCTCTTCCATACCAGCAGCCATCTCTTGCAAGTCGAAATGCTCGCTAATACGCTGCCGCGCGTTCCGGGCCATTTCCTGTCGCTGCTGCGGGTTAGCAAGCAACTGGTGAAGAATACGAACGTATTCCGCAATCTCCTGTTCGCTTTGAGGAATGAGGAAGCCGCATTCAGGAGTGACCAGTTCCGGATGGCCTCCGCAGTCCGCCGCGACCGGGACCATTTCCATGGCCATGCATTCAAATAAAACAAGGGCCAGTCCCTCGCTTGCGCTTGGCAGGAGTAAAATATCGCTGACTGCCATCACCTCACGCACTTGCTTATTAGGCAGAGCGCCCATGAAGCGGATATGCTGTTCCAAGCTGTTCTTTTTCACACACGCCTTCATAGCGGGGAGCTTTTCGCCATCGCCGACGATGAGCGCGATACAATGTGGATTGCGGGCCACGAGTTCTTGCATGATCTTCACGAAGACGAGAGGACGTTTTTGAGCAGTCACGCGTCCAACAAAGAGGATAACGGGGGTCTCTGCTGGGATGCTCAGTTGCTTACGAATAGTGGCACTATCGTAGCTTTGAGGGGACCACTCGTTGGCATCAATGTTGGTATGGCAGACCTGAATGCCCTCAGGATCAACTCCCCGCGCAGCCATCCATTGCTTGAGATACTGGGTACTGGTGATATGCAGGTCCAACTGCGTGCCTGCCTGCACAGACATGCGTGGATAGCCCCCATTCTTCCACTGGTCCTCTTCGAGGTGCGTATAATCAAGCATGGCCAGGTTCGGGTGCTGGGCCCGCAGAAAGGGCATGAGCGAGTATGCCAGTTCACTGTTGGAGATGAGCAGCGCATCGATCTGGCGCGATTGGATCAGGTAATTGAGAAAGCGTGGATAATCGGCGTAATGGAGGAACTGGTGAAGACAAAAAACATCGGGCGTGATGCTGGTAAACTCATGCAGCCAGGGATGAGTCGATCTGAGGGTAGCTGCGATAGTGAACTCGTAGCCGCATTTGGAGAGTGACCTCATAAGATCAAGATTGAATTTGTCGGCGCCGCCGATTGTCAGCCAGGGAACCAGGAATAGGACACGCGTGATAGCTGCGGGCTTTCCCAAAGAGTTTCTCAAAGGTATCTTCTCAGGAATTGAGGCATGAGGGATATCCATACTTGAGATCCAGAGTGGATGCGGAAAGCGTTCAGCAAGTCCTTGATGTTTTGTTTGTAGCCAGGCGCGAAAAGCGCTAGCGCGTTTCTTGTTGCCCTCGATCTCCATGAGGAGGGATTTCTCCTGGATACGATACCATACGAGGTATTCCGGGATAGTATAGCCCCACAGCCCAACTTCCGCCATGTTCAGCCAGAAATCCCAGTCCGCGTGCTCGTAGCTGATCCGCTCGTCATACCCTCCGGCAGCGAAAAAAGCGTCTCGTTGTATCACCGCGTGGTTTGTCATCATATTCTCTGCGACGCTCTTTTCATACTCTTGAAAGCCGTGAGCCCAGGTGTAGTTCTTCGCGCCAAAGGACACATCATAGGCACCGCAGGCGCTAAACTGTGGCTGGGTTTCCAAAACCCAGAGCGCTTTTTCCGCGAATGTTGGCTCGATGAGATCATCGCTATCTAACTGCATAAGGTAACGCCCACGCGCTTCTCGCGCCGCGTGATTGCGCACCACCGCCGGGCCGCCGTTGGCCTGGTGAAGCACGCGCACCCGTGGCTCTCTTGCTTGCAGGCACTCCAATTGGGCCAGGCTCTCAGGTGTGGTGCTGCCATCATCGACAATGATCCACTCCCAGTGGGCAAAAGACATGCGCTGGATGCTGCGCACCGTTTCCTGAAACACGGCACCGGTGTTGTAGTAAGGCGTCATGATGCTCAAAAGGGGTGTATCATACTGATATGGCTCATAATGAAAGGCCGGGCGACAGTCGCTCGCTGGCGTGTTTGCATAATCAGGGTCTTGTAGGTTAATCATCTTCATCCTCCATAAAAATCGCTGAACGCCGTAGCTACGACTATTCTCCTGTGCTCTTTTCGCTGACTCCACGTCCAATCTGCATCTGCTGTTCCTGCGTATCTACGAGACTACTATCTTCCCCTATTTCCAAACTTCGCCGGTAGGCTGCTACCGCCTCGCGCGTTGGCCCGGCATAGCAAATGCGCCCTCCATGCAGCCAGATAGAGTGCGGGCAGATGGTATGCAGCGTATCAAGCGCATGGGTGACATAAAATAGCGTGACGCCTCGTGTGCTGAACTCACTCATACGTGCCAGGCACTTCTTCTGAAAAGCCTCGTCTCCGACGGAGAGGGCCTCGTCAATGATCAAGATATCCGGGTGTACGTCGGAAGCAATGGCAAATCCAAGCCGGGCGGTCATCCCTGTTGAATAGGTGCGTAGTGGAGCGTCGATAAAGGCCGCCAGTTCGGAAAATTCCACAATGCTCGCGAATTTCTGCTGCATCTGGCGCTGAGAAAACCCCAGCATGGCGCCATTCAAGAAGATATTCTCGCGCCCGGTCAACTCCGGATGAAAGCCTGCTCCCAACTCGATAAGGGGAGAGACCACGCCACGGACCCATACCCGGCCTTCTGTTGGCTTCTGCACGCGCGCAATCACCTTGAGCAGCGTGCTTTTGCCTGCGCCGTTGTCTCCAAGCAGGCCCCAGGCTTCACCTTGTCGAACGGTGAGCGTGATAGCACGCAGGGCCCAGAACTCGCTGGATTTCACTCTGGGACCCATGATACGCCGGATGAGTTGTTCTTTCAGTGTCTTGATGCGCTCGGTCGCTACGCGATAGCAGACAGAAACGTCAGCCAATACTACCGTGGGTTCCGCTGGTAGAGGGCGTAAAGGGCTAAACTCCATCCGCTCAGAAATGGTAGACAAAGGTATCCTCCACTCGCGTGAATATGAACCAGCCCAGGAGTAAAATGCCCAACGAGATAGCCAGCGCGGGCAGAACCTGGTCCGGGCTGGGGAGCGTGTCCTGGATAAGGGCTGTGCGAAAGCTCACTATGAACAGGTACATGGGATTGTAGAGCTCAAGCGCGCGCAGAGGTTGAGGCAAAATATTCACAGGATAGAAAATCGGCGTCAGGAAATAATAGGCCATCACAATCACCTGATAGATCTCGTAGGTATCCGTAAAGAACACAACAAGTGACGCGACGATCAGACCAAGGCCAAGACTAAACAGGGTCGCAAGGAGCGCCGGCACTATCAAGAAAAGCCAGCTCCATGTGGGCAGGATGCCATCGGCCAGGGCGAGCAGGAGCAAGGGGGCCAGGGTAAAAACAAAATTGACCAGCGCGCTGCCAATTGCCGAGGCCACGAAGACGCTGGGAGGCACATAGAGCTTGCGCAATATGGGGCCATTCCCCTGCAAACTGGCCATAGAGGCAGTCGTGCCTTGCGCATACAGGTTCCAGAGCAGTGTCCCAGAAAGCAGGTAGACCGTGAAATGCTTGATATTGTACTGGAACACCTGCGAGAATACCACGGCCAGAACGGTCATGGTCAAAAGAGGATTAAGCATGACCCATACTAAGCCAAGGGAAGAGCGCTTGTAACGAACTTTCAGGTCTTTTATGATCAGGCTCCAGAGCAAGAAACGATACCTCATTAGCTCAGTGAAAGCATACAGGAGCGAGCCTCTGGATAGGCTCGAATCATAGATCGGCTGTGATCGTGTTTTTATCGTGGGGGTAGAACCCATCCGCTTCTCCTATCATCTTCCCGCACCCTTATGTTTAGACGTATGGCACCTGTCTATAGTAGTTCAACGTTTTGTATAGATACAGGTAACATTTTCTGACATATCTATATATAGAATGATATAAATAAGCGTTACGGCAAAATATCTAGTAGTACCATCAGATAAATATCTTATGTATATTTGTGTCTTGAAAGAGGTTGTGCTATCTTGGAAGAGGGGCCGCGGTGCATTGGTATACTGCGCTGGCAGATGGATGAAGCAGGAGGAGATGGGTGGGCCAGTTAATGTTTTCACGCGAGGTTTCCGTCATCCCAGAGCGAAAGCCATTCGTGAGCATCGTTGTGCCGGTCTATAACCGGGTAGATTTCATTGCAGCATGTCTCACGTCTCTCTTCGTCCAGACCTATCCTTTAGAGGGCTATGAAATTATTCTGGTTGATGATGGCTCTAGCGATGGCACAGCAGAGCGAGCGCTAGAGGTTGTCCAGGGCTGGCATGGTGCGTTCCGGCTCGTGCGCAATGTTCATGCTGGGCCTGCCTGTGCGCGCAATACTGGTATCCGCGCTGCGAGAGCGGAAATTATCGCCTTCATCGATTCAGATTGTGTCGCGGATGCCGACTGGCTAGAGCGTCTTGTAGAGGCGCTTCTCACCTCTGATAGCGCGGGAGTAGGGGGGCCGCTCATCAATGTCACGCGATCGGGGTGGGTCTCTCGTTATTTGAATGCCGCAGCCTTTTTTCGCCACCGGGTGCGTCATGGGCAGGTTGATTACCTGCTGACCGCGAATGTGGCTTTTCGTCGTTCAGCGCTGCTCAACATCAATGGTTTTAGCGAGCGAGAAGGCGCCTGGTGCGAGGATGCTGACCTGTCATTTCGCCTGCTTCAGGCCGGCTACACACTACGACTGGCTGCGCGGGGGAGCGTGACGCACTATGGCGCGCCCGCCTCGCTGCGCGGCCTCATCAGAAATCTCTACCGCTATGGGTATGGCAATAAGGCGCTCTCGCGCAACTGGCACAATGGGCGCACACCGGTTATGGAGCTGCTGCGGCACGCAGGCGCGCTCGCGCTTGCTCCCATCCTGGCGATTTCCTACAGTGGCAAAGTTGGTCCTGTGTGGGCCATAGCTTTCTGGCCATTGATTATGCTTGAACACGGCGCGTTCGTAGTTGGCCTCATCGCAGGAAACGCTTCACAGCGCAAGTAGTTTCGGCTTACTGCACCACGACGTTCAGCAGAACCACCCAGTACTGGACTGATTGGAGAATCAAGCCAAGCAAGAGGATCATCGTGCCAAAGGCGCCCAGGCGCCGCGTGGGCAGGTGGTCGGCCCACCATTCGACAAAGGGACTGAAGATGCTCACAATGGCACTGACGGTGCCAGCGACCAGACCAAACGTAAGACCGAAGCCCAAAGCGCCACCGCCACCGTGCGTCAGAAGGGCTGCGATGATGCCTGCGAGAGCCGTTGAGATGCCACGCAGGGCTGAGGCGATCAATTCGTGCGGTCGCAAGCGTGGTTTGACGTGAGGCTGGTAGGCATCGCTCGGTGAGAGCCGGAAGGCATACACCGTGATTAAACCAATGCCGCTCAAGAGGCCGAAGAGCAGGCCGAAGAGCGGTTCGATGAGCAATCCCCCGGCAAGACCGAACACCACACCACGCAAGAAACCGAAGAGAAAAGGCAGCCATTGATCATGGGCATGCTGTTGATTCCGCGCTCTATCCACCGTGACGTGCGTGTACTCCAGTCCGAGGATGCCTCCCAGCCCCACTCCTACCACGAGCGCCAGCTCTATACCCTTCAACGGGCCAAAAAGCAGTCCGAAGGGAAGGCCATACCCGACACAGAAAATGAGCGTGTATGTCACGACGCGCGTCAAGGTACGCAGCGGTCCGTTGTTGCCTCCGAGCAGGTCATAGGCCAGATACAGCCCGCCCATCACATCGCATACCGTCCCGGCGATACTTATGCCGGCGATGACATGACGATCTATCACAAGCGCAGAGCCAGGTATCCACATAGGCATGTTTCCTTTACCATTGATACGAGCATTGTACGCTAAAGTCCTGTATCCAGGCCACTTGCTATCTCCTCCCCTGGACGCGTTAGCCAGATTTTGCTATACTGCCCTGGAAAATGCATGCAGACAACACCGTTTTGCGATTACTATCGTATGTGTAGAAAAATCAGGAACACACTGCGCAGTACACCTGCTCACTATCTTACACTCAAAGGTTGCGTAAAATACATATGAGTAATCACGATGTCCCGGTACATCTACCCACTGCTATGGTGGGCTCCCCTGTAGCAGGGAAGACTAGTGAGAATGATCATAGCCCCGGTGGTTCTGGAGGACTGCCAGGGGAGAGAGGGCATTTTCTGACGGCGCTTGCGCCGTTCTGGCACGATCATTTGATTGAGGCCGGCATGATCCTCTCGATGGCGCTGTATTACATCGTTGGCAATGAAAAACTGGGTACAGGCGAACTCTTCCATGTCAACTTCCTGGTCTCCCTGCCCTTTTTGCTGATCTTCGCGGCGCTCTGCTGGTATCGACTCCCCTTTGCTGTTGCGTTGCTCCCTCTGGCTCTGCCCTACTACGGTTTCCCCAAAATAGTCTTCAACCACTACGATTTTAGTCTTACCGAGACCGCGCTGGTGGTCTGTCTCGTTGTGGCCCTGCTGCAAGCTCTGTTGTGGCGGCACCGCTGGACCTACTGGCTGTCGTGGCATGATTTGCGGCAGCGCCTGGGGCCGTTGGGTATTCCTATGGCCGTGTTTGGCCTGGCCGCCGCCTTCTCGATCGTCGTAGCGTATGACCAGCGGGTGGCTCTGCGCGATTTCCGTGAGGAGATACTGGAGCCGCTGCTCTACGTGTTGCTGGCGCTCTACTGCCTGCGCTCACGCCAGGATGTGCTGCGCCTGCTGGGCGCGTTGCTAGCAACCGGCGTGGTCGTGGCTCTGCTGGGCGCGATACAATATATCCTGTTCAAGGGCCACACGGCCGGCGTGGCGCGCGATCTACGTGTCGATGCCATCTATGGCAGCGGCAACAGCATTGGCCTGCTCTTTGACTATGTCTTTCCACTCGGACTGGCGCTGATTGTTGTGCAGTGGTACCGGGCACGCGATCGCCTGGGCGCCTGGTGGGCCCGCCTGCTGGCGCTGGCGCTCGGTCTGCTGATGGTGTTTGTGCTCTATGAGAGTCAATCGGGCGGCGCGTGGGCCGCTATCCCGGTGGCGCTGCTCTTCATTGTGGCCTGCTCCATTCGCAGTCGTAAGGTGCTGCTGACCGGCGGCATCATCGCTGTGGTGGCCTTGATCGCGGTCATCGCGCTCTTACACGGGCCGATCACGCGCTTTATCTTCGAGAGACATGTGAGCGCAAACGGCGTGAGCACATTGACGAAGCGCATCTATCTGTGGAAGAGCGCACTGGCTATGATCCGGGATAATCCCGTGGCTGGCTACGGCCTGGGAAACTGGCTGTGCCACTACAGTCTCAATACTCTCTGTTATACCCCCCAGTTGCACCATTACTGGATTATAACCATACCCGGTACGCATGCTTCCACCGGCCTGCACGATGAGCCGTACCTGTCGCACCCGCACAATGTGTTCCTGCATGTATGGGTGAGCATGGGCATCTTCGGCCTGGCGGCCTTTGTGGCTCTGCTGGCCCTCTTCTTCTGGCTCTTCGCGCGCATCCTGCGACGCCTGCGCCTATCCAGGGACGGCGGCGATCCCTACCTGGAATGGATGACGCTCGGCGTTGGGGCGGGGATGCTTGCGGCTCTGGTCCAGGGCATGGTCGATAGCGCTTTTCTAGAGCTTGACCTGGCGTTCTGTTTCTGGATGCTGGTCGCTGCCCTGCTCCTGCTGCGCGGGCTGTCGCAGACGCCGTGGCGCGGACGCTTGCAGGCTGATGAAGGATAGGTGGGGGACACTTCAGGGCGCTTCCCGTCTCTGATGGTGAGGAACAACAGTGGAGCAAAGATCATGCATATGTTGAGGAAGAGAGCGTATCTGTAGAGAAAAATGTTTGCCCGGCCTTCCAGCGATTTTTGGGGTACCGTATACTGTTACTAGAGGTGGTGGCTACTCAACATAGAGAGGAAGCATGCTTCCCATGGGAGGCAAGAGAGCGGGCCGCCTCTGACGAGTTGACTGATCCTACTTGCTCTAGCGCTCGCCGACAAAATATAAGCAGCAGATCTAGTATTGAGGTGGTATATGTGGAGATGTTATGCGTTTGCTTTCCTGTTTCGTAGGTGAGAGATCTGGCAAGCCAATTTTCGATAACACGAAGCGGATTGCAAGGCTGGCTTACCGCAATAGGTATTATCAGAAGGTGGGCTTCAATGCGATGGGACGCATTCCGGTTGCGACAATGCTGCGCAGTCACTTCACTTTCCTGTTGCCCGAAAGTCCCCGACCAGCGCACCTGACGCTCGAATTCACCAACTACTGCAATCTCAAGTGCCCCTACTGCACGAACCCGCTGGGTCTACGAACACAAGGTTTTATGACGCAAGAAACTTTCGATTTGCTTGTACAGCAGATCAGGGAATTCGGTCTAAAACGGGTCCGCGTGGTCGGCAACGGAGAGCCAACGTTGCATCCAAAGTTCTGTGAAATGATCAGCGAATTAGGCCGGGCATGTCCATACTTGACGATGGTCACAAATGGCCAGCGTCTTCGTGATAACACGATGCGTGCGATTCTGGAAGCGCCTGTCAGACTACTGGAGGTTTCAGCCGACTCGGACGAGAAAGATGGGTATGAGCATATGCGTATCGGGGGCAAGTTCGAGAGACTGCTCTCGAACCTTTCTCGTCTGCGCGAGTTGAAGCAGGAGCTTGGTGCGCCTACACTCGTGAACGTCAGGGCAATGATCCGGCCATCGCAGCTCCCACGGCAGGGTGAGATCCTGAAGTTCTGGAGCAGCTATGCCGATACGGTCATCCCCCAGTACGTGCATGACTACACGCAAGGCACGTTTGACGATGTTTTCCCGCACCGGCAGGACGGGGGTCTGATGCCGCGCTGTAGCCTTCCTTCGAAAGCGATGATCGTCCACTATAATGGAACAGTGCCTCTGTGCGAACTATCACAGCGGCAAACCGGGATGCCAGACGGGCTTATCGTCGGCGACATCCACAAGAACACGCTGAAGGAAGTCTGGAACTCACCGCTGTTCCGCCAGTACCGCGAAGGACATAGAAAACGAGACGGCGCCTTGACGCCTATTTGTAAAGGCTGTGTGGGAGGATAAATGGCTTGCTGCTGCTTGAGAGCAGTTCAATTATGACGCATGCTCCACACCGGCCTGTGCCGGTCTTACATGTCACGACTTCCAGCCAACCACACGACATTCGCATATTCTACAAAGAGGCGATGCCTCTGTCCAGGCAGGGGTATGGAGTGGATATCGCGGCCCCAATTGCAGAACAGGCTTGTTCAGGGGGGGTAAAGCTCATTCCCCTGGGCGCCCCTGGAGGATCACGCAGTCGAAGAATCATGCGGAACCTGCGGGCGGCCTGGATTATGCTGCGCGGCGGCTATGACGTTATTCACGTCCACAGCCCAGAATTGTTCGTAACTGCTGCATTGCCCCGGTTCTTTGGTAAACGGATCATCTATGACATTCACGAGTTCTACTATGAGCGCATCAAAGAATCGATCTGGATATGGCCGCCTCTACGGACAGCAATGGCTGTGACTTATGCTCTGCTGGAGCGCATGTTGCTGCCCCATTTCTCTGGTCTGGTAGTTGTGACCGAAGAGATGCGTGAGCAGTACGCACGCTATGAGCCACGCACACCCGTCGTGCTGGTGCGCAACTATACATACATCTCAGAGGAGGCACGCTATCAGGCTCTACATGCCGGTCCACCCATCACGCAACCCTATATCGTGCATACAGGAGGTGCGTCCCGACTGCATGCATTTGATGTGATGGTGGCCGTCGCCGAACAGCTAAGAGAAAATGGAATTCAAGACCAGATCGTGAATATCGGACCTATAGATTTATCCGGTTTTTCCCGCAACGAGCAGGGGCGCCTGCTGGAGAGGGCGAAGAGGGCAGGCATTATCTTGACAGGTATTCTGCCGTACCCTGAGCTATTGCAATGGATCGCACATGCGCGCATCGGATACCTTTTGCGAATGGAAGAAGAAAACGCTGCGCGTGCCTTGCCTACGAAGTTATTCGAGTATTTTGCTTTCGGACTGCCTGTAGTGGTGTACAGATTGAGGAAGACAGTGGAACTGATGCACAACTGTGAAGCTGGCCTGCTTGTTGGTCCCGCAAATGTGCCTGAACACGTCGCAGCAATCGGTAGGATTCTTAGCGATGACGACCTGGCAAGCAAAATGAGCGCAGCCTCACAAGTGCAGGCTCAAAGTTACAGGTTCGAACCGGAGTTGCAACGCTTGCTGAATCTGTATGCCACTATTACCCACACATAACGAGCTGTAATTGGCCTCTCAGGAACAACCCACGGGATGCACAAAGAGAAAGAGCCACCTGTTGTTTGTCGAATAATGGTTTTGTGACCTATCTCACGCCACTGGAGAGAGACATTTCATAGGCGTCTTTGGTTCCCTCGATTACACTTATACTGTAGAGCACACCTGCTATTGAGAGGACAAGAAGCCTATGCTCATCTCTATATCGCTCCCCGTTTTGCTCACCTGGCTGGCCTGCCACTTTATCGGGGATTTCGCTTTCCAGAGCACATGGATGGCCATGGAGAAAGGCAAAAGCTGGGAGGTGAATTTTTATCACTGCGCCACCTATACCGCGGTCTTTGTGATTTTTGCCCACCCCACGTGGATCGCGACGGCCGTCCTGCTGCTCACGCATTTTGTGATCGACGCCCTCAAAGCGCGCTATAAGGTCATTGGCCCCATCTGGCTCGATCAACTCCTGCATATTCTAACGATTCTCTTGATCCTCTGGCTTCACCTTTAGCGCTGCTCGCTCTATTTATCACAAAATAACTGGCAGGGGATGGCTGCAAGCAGTGTATGCAGCCATCCCCTGCCAGGTGATTATAGAAGTGAGAGTCCGTCTTATTTTTTGCGAGGTGGGCGCTGTCGTAGTCGCACCATCTCTACTACAAAGGCCAGCGCGGTTCCCGCCGCAGCGCTCACGGCAGTGCCAGTCTTAGAGTACGCGGCAGCCTGCTGTTTCTCCGGGTGGGCCTTCTGGTGATCCTCGTGTGAATGGTCACCATCGCTGTCAGCCGATTGCATATGTTGCTGCGAGTCTTCAGTGCTCTGCTCGTCAGTAGAAGAGGCTCCTGCCTGACCTTTCGGTTGAACCTGCTTTGGCGCGTTGCCCTTATGGCTGGGAGGAGCCTGTGTTTTAACCGCTTCCTCGCTGGGGGCCAGATGGCTGGTCATGATATGTACCATCGTCACCAGATCGTTAGGTGTGGCCTTGATTTTCTCCGCGAAGAAGGCGTTGACCTCGGCGCCAATCAAGAGGATCAGCGCGAAGTAGTAGAAAAACGTCATCAGGATGATGGCGAAACCTACCTGTCCCCCGTAGCCGTTCAAAAACTTTGCCACATACAGCGAAAAGAGCGACAGGTAGATTTGTAAGAGCACCGCTGCAATCACGGCGCCCTTCCAGCTATTCTTGAAGCTAATACGCTGGTTGGGCACAAAAAAGTAAATGGCTTCAAACAAGATCCACGATACGATCAGGCCACCGACGATACTGCCGGCGCTAAAGATGAAACCACTGCCCGGAATATTGTTAAGTGGTGTCTTCTGGAGCAGGGAGATCACGAAGGCCGGTCCGGCTGAAGCCACAACCATTAGCGGCGTGAGGACGACAAACAGCAAGAGCATGCCGAAAGCCATCACATTTTGTTTGATGAACGTGCGTGGGCGCAGGTGAAAGATAATGCCAAACACATTTTCCATCAGGATGAAGAGGCGCGATCCACCGAAGAGGGCCAGGAGCACCGCGACGATGCCGAAAAGGCCTGAGACCCGACTCAACTGCTTGGTCAGCGTCTCAAACACAGATTTCGATGAGATCACATTTGGCAAGGCCTTGACAAGCCCATTCGCGATGCTATCGCGCGCGTGTGGATCGAGTGAAGCCAGCGCGAAGCCCAGGATCGCCAGAATAGCGAGGGCGATGGGGAAGATGGCGGTCAGCAGGTTGTAGGCCAGTGCTGCCGCCAGGTTCATAGTCCAGTCGTTGCTAAATTTGGTTATGAACGCCTGAACGGGCTTTGCATCCTTCTCAGCAGTCTTTACAAGCTCGGCGTCCTTCCCCTGTTTCTTGTCCGCCGCCTTATCATGCGTGCTGTTGGTCTGCGCCTTTTGTGTTTCGTTTGCCATGACAACCATCCTCCTAACAGACGTTCCTTCACCATTGTGCAATCAATGCCGAACATCCCTGAATGCTGGCCGCGGACTAACGGCGGTCGATCCAGGACTTGATGCGATCCTTCAATGTGCCCTTTTTGCGCTGGGCAACCCCGGCGACCTGGTCTGCCTGACCCTCAGCTTCAAGCTTGCGGTTGCCGGTCAGCGCTCCGGCACTCTCCTTGACACGGCCGCCTGTTTCGCGCAACGTACCTTCAGCCTTATCGCCCGCGGCGCTATTGGCGAGGCTGACATCATCTTCGCGCTTCTCGCGGTTTACATCATCTGACATAGTTTTCAAACCTCCTTGAAATATTTGCAGCGGGTAAACCCGCTGTGTATCCATACTCTAGCTGATTCACGCCTAAACGAGCCTGAACGTTTCATTTGCCTTGTCCAGCGGATCGGGACGGGCCTGAACGTCTCATTTGCCTTGTCCAGCCAACTATCACCCCTACGCGAATACCGCAACCTGTGCTACAATAGCGCCACGAGCTGAAGATGCCAGGACCGGGAGAAAGGCGGATTGATGGCCTATCGTTTCGCGCAGGAGCGCCAGGATTATGCTGATTTTGCCACGGGGCGCGTGTTTCAGAGTATCCCAGGACACACGGCTTTCCCGGTGCGGCTCGCAGGCGAGATTTTCCAGCGCTGTGTCGCGCTATACCAGCAGCAAGGAGGACACCTGCCCTGCATCCTCTACGATCCATGTTGTGGCGGCGCCTCGTTGTTGTGCGCGGCCGCCTACCTGCACTGGCCTGCCCTTGAGCACGTGATTGGCTCTGATATCGACCCGCAGGCCCTCCAGCTTGCCGGGCGCAATCTATCCCTCCTGACGCTCCCTGGACTGGAGGCGCGAATCGGGCAGTTACAGACCATGCGCACCGAGTACGGAAAACTGTCCCACGCGGAGGCCATTGAAAGCGCTCAGCGCCTTCATAGCCGTCTCAGCGCGTTGCTAAGCGCCCACAACGTGACGACGCGCACCTTCCTGGCCGACGCCACCCAGGAGCGTGGCATCCAGAAACACCTGGGCGATCTCAAGGTGGATATCGTCATGATGGATATTCCCTATGGGCTTCATTCCTCCTGGCAGGTTCCAGACAGGCAGCAGACGGCGCGGTCAGAGCCAACGCAGCAGGTGCTGGCGGCCGTACTTCCTGTGCTCTCACCTCGGGCTGTGGTTGCCGTGGCGGCGTCCAGGCAGCAGAAATTCGCATATGCTGACTATCGTCGCCTCGATCACTTCACTATTGGCAAACGACGTATCGTGTTTCTTACACCAGATAAGACGATTTCATGAAGTCACAACCGCCACCGCGACCATTCGCAGCCCTTGTATGGGACGTGCTGCGCCTGGGGGCGCGTGCGCTGTGGGGGAGCCGCTCTAACCCCTTGCGGCCGATGCTGGAGCGCCAGCAGGCGCTGACGGTGCTTGGCCTGCCGACCAATGCCACCCCGCAACAGATCAAGCGGCGCTACCGTTCGCTCGCCAAGCGCCATCATCCAGACCGCGGAGGTGATCGCGAGCAGATGCAGCGCATTATTGCCGCCTATGAATTGCTAATGAAGGATCAACCACAGCGCTAATGTACGGGGCCGGTTTATGGAAGCTGGGCCCCACAGTTGTTACAGAAACGCTTGCCAGGTCGCACGCGTGTCCCGCACTGATCGCAGAACAACGTTTCGACTTCATCCTGAGACGGCGCGTTTTGCGGCGCAACAGGTGGCGGCATGGGAGCAACCGCTGGCTGCACGGGGGGAGCGGGCGCCTGCCCCTGGGGTTGTGGCGCAGGCGGCACATACGCGGCCTGGTTCGGCGCCTGGGTGGCAGGGGCCTGCGTCGACGGCTGGCCCTGGGTCGTTTGGATTGTTTCGTGGATCGTTTTAGCGGCCTTGATGGCCATCCCGCCAATGGTACCCGCGATTTTCAGCCCCTTGGCGATGTCATCCATGTCTTTCTTGAGGCGATGGGTCGGGGGCAGCAGCGTTGAGTCCGATACCTTGCTGAAGAAGGTTTTGCCAATCTGCACGCCGTCACCATTCCAGGAGACCTGTCCCTGCTCCTCTTTGCCATCATCAAAGCGCAGCGTCAGCGTCTTATCCTGGAGAAAGTAGTTCCCCTCGCGACGTGTTTCTGGGGCGGCCGAAGAGACCTGCTGGCCGCTCAGCATCGATTGCGCGGCATTGGCGACGCGGCTGCGATCCTGCACAATCAATACAAAGCGCCCATTCCCCAGTAAGGTCAGGCGGTCAATACGGGATGTGAAGTAATCGAGCCCCACCCCCGAACGGTGGAGATATTCGTATTGACCGGTTACAGGCTTCATCATAATTGATCTTTCCTTGTCTATTTCCAGTTGTCGGTGTTATCCTCGGCGGAGGTCGTGGAACTGCTCAGCACGTCTGAGATGCCTGAGAGGCGGCGTGCGTGCAATAGCTCTTTCTCGCCTTCCTCTACCCGGCCCTCTTTAAGCAGGTGCCGGCCGAGCAGGTCATGCGCCTGGGTCTGGGCCGCAATACGGTCCGTCGGGTTCAGTTCCACGATAGCGGCGCGAAAGGCGCGCTCGATCTCAGGGTCATGTGGGTTCATAGCCTCTAGTATCTGTCCAAGGACCATCTCTGCTTCGGCGCGGCGCAGGATATAGCTCTTTTTAGCGGCGTCGCGCGACAGGTAGATATATTTGAGCGCCTCCTCGTAGCGACGTTCCTCCAATTCAATGCCGGCCAGATAACACGCCGCCGCCGAGACCACATTGGCCCGCTCTTTGAGTTGCCGCTGATCGCGGGAGTTCGTGGGAGCGACTCCGTCAAGTGTCAAGATCCAATTCGCAAGCACCTTTTGCAAACGCTCGCGGGCCTCCTGCAGGTCTCCCAACCCCTGTTCAATGATGGCGATCTGGCACTCCAGCAGGTCGGCGCGCAGCACCTCTCCGATTGAGCGGTAGAGGGCGCTGGCGTGCCCGGCATGGTTCAGGGCCATCTGTTTCAAAGACTCAGGGGTATCATTGTGCTCGCCCCGGTTTGCGCACTCAAAAGCCACGATAGCCATACCCCAGTGCGCCTCGGCGACGTAGTTCAGGGGGGTGTAAGGCTTCATCATAGTAAGCACGCTTTGATAGTGTTCCAATGCGAGGTCCAGTTGCCCCAATTCTCGGCCGGCGGCGGCCAGGTAGAGGTGGAGCTTTGTCACCTCCAGTGCTTGATCCTGCGGGACCTGATCTGGAGCGAGAGCAGATGCCATCAGGAGATCCTGTAAGGCCGGCCGGAAGTGCCGCTGTGAGAAGTAGCATTGACCGCGCAGCACGATAACTCGCCAGCGCAGGGAGGCGGGAACACGCGCGATGTTGATTTTATGCAAGACCTCTAGAGCAGCGCCCGCGTGGTTGCCCTCAAGCAACTGGGCCGCCCGCGCGCGCTGCTCCTCAATTTCCTTGTATCTGTGGGCTTCAGCCTCCGATTCACGGCGCTGCTGTATAAGCGCCATGAGGTCTTCCAATGGCAGCTTGAGTTTCTCCGCTAGAAATTGCAAGCTTTCCGGCGAGGGATCGATACGGTTGCGCTCGATCTGTGAGATCAAGCTCGTGCTGTAACGGTCTTTAGCGACATCAGCAAGCGAGAGGTGCAGGTTCTGACGTGCAGCCCTGATGCGGCCTCCCAACGTATCTGGAGAGACACGCTTTGATGGACGCGCCATACCTCCATACCGTCCTTCCTGAACTATATGGTTAGCTTATGTACCAGCATTTTAAATGTAAAACAATTATAATCGATTACCTGCTAAAACTCAATATATCTGCGAACTCGTCCAGGGCATTAAGAAGGCGCTCGTTCTTCGTAGTGCTCTGTCAAGGTTCATTGCACGGGTGAGATGGCCCCAACCCGCGTAGGGATTCGGCTTGCCGCATCCGGGTCAGGCATCCCTTGGGGGGCCTGTGGGGCCTCCTCCCAGCCACCCGGATGCGGCAAGCCG
>JALYTT010000310.1 GCA_030854145.1 Chloroflexota bacterium | reverse complement strand
TCGGCAAACAGGCGGGCTTGTCACCCGCGCCCCTACTTCTCCTTCCCTCACTTTCCATGAGCCTGCAAAAACTTCCCCTGCGAAAGCCATCGCCCCTACGCGCACTCCCTGTCGTTGATGAGTATGCTCTTTGAGAGCAAGCATGCTTGTACATCGATATATTTAGTTTTTATAACTCAGTACAATATAGAAGGTTACAGCTTTCAGTATGGTAGTATTTCGTTTTATGGGCAAAGATGTATTTACAAATATAGCGGGTTCGTTGCTTTCACAAGGTGGGGGAATAGAGATATGGGAGATATGGAGAAAAAATGTCAGATAGAAATGCCGCTTCAGCAAGATTTTATAGACATGTTTCCTCAAGAGTTGCATAGCAGTGTATCCAGAACGCATAAATCACAAGAGAAGCCGCGGCCATTTTTGCGCTACCTGCGTGAGATGTTTGAAATGATTCTCGGTCTCGGCCTCACGGTGCTAGCTACTTTGTTTGTTCCAGGCAATTGGGTACCATCTGAACTCATTTTTTGCGTATTTTTTCTGCTTGTTTTCGCCATTGCCATCCGCTATCACACATTGACCGCGTATAGCGGCAGTCTACTTGCGGGGGTAAGCTACACGGTACTGCTCTGGTGGCGTCCAGAATTATACACGCCTTCTGACCTACGTTCCGTGTTGATAAGAGCTTTTTTACTGCTTATCTGTGGTGTGCTTACGAATGATCTGCTACGTACCCAACACCGGCGATTCATAATGGCAGAACAAAAGCGGGTAAGCCTGGAGACGGAACTACAGGAAACTCGCCATAAATATCAAATGGCTCTGACGATTAACACAGAACTGGAACAGCAGATAGCCGGGCAAACCACGACAGTGATCACCATCAGCGACCGGATGGCGCAACTCTGGAGACTCAAAGGCCACAAGCGCTATACCGCCCTTCTGGACACCATAATGCATACTCTTGGGGCCCAATCCTGTGTATTATACCTGCACCTGAAGGGCAAGATGATTTTATACGCGTCTCAACCAGCAGGAGCGCATAACTACTCCCCCGTCTTGAATCAGGATGACTTATTGATTAGCGGCGTTATCCGCCAGCGCCGGGTGTGTACCATCCGCGATGTGCTGACGCAAGAGCAGGTGGTATCACAGCAGAGCGCAGTCATGGCGGGTCCGCTGCTTGATGACCGTGGGCATATCACAGGGATAGTGATTATCGATAGTATCCCTATGTTGAAGTTTACGCCTGGCGCGGTTCGTCTTTTCAGTTCCATTCTGCAGATGGCATCCCTTATACCGCACGTAGCTGTGTTTGAGGAAGAAAGCGATCAAGATATGCGTCGCTCCCTGGTCTCCTTCGTGCCAACGCAACACAGTATTCCAGTAATAAAGATGCACTGATGTAGGATGAGAAGCATGCAAAAGAGACACGTGTGGTATCGATTTCATGGCCGGGCTGGCCAGGCGCTTTTCATCTTTGGTCTGCTAGGAGAGAGCGCCATTGGCCTGCAGCTCTTGACCGGAGCAAGTATGCAGCTACTCCTGCTGCACGTCCCTATGACGCTTCTCTGGGTATCAGGCATTGGCCTTATGAATATACATGATGAGCAGAAGGTGCGCATAGGTCGTATACACATCCATAAATTGAGCATCGTGGCCCTGCTTCTCAGTTGGTGTACGTTCCCAGGCTTTGGAGCACTCTCATATAGCATTGCCCTGTTTACCGCCAGATTTCTGGATCCGGGCGCAACCCCGGAAACACTGGGAATGATAAGTTCGCCCCACACAGTATCGCCAGCATTGGACATGGAAATTCAGCCGTTGATCGATGTACTGGCGGCATCAGATCCTGATATGAAGCGTGCGGCCGTTGCCGTGCTCAGTCGTCAAGTCAATCCAGGGGGCATTCAATTACTCCGGCAACTGTTAGCTGATGTTGAGCCAGACATTCGTAGCGATGCATCGATCGCATTAACCCGCTTTGAGGAAAAGCTCGCCAGTGAACTCAACGCCTCCCTGGCACTATGGGTAGTCAATCCCGACCCGCAACGCACGCTCAGCCTCGTTGATCAGTACTATGCATATGCTTGTAGTAATGTGCTCGACGAGATAAGTCAAAGCTGCTATCTTGCCAAAGCGCGCGATCTATTACAGCAATATATCACCCAGGATAGTACAAAAGCTGATGTCTGGTTGATGCTGGCACGCATTCGCCAGCTTCTCGGTGAGACAGTGGAAGCTATGCAAGATGTTCGTACTGCCCTCCAGCTTCACCCTCTGTCTGAGGAGGCATACCAACTGGCAATGGAGCTGGCCTTTCGCTTACATGAGTGGGGGCTGCTCATCTCCCTGGCTCACGAGGGCTTGAGAACATTGCCCGCGGCCTCAAAGGTGAGAACGACCCTCCAGTCGTGGGTGACACTGCAGCAAGGATTACAGGAAGGAGGAGTGCATGACTGATATTTGCCTGATAGTCGAAGGCGCTTATCCCTATGTCACGGGTGGAGTGTCGAGTTGGATTCAGTCCCTGGTGACCCATTTGCCCGATATATCCTTTGCCGTTGTGCATATCGGCGCCGTACCCGACCCTCAACGCAAGGTAGCATACCAGATGCCGGGCAATGTCGTGGAGTTCCATGAAGTCTTTATCAATGACGTTAGCCGGGTGCGCAAGCGGAAAAGCCGAACATATGCGGCCTCTGCCTGGGATGAGTTATATATTTTGCATACATCCATGTCAACCGGGAAGCCGTATGCTCCAGAGCGTTTACACTCTATGCTGCGCCAACCAGGTTTTGCCGGGTTGACTTCATCAGATCTTTTTTATGCCTATGAAAGCTGGGAACTTCTGGTCAAGCTGTATGAACTCTATGCCTCTGAACTGTCGTTTGCGGATTTCTTCTGGACGTTTCGTTTTAGCTATTTGCCGATTTTTTCCCTCTTCGAGGCGGCTTTGCCCCAGGCGCATGTCTATCACGCCATCAGCACCGGCTTTGGCGGTCTTCTCGGCGCACTGGGAAAGATGCGCACCGGCCGGCCTTTTCTGATCACGGAGCACGGCCTCTACACGCGGGAACGCGAGATCGAGATCATCCAGTCTGCCTGGATGGGGCGCCTGGTCGCAAGTTATCGCATTGATAAACGACGTATGAGCTTTTTCCAGCAATGGTGGTTCAATCTCTTTCTCTTCTTAGAAAAGCTCAGCTATGATGCAGCGGATGCCGTTATTTCCATAGCCGGTATCAACCAGAAATATCAATTGAAGCGTGGGGTCGATCCCCAAAAAATGCGGCTTATCCCCAACGGCATCAACATCCAGCAACTGGCCCATCTTCGGCGGCCAGAAGAGCAGGCCTCGCAAGCAGACAGTTTCCTGGTCGGTTTTGTGGGCCGTGTGGTGCCAATTAAAGATGTCAAAACATTTATCCGCGCTCTCAAGATCGCCAGCCAGACTATTCCCAATCTGCAAGCCTACCTGGTCGGTCCTACCGAAGAAGATGCGACATACTTTCAGGAATGCCAGCGACTCGTCGAAATGCTGGATCTGGCATCTGTTCTACATTTCACAGGTTCAGCGGATGTGAAGGAATATTACAGCCGGCTTGATGTCTTAGTATTGACCAGCCTGAGCGAAGGGCAACCACTGGTGATCCTGGAGGGAAATTGCGCTGGTGTACCGGTGGTGGCGACCGATGTCGGCGCCTGTCGTGAATTGCTGACGGGCATCTCCCCCGAGGACCAGGCCCTGGGGGCAAGTGGCCTCATAACCCATGTTGCCAGCCCACAAGAGACCGCTGAAGCCATCGTACAACTCTGGCGCAATTCAGACATGCGTGCGAGCATGGGACGCGCCGGCCGAGAACGCACGCGCCGCTACTATCGCCAGGAGCAACTCTATCATTCCTATCAACAACTCTACCACCGGTATATATCGTCAAAGGGGCACAAATAAACTATGGCAGGAATCGGATTTCGTTTGCGGCACCTGGTAGCGAAAGGTTCATACCTTGAAGCAACCGCTGCCTATGTTTCTTCTGGGATCATTACCACTGGCCCCTGGCTGTCAGGAGTGATGGCGCTGGTGGTACTCAACATTTCTACTGCACGGTATCTTCACAATACTGACCGTACGTTGCTCTTTGCTACCGTTGTTTCCACATTTGCTGCCAGCCTGCTCATAGTTGGTGGCTTGCAACTGCCCGTCACACGCTACCTGGCCGATCGCCTCTATCTCGAGGATACTGCCAGCGTTGCGCCAACATGTACAGGCGTGCTCTGTATGACCCTCCCTTTCTCCATTATCGCACTATGCTTTTTTCTGGTTGCCCCATTTGATATACGCTATCGCCTCCTGGTAGCCACACTCTTTTTAACCTTGAGCCTGACCTGGATGGTGATGCTCTTTCTTTCGGCCGCACGCGAGTACAGGCGCATTGTGCTGATTCTGACGAGTTGCTATGTACTGGGCATCGCGGCATCCATCCTATTGGGGCAATTATACGGACTTCTGGGGGGGCTGGCGGGATTCACGTTTGGACAGATGACCTGTCTCTCGTTACTGCTTACCAGCATCTATCTGGAGTTTCCCTCCAGCCAGACCATCAATCTGGCCTATCTGCGCTATATCTTCAAGTACTGGGATTTATTCCTCATTGGCACATTATACACCTTCGGTATCTGGGCAGATAACTTGATTCTTTGGGGTTCTTCCAGAGGCCAGGTGATTTCCGGTTTTTATCATCTCTTTCCTCCCTATGATACTGCTAAATTCGTGGTATCTCTCTCAATCGTGCCTGCCCTGACGATTTTTATGATCCATGTGGAGACCAACTTCGATCAGCACTACCAGAACTATTACCGCCTCATTGGCGCTAATGGTACGTTGCGCGACCTGGTTCGCGCCAGGGAAGGCATGCAAGGGGCAGTCCGAACGGGATTAGGGACGATCCTCAAAGTGCAGGGCCTGGTAGCACTCTTCCTATGCCTGGTAGCACACGACATCGCGGCGTTTGTTGGGCTAACACCCGACTGGGTGCCGCTCCTGCGTTTAGAACTACTCGCATGCACGGCCCAATTCTTCGTATTCGCTGCCATGGTACTCCTGTTGTATCTTAACAGGCGACGCGCGACGCTGCTTTTCCTGGCAGTTTTCGCGCTCTGCAATATCGCCTTGACGCTGGTAGCGGTGGACCTGGGCGATGTCCGTTTCTACGGCATTGGCTACCTGGGGGCATCCTTTCTAGGAGCTATCTTTGGATGGTTCCTGCTCAACGACCGGCTCAAGCGCCTGGAGTTTCTGACGTTTATGGCTCAGTACTAGGGGAAAGGCTTTTCCCCGGAGGAGCAGGACGTTGTCCTGCTCCTCAACCTTAATGTTTAGTGGAAAGGGTTAACACCATGAAATGGTACGATCACAAGGCTATCCGCGCTTTCGGCCTTCTGGCCGTTATAAGCTTCTGCCTTGCCATTCTATCGGTAACGCCGCTATTAGCGGCCGGTCCTACAAAGGGTATAAAGCCACAGAATAGGACACATTTGAGAAAGGGACCTCCTCAAGTGCCAAATGCACAGACGCATCCGCTGCATCTGCCCAGTAATCCACCCAAACTGGTCACGTTTGATCCAGTCTCTCAGCAAGAAAATCCCATCACCAGCAAGTGGGCTGCGAGGAAAACGGCGGCGCCGGCGGGTGCAGTTTCTCACACGGCGGGCACGTGCTCGTCCTCAACAATTGATCTGAAGGTACTGGTCATCTCCGCCGATGGCAACGAAAGTGATCTGCCAGCTATCAAGCAGGCATTAGATTACCTGGGAGTACCCTACACTGTCTATATCGCCTCCCAGACGCCTGGCGCCTTGACGCCTGACAAGTTAAGCACGGGCTGCCATGGCTATTATCAGGGCGTCATACTTACCAATGGCCTGCTGGCCTACTACAACGGCAGCGCCTGGGCGAGTGCGCTCTCGCAGCAGGAATGGACCGATTTATGGAGCTACCAGGCATCCATGGGGGTACGCGAACTTAGTTGGTATACGTATCCCAGCCCTGATTTCGGCTATCAATGGCCAACTTCGGCAATTGATACCTCCCAGACTCCAGTCCCTGTCAACGTGACAACACAGGCGCAAGCCGCCTTCCCCTACCTGAATACAGGGAACTCCATTGCGATCCAAAATGCCTATGCCTACCTGGCGCAGCCGCTCACCGATGGTGCTACCACTGTCGTCTTGAGCGACACGAACGGCAATGCCCTGGCCGCGGTACGCAGCTATACAGATGGGCGACAGGCGCTTTCCCTGACGTTTGATAGCAACCCCTATCTCATGCACAACATAGTGCTGTCCTATGGCCTGGTCAACTGGCTGACGCAGGGCCTGTTCCTGGGGTCGCGGCATGTCTACATGTCGGCACAGGTCGACGATGTCTTCCTTGATGACAGTGAGTGGATACCCAGTACCCCCTGTGGCACCATTGGCGATAACCTCACTACCAGCTACCGCATCACGAATAGCGACCTGCAAGCGACAATTAACTGGCAACAGGCCACGAGAGCCTCGGCAGTATCGGCCAATACCAGGCTGTCGATGGCCTTTAACGGCTATGGGACGGTTCCGGGTGTGTATTCGCCCGATACGCTCACGCCATTCGCAACCACCAACCAGTCCACTTTCAACTGGGTCAGCCATACCTACGACCATACCAACCTGGATGGCATGAACTACGCGGACGCCAACACCGAAATCACGAAAAATAATGCTGCCGCGCGCCACCTTGGCTTGACGAACTTCAGCAAGCGCAATATGGTTACACCGGCTGTTTCTGGCCTGACCAACCCGAACTTTCTGCAGGCGGCCTACAACGATGGCCTTCGCTATCTGGTGACGGATACCTCTATACCGGCGTACAACAATCCCTCACCCAACGCGGGGATCTACAATACGTACCAGCCTGCGATTCTAATGATTCCGCGCCATCCGACCAACCTGTTCTACAGCGTCTCGACGCCTGACGAATGGGCGGCCGAATATAACTGCATCTACGCCAGTTACTGGGGGCGCAATCTCAGTTACCAGGAGATCCTGGATAAAGAAAGCCAGATGCTCGTCACCTATATGTTGAAGGGTGAAATGGACCCCTGGATGTTCCATCAGATCAATCTGCGGGCCTATGATGGCGTGCATTCGCTGCTGAGCGACCTGCTTGATCTCACCCTGCAAAAGTATCAGCAGTACTATACTCTGCCTATCCTGAACCCGACAATGGATACGCTCGGACTGACAGTCGCCCATTGGATGCAATATACCAACGCTGGCGTGACGGCGAGCGTCATCCCCGGTGTATCGATTACGATCAGGGCACAGCGAGCCGCAACAGTTCCAGTCACGGGATTGAACATCCCCGGCTCCGAAGTGTACGGCGGCCAGCACATTTCATATGTCCACCTGGCTGCTGGTCATTCAGTGACGCTGCCATTGATCTGAAGAGTAACGTTCACCAGGTAAAGCGAACACACTATGTGGCTCCTCATCTCCTGACTATGGCGATGAGGAGCCACATAGTGTGTCCAGTTCTACCAGGGTAGATAGAAGGAAATTGATGCAATCACCCGCTTTGGATCCGGCGAAGGGCGAGAGTTCGCGGCGCCCCTGGAGCGCCGTGCAAAACTGGGCCTGCTGGTTAAACAGTCCTGACCTCAAGCTGCTAAGCACAACAGATTTCGAATTGGTCGTCATCGATTACTCCGCGGATGGCTCTCATAAAAAAGCCTTTACCTCCAGACAGATCAACGAACTGCGGCGCGCCCCATGCCAGCGGCGCGTTGTCTCCTACCTCAGCATTGGACAGGCTGAGTCCTACCGCTGGTATTGGCAGCGCGCATGGCAGAAAGACGCTCCTGCATGGCTGGGTCTGCCCGATCCCGATTGGGAACAAAACTACTGGGTCCACTACTGGGACCCGGCCTGGCAAGATCTTATCTATCGCTACCTCGATGCCATCCTGGCCGCGGGTTTTGATGGCATCTATCTTGATCGCATCGACGCGTACCAGGAGAGTTACGCGGCCGGCCATGAAGAGGACATGGTGCAGTTCGTAGCCGCTATCGCCCAGTATGCACGCTCGCGAGTACCGCCAGGCGAAGATTTCGGCATCATCGTGCAAAATGCTGAAGAGCTGGCAGCGCGCCACCCGGACTACCTGCGTCTCGTCACAGGCATTGGTCGCGAGGAGGTGTATATCCGCGCCACCAACCAGCCAACTTCGTCACGCGAACGCGCCAGGGTCGAACGCCACCTCAATCTCTTCCGGCAAAACAGCCGCGACAAGCTCGTGCTGACACTCGATTATGGCGACCGCCCAAACCTGGTGCGCACCACCTATAAACGAGCGCGGGCCAGGGGGTACATCCCTTACGTGAGCTGTGTT
>JALYTT010000309.1 GCA_030854145.1 Chloroflexota bacterium | reverse complement strand
CCCATGGGTCGCCTATTACATCATGCCCTCTGGCGTTAGATTGCTAGATTACCGGCATATGTCACAGATGCTGGCAGCGAAGGGAGATGATACCAGGCGCAAAATGGTTAGCTTTTTGCAGGTATTCCTGCTCATTGCCTTCGATCATCAGCTTATGCATCACCACCACATCGCCATCAGGGAGAGGTTCGGCGGGTTGCAGGCAAAGTTCCATGATAGCGCAGCCGCGCTCATAGACCTTCACCAGGCCGCCAGATCCTGGAATGCGATAGGTACGATTATCGATTGAGGGACTGGATATTTCCAGGTAGCCGAACTTGATCAGTTGCTGGTACTGGTTCTCGGTCAGCATCTCACGCAGCAAGGCTTTGGCCCGGCTCTCCGCCGATAAATGTTCACTTACCGATTCGCGGAAGCGGCCCATGCCGCCTTCGGGAGACTGCGAAAGGTAGTAGATCGCCAGCAGCAGAAATAGCAGCCAGATACCCAGAAACAGGCTAAGGGTTTCTAACATAGCCGTGTCTTATGCCTCCCTCGTCGTCAACCTCCTACGACCCGTGGTACAACGACGATTTGCTCGGCTGTACGATCAAACTGTTCAATACGCTCTATAGGTTTACCAGGTTCTACTTTGAAAGCGGTCGCACCGCGCACGCGTTCTTCGTTGAAGATTCGCTCGGCCTCTCGGATAGCCGCCAGGGCCTCCGGGTCGTTCGTCTCTACTTTATTCAGATCCCAAGAGAGCCGGTCGTCGCCGCGACGGGACATGACCCGTAGCATTCCCAAAGTGTGTCTCCTTCTCTGTATAAGCTCACACCGAGCTACATCTTATGCCTCATGCATTCCACCCTCCCTGGCGGAATATCTAAAGATAAAATGAGCATAGCACGCTTTACCAACCTGAGTCAAGGGTAACGGATCTGTGTATTTACATATCATCTATGAAAGACCCCTACGACAACAAACAGGGCAGAGTGAAAGAGAATGTACTGCCTTCACCCGGTGTACTCTCGACGGTGATCTGGCCACCATGCAGTTCGACGATCATCTTGACGATGGCCAGACCCAGGCCCTGGCCGCTGACACGCCCGGCGTTGGGCTGGGTGACCTGGTAGAAACGCTCGAAGATGTGTTCGTGATACTCGGAGGGGATGCCACAGCCGGTATCATGGACCGTGACTAGAGCCATCTTCTCGTTCGTGTCCTGCTGGTCAAGTGAAGGGTCAGCATCGCTTATCCTGATGAAGGTGCTGGCAGAAATCGCGACGCCGCCGCCGGGGGGCGTGAAGCGCAAGGCATTGCTGAGGAGGTTGCGCAGCACCTGTTGGAGACGCACGGCATCGGCGTAGATAGGCGGGAAATCCGTCGCGATAGTCACAGAGATGCTCACATTATTATCGACTGCCATCAACTCAAGCTCCTCAACGGCGTTGGCCACAATCTCGCGCAGGCTAGTGATATCGCGGCTCAGGCGCAGGCGTCCGGAATCGGCACGGGAGATGAAGAGCAGGTCTTCGACCAGAGCATAGAGATTCTCGCTGCTGGCGCGCGCGCGCTGCACGAATTCGCGCTGCTGCGCATTGAGGTCGCCGGCGATACCCGCCAGGGCCAGATCGAGGTAACCATTAATGGCATTGAGCGGCGAGCGCAGTTCGTGGGTAATCATGGAGAGGAAGTTCGCCTTGATGCGCGTCGCGTCGCGAATGGCGGTCACATCGCGGGCGATCACCAGCGAGAAGGGTTTACTGACAGTCGTGACCGGGGTCACGCTGATCCCGATGGAGCGGGGGACGCTGTTGACATTGAGATCAATCTCGATATGGGGCAGCATCTGCTGCTGTTGAAGTGCGGCGCTCACCTGCTCAAGGTTGACGCGCGTCTCGACCGGGAGTTCCTCATCGGCATCGAAGAGTTCCATATACTCCATGCCTACCATCTGCTGCGGGTCCAGGCCAAAAATCTGTCCAAAGGCCGGGTTCACCTCGACAAAAGAGCCTGTGGCGCTCATAATCGCGATGCCATCCGAGCTTGCCTGCAAGACGGCGCGCAACTGCTCCTGGTCGCTGCGCACCTTCTGAAAGAGTTCCATGTTTTCCAGGGCTGCCGCCGCCATGTTGCTGAGGTTTCTGACCAGACGCAGCTCCTCGCTTGTAAAAGACTCGCGCCGTTGCAGAACGATGACCCCATAGAGCACGTTTTTTGAGACCAGGGGCGTGGTGATCTCCGCGACATCCGTCTCATCGCGCGAAGCCTTGACCATGGGATGGCGATGCACCCCGGCCCAGGCCGTTGCTGAGGTCTCATCATACAGGCTGATACACTCGCGCTGCACATCGGCGTTTGTCAGCACCTGATAGTTGCCCTCCTGGTTCTGCTGGGTGGGTTGTGACAGTTGTGACGGCTGCATCGGTGGTATTGGTTGCGGCGGCTGGATTGATTGTGACGGTTGAGCAGGGTTCTCCAATAGCTCCGCGACAGAGCAAAGCTGCTGGAGATCTACATCATAGCTATAGATAGTGGCGCGCTGGCAGGGAACCAGGCGATAAGCATCCACCAGGATCGTGCGATAGAGCGCCTCAGACTCCAGGCGCGTGGTCAGATCTTGTGAGAGGTTGAGCAACATCTCAAGCTGGCTGGTCTGGCGCTGGGCGAGTTCGGCATGGCGGGCATTCATGATCGCCAGCACAGCCTGTTCAGCGAAAATCGTCAGCATCTGCAATTTGTCCTCGTCAAGGACCTCAACATCGGAACTGCTGGCGGTAAGAGTGCCGATAAAGTTACCGCTATCAATTAACGGCACGCATATGATCGAGCCTACCGGGCTGCGGCCCAGGCGCTTGAAGCGGGGATCGAGGCGGGCATCTTTGATGATTAAAGGCTGACGATTCTCGGCGACCCAGCCGGCCACGCCTTCGTTCAGTTGGAAGCGTGTCTGCCGCGTGCGGTGTCCGTTCTTCTGAATGGCGGCCCGCGTGATGAGCGCGCCATTTTGCATATCTGTGAGGGCAATGGAGCAACTATTGACATCAAGCAATGCGCCCGCGTTTTGTACAATTTTCTGGAGTACCCCGGTCAGTTCTTGCGATTCGCTCTCGGCCGAAGCTGCACCATTTATAGATTGCCTGTTATGCAAAGAAGGCATATGTGTCATATTAGTAGCCATTGACTTCCTTCTGCTCATGCGCTTATCCTGATACATCTTTACGATGGGAATTGATGATTGTCCTGTGAGGGATGCCCTGACAGAACATATTCCTATTTCATAATAATCGGCATAGGGGGCAAAAGTTTAAGGTCGAGAATGTGCCCTACGAACCATTATAGCAGAGGCAGTGTGAACAGTATACGTGCGCCGGCACCGGGAACATTTTCAGCGCGAATCTGGCCGCTATGGGCGGCGATGATCGCGCGCACAATCGCCAGGCCCAGGCCACTACCGCCGGTATCGGCCTGGCGGGCAGTATCGGCGCGATAGAAGCGATCAAACACACGAGGCAGTGCGGCGGTGGCGATGCCTTTGCCGGTATCGGTCACGGCGATGACGATCACATTGCCATAGGGCGCGGCATCAACCGTAACGGAGCCACCGGCCGGGGTATGGCGCAGGGCATTATCGCAGAGATTTGAGAAGACGCGTGACAGCATATCGGGGTCGGCCTGGATCAGCGGGAGATCATAAGGCATGCGGTTGCAAGGCTCTACATCGGCGCGTTCGAACTCAGGGGTAAGCACGGCCAGCACCTCATCGACAAGCACGGCCAGGCGCAACGGCGCGCGCTGGGGATGCAGCGCGCCGGCCTCCATCTTCGACATCATGTGCAGATCTCTGACCAGGCGGCGCAGGCGCAGGGTCTCGCGCACAATGATGCGACCCGTGGCCTCGTAGTCCTCGCGGCTGCTGTTCACGCCATCCACCAGCGAATCCCCCAGGCCCGCGATGGCCGTCAGAGGCGTCGCCAGGTCGTGAGTGATATTCATCAGCAGTTCGCGGCGCCAGATCTCCTGCCGGCGTAGTTCATCCACGTCCTGTTCGAGGCGGGAGGCCATCTCATTAAACGCGTTGGCCAGATCGCCCAGTTCGCCCTGCGCCCCGGTATTGACACGCTTAGCATAATTGCCGGAGGCCACGCCCCGCGCCGCCTCTGTCAACTTTGCCAGCGGGCGGGTGATGGTACTGGCGAACAGGATCGCGGCCAGCACTGCGGCCAGGGCTATAAACAGAGAGGTAACCAGGACCGAGCGGATCACCGTCGCCGCAAATGGCGGCACCGTATTCTCGACGGCCGAGCGCAGCGTCATGAACAGGACGCCAACGACCGGCGCGCCACTCTGGCCAGCGGCGAAGATCGGCTCTACCACAAAGGGGCGCGGGGTAGCCAGCGTGCCACCCGCGCCAATTTGGCTGACGGCTGGAGTGCCTTGCTGCCCCTGTGCCACCGCGTCGCGCACCCCAATGTAGTCTACCGTACGTATACCCGGATCGGTAGCCGCGAGGGCCGTCGACACGAAGGTCGCGCGGCCTGCGCCGATATTTGGGTAAACAAGCTGGCTGCGATGATTAAGGACGATGACCAGGTAATCTTCGCCTTGCAGGTGTTTCACAAACGGGTTGAGTGTGGCGGCGGCGGCCAGTGGGAGCCGGTTGCCATTCTGTCCATAAGCGGCTCCAATACGCTGCGCATTACTGGCGGCGAGGGTAGTGAGATTGGCACGCTGATCGGCATTATAGTAATAGAGCACCGAGACGATGACGATTACCGCCAGCAGCAGGGTTGCCAGTAGCGCCAGGAGCATCGAGCCTAGAGCCAGTTTCCAGCGTATGCTTTGCCACCAATGTGTGCGCATAGTTGTGTATCCTATTTCTGACGGCCACCAATATCAAATTTATAGCCGACGCGCCAGACGGTTTTGATATAGCGGCGTTCGGAATTGGTTTCTATTTTGCGGCGCAGGGCACTGATATGCACATCAATGATATGGCCATCGCCGAGGTAATCATAGCCCCAGACCTTGTTCATCAAGATTTCGCGCGTGAACACGCGATCGGGCGAGCGCGCGACCAGCGCCAGCAGGTCGAACTCAGTTGGCGTCAGAGCCGCCTCGACGCCATCCACCTCGACGCGGCGCGCGGGCAGGTCGATAGTGAGGCCAGGGAAGCGCAACACCTCGCCATCCTTCTGCGCCTGGGCGCCCGCGGCTCCCTGGTTCTGGCCAGGGCCGCGATTCTCGATGCGCCTCAAGATCGCGCGTACCCTGCTCACAAGCTCGCGTGGGCTGAAGGGCTTCACCAGGTAATCGTCGGCACCCAGGTCCAGGCCACGAATGCGATCCTCCTCATCGCCGCGCGCCGTCAGCATCAGGATGGGGGTGGCGGACCACAGGCGAATGCGGCGGCAGACCTCGAAGCCGTCCAGTCCTGGCAGCATGATATCGAGAATCACCATGTCGGGTTGCTCACGCGCATGCAGCGCCAACCCATCGGCCGCGTCATGCGCGGCCACCACGGTAAAGCCCGCGTCCTTCAGATACAGATTGAGCAGATGCACAATGCCTTCTTCATCCTCGATAACAAGAATTTTCTGTGTCATGGTATTCTTTCAGGGCGCAGGCCTTGTCGGCGGGCAAGGGGAGCCGAAGCGGCGCCCGTACACGAAATCAGCCACGCATATCGCGTTGCCGCATTGTTGTTAATAGTACCATAAGGACTGGCGGGAAAAAATAGACTTTGGGGGCTGGGAGGGATATTTTTAAAATCTTGAGTAAAACTTGAGCTTTGGCTTAGAAATTCTTCACACTTAGGGCTTATGCTATGAATGTCGCACAAAGCGGCAAGTAGATGAAAGAGATTACAGAAAATCTAAGCTCTGTAGATAAGAAGGAGTTGACCAACATACTATGAAAAAGATTTTGATCATCGGAGGGGCGGCGGCCACACTGCTATTGAGCATCGTCTTCGGCGCTTTCTTCGCCGGCCCATTGCTGGCAATGGCGAGTGGCAACCAGGCGCAGACAACGGCGGCCGGGACTCCGACAACCAATACCTATTGTACGCAATACCTGCAAGACCTGGCGCAACGCCTGCACGTTTCGGTGGCCACGCTGCAACAGGACAAGCTGGCCACGAGCGAGGATGAAATAAACCAGTTGGTGAAAGATGGCAAGTTGACACAGAGCCAGGCCAACACCATCAAACAGCGCCTGGAGTCGCATAAGGCATGCACCGGCAAGGGCCAGGGAGCACGCTACGAGAATCTTGCTATCAGGCAGTTCATAAAGAAGTACCTGCCCGATATGACAAATCAGGTTGCCGTGGGTCTGCATACCACCAGTGCCCAGCTTGCCAGCGAACTGAAAGCGGGCAAGAGTCTCCAGGGCATCGCGAAGGAGCATAACGTCACAGCAGCGCAGTTGCACACTCTTGTGATGAACGCCCTGCAAAGCGACCTGAACAAAGCGGTAAGCGCTGGTGACCTCACACAGCAGCAAGCAACCGCTTACACACAACTCTTGCAGAAGCATCCTGCGACGGTAGACCGCCTCCTGAACCAGCACTTCAAGGCTGGTCACGGTCACCCGAAAGCAGGCAAGTAGTTTAAGGGAGAAAGAAGGAAGGTAGCAGAATAATCCCCTCTTTTCTTTCCTTTCCCTCGGTCCCAAAGGTTGGTACGACTGGACCCGTACCAACCTTTTTTATTTGGCCAAGAGATGTAGGGGTGGTCCCTCGCGGGACCACCCCTACATCTCTTGATTCCTCCCGGTCGCTTAGCGGGCCTCCACGTGGGGCATCTGGCTTTTTATCCAGCGCTGGAGGTCATCGCCGCTCTCAAAGGAGACGATGAGGGCGTAGCGTGGCTCCGGGCCTGGATGCCAGGCAGCGTGCCAGAGCCGCTGGGAGTCGATGACGATCTGGCGATTGCGCGGCATCGAAATACGCGACTCTGTCGAGGGATCATCCTTATTCTCGCGCAAAATCATGTACGAGTTGGGATCGTCGGTGAGTTGCAGCCAGGCGCGCACCACCCAGCCCTGACCATCGGGGTTCAAGCGGTTATTGTCATCAAGATGCAGGTTGCGGGCCGCCTCTTCATTAGTATTGGGATTGAGCTTGATGATGCGCACGCGGCCATAATTGGCGCCGACGTTCTTGGTCCACTGCACCAGCGTGGGACACTTCTCCGCATTCTGGGTCCATATGCCGTCCTTATCCGGCTTGCCATGGTCCCAGAAGCCGGCGCACTCCATCTCCCCACGCGCGGACGCAATCGGCGCGAAGTTGGTATCGCCGCCGCTCTTCCAGTCCATATATTCGAGGCCCATCCATTCCTTTTCAGGAACCGGGGGACCATCGTAATCGCATAGGACAGCAAAACCTTTCTCAGCAAGTGTGTCAAGTTTGAGATGCATCAATTTACTCCTTACATCAACCGTTTCTTCAGAAGAAATAGAATACCGACAGCGGGAAGTCGGGAGTCGCTGCCAGTATCCTGACCATGGCGGGGAAGTCCTTTGCGGAACTCTCCGTGCCACCCTTACACGCGTTGAAGCATTTCTGCTCTCCACATGAAGGGTATCTCCATTGTATCATAGGTATCTGGCAGCCGGTAGATATTATATAATCTGGCAGGTGCTGCGATATTGACATAGTGGTGATAATAAAGTAGCTAGAGGAATTTTTTACACGAATTATCGATGACGCATATTATGGCTGGTGAGAGAGCAGAGCAGCATACATATAACTCGCTCACCGCACTATGTTCACCCAGGAGGTATTTGACGCATGTACAACGATCCCAATCAGCCACAGATGCCACCACCATACCAGTTTCCGCCCCCCCCGCCTTATGAGCAGACGCCGCCTTATGGACAGCCTGCGACAGAGTATGGAGGACAGCCGCCGTACCAGCCAACACAGTACGCGCCCCCACCGGTCCCCGGCTATGGCGCGCCGCCTCCACAACCCAAGAAGTCGCTGCGCTGGCTCTGGATCACGCTAGCCGTAGTTGGAGGCCTGCTGGTGCTCGCTTGCGGCGGTTGCGGGCTATCCCTGTACATCATCGGGAGCCGGGCAGCCAGCACTGTTGGGCCAACATTCGCGGCTACAGAATACTACCAGGGCCTGAAAGACCACAGCTATACGCTGTCCTACGTACAACTAGCTAACAATGCCACTATCCAGGGACAATCCATCACGACGCCGGACGAATTGACGCAATTAGCGCAAAACGCTGATACGCAGAACGGCCCGATTACCAGCTATCATATTGTGCCTAACACAGGCGACCCCAACTCAGGCTCAATCACAGTGACGGTCACGCGCAATGGAAGTCCTTACGACGTTCACCTCACAATGACGCAGGTTGGAGGCACCTGGAAGATCTCACAGGCGGATGGCATCTAATGCTCTGTCAAGCTTCAATCGCTGGCTTAGAAC
>JALYTT010000709.1 GCA_030854145.1 Chloroflexota bacterium | reverse complement strand
TTACAGGCCCGTTCTGCCATCTACCGATTATTTTGCAGAACGGGCCTGTAAACGGCGCCTCTACCCTTTTACGCCTCCACACTATCTCTCATCGCTCTTTCTTCAATAAGCGTCTATCCTGTCGTAGTCTCCTCCAATCGCAGCGTCTTGACGGCGTACTGGCGCAGGGCGAATTTTTGCACCTTGCCGCTGGCCGTCATGGGGTAGGCCTCGACGAACAGGAAGTAGCGTGGGACCTTCTGGTGGCTGATCGCGCCTTGACAGAAGGCGCGTAGATCCTGCTCCGTGAGCTGCACGCCCTCTTTGGGGCGCACCACGGCCAGGATCTCCTCACCGAAGAAGGTATCGGGCACGCCCAGCACTTGCACATCGGCCACCTGGGGATGGCGGATCAGGAACTGCTCGATCTGCGTGGGGTAGATGTTCTCGCCGCCGCGAATAATCATCTCCTTGAGGCGGCCCACGATGTTGACATAGCCCCGCTCGTTCATCGTCGCCAGGTCGCCCGTGTGCAGCCAACCCTCGCTATCGATGGTCTCGGCGGTCTTCTCTGGCATCTTATAATAACCCTGCATCAGCAGATAGCCCCGGCAGCACAGTTCACCCCGCTCGCCACATGGCACGACCGCGCCGCTGGCCGGATTGATGATCTTCACATCGGTGTAGGGCAGCGGCAGGCCGACGGTGGCGGACTTCAACTCAAAGGAGTCGCCCGGCAGCGTCTGCGTGATGATCGGGCTGGTCTCGGTCTGCCCAAAAACGATGCACACGTCGGCGCCCATGCGCTCCTTGACCTGCTCCATGACATGGACAGGCACGGGCGCGCCACCGCAGGTCACCAGGCGCAGTTCGGAGAGATCGTACGTGTCGAAATCGGGCTGGAGCAGCATGGCCAGCAACATCGTGGGCACCGCCCCAAAGGTCGTGCAGTGCTCGCTGCTGATGATCTGCAAAGCTTTGCGGGGATCGAAGGCCAGCATGGGTAGGATCGTTGAGCCGGCATAGAGCGCGCCCAGTACGGCCAGCACGCAGCCACCTGTGTGGAAGAAGGGCATCGGACTACACAGGCGGTCGCTGCGCAGACTGCCCTGACGCTGTGCATAGAGCACTACATTGTTGAGGATACTGCGATGGCTCAGGACCGCGCCCTTGGGGAAGCCTGTGGTGCCGGAGGTGTACTGGATCTGCGCCGCGTCCTGCGGCCCCACCGAGGCCTGCCGCTCGCGCAGCACATCCGCGTCGATGGCCTCGCCGCCCGCCAGCATTTCAGGGAACAGGGCTGGCGACCAGCCCTGCTCGCCTGCTCCCATGAGAGATGTAGGCCCCAGCAGGCACACGTAGCGTAGCATGGGCAGACGGTCGCTGCTCACTTCGCCGTTGCGCGCGCCAGGCGTTACCAGCGACCTCACTGTTGCCAGGCAGTCGTGGTCGCGGATGCGCTCCATGAAGAAGAGCGCGGAGACATCGCCCTGCTTCAGCACGTACTCCACTTCCTGGGCGCGAAAGGCCGGGTTGACAGTCACCAGGATCACGCCGGTTTTGGCCGCCGCCATCTGTAGCAGCAGCCATTCGGGCAGGTTGCCGGCCCAGACGGCGATATGGTCGCCCTTGTTCAGACCCAGAGCCAGCAGGCCGCGCGCAACCTGGTCGGCGCGTTCGCGGTACTCCTGGTAGGTCCAGCGGATATCCAGCGCGCCCCCAAATTCGGGGTAGCAGGAATAGACCACCGCCTCCTGCTGCGGGATCTCGGCGGCGCGCCGGTCTAGCAGGTCGCCAATCGTCATCTCTAATAAGGGTTCAGCGGCAGTCTCGGCCTGCCAGTATGAGAGGCCATCGTTGGTCACACCCATGCGCGTTCTCCTTACTTACGTAAAAACCTGCCCTAGCCGAAGCTGGGCACCTCTCTGGTCAGCGGGTTCCCATTGTCGGGCGGGCGGTCCACAACGGCGATGGTGCAGCGCGAGATACACACCAGCTTGTGGTTTTCGTCGTTGATGCGTACGTCCCAGACCCAGGTCGTGCGGCCGCGATGGATGGGGGTGGCCACAGCCGTCAGTCGCCCATCGCGCTTGGGCCGCAGGTGGTTGGCGTTGATCTCCAGCCCGAAGGCCATCTGCCTGTCCGCGTCGATATTGAGAGCCGTCCCCAGCGAGGCTGCTGACTCCGCGAGCACGACCGAGACCCCCCCGTGCAGATAGCCAACCTGCTGCTTCTGATTGGGCCCGATGGGCATGCTCAAGACCACCCTATCCGCCTCCACCTCGACAATCGTGATATCCAGGACGGCCCAGACTGAACCCTCGCGCGTGCTGTTCAAGCGCGCGATGACCGCTTCGCTAGAAAATTCCATTATGCGTTATCCTCTCGTCGGTTGATGCTAAAGAATGGCGCGACCACCAGGAGAGCGCAAGGCGCTGCCTTTACACTATACCACGCAGGTCAGTGACGCCCAATAAGCGTCCACGGAAGCCAGGAACAAGCGGAAAGTGGGCCTCTCCGTAGCGCGTGGCTTGCCT
>JALYTT010000308.1 GCA_030854145.1 Chloroflexota bacterium | reverse complement strand
ACAATGGTGAAAAATAAATTCTGAGATGGCTTCCTGGGCGGCTTCAGGATTTATTTTGAGTTGACTAGATCGTTCAAAAGTGTCACATGATTTTGAACCATGCCTTAAGAGATTCAATATACTCGGCGAATAATATCAGGGCTTCATCCTTACCTTTTCCTTTATAACGGCGTATAGATAAATTAAGAGTGCTATATTCTATTCCCATATCATCTGCTGTTTTTTGTAGATAGAAGCTCTTTTCTCGAAATTTGTAATAACCTGTAATTCCTGCAGAAATGCTAACAAGAATACTGACGACTACTGATATCCACTTAAAAATTTCTCCTAGCCCGACAGCACTTGTTGTGCTGGTCACAAGTATAGAACCAATAATAATGATCCACTGGAAGAGATTATGAAAATCTCTGTACCGTTTTGATTCTTTTTGGTATTGCTCAATAGTTTCTAAAACCTCTTCTTTGTAAAGTTTATAATTGGGTTGTTCCTGTTGTTGAGGATCTGCTTCTATTAAATTTTTTCTCTGAACTTTTAGCGTTGCCATTTGGACTTGGAGTGAAAGAATATCCATATGTTCCGAGATAACAAACATTATAGAACAAACTAAAGATAGAATAATTGCTAAAGCGACAACCATATCAATACAGCCAAGCAATGACTCAAGGTATATCCACCAATTTACTGTCCCAATAATAACAAGTGGTATCGCAACAGCATTTGCTAGAATCCACAGGTATCCTAACAAAAGATGGAATTTTTTTTCCTTTATTTTCCCTTCTTTCTCCGAAATTTGTGAAAGAATTTCTATCATATTAACCTCTTTCATTAACTCTTAGCTTTAACTATAAACACTCCGAGATTCCCGGCAGAAGCATAAAAATTTCAAAACGATTTTTCCCTCATATCTTTTGAACGTTAATCTTTATGGTTTATCAAAAGCAAGCATATGTGTTTGCTATAGCAGATCTATCAAGAGATTATAACGAGTTATGTGTAAAGGCGTGGTAGCAAACAAGCAAAGAGAGAAGTAGGGGAGATCTCCTGTACACATAAACCTCTTTAGACATAACTTGAGGAGTGAAATGGTAGAGCCACATTAAGTGGCGAAGGCACCTGAGATTGAGCACAGATCTGGCATGTGTTTTGTGCTCCTTTACCAGTTAGCGTCGTTCACTAGTGAAATCACGTTGAGGATAACTCTTGATGATACCTGAATTATTGAGGAGGTGCTAACCCCGATTGAGCATCTCGTGTATCCAATACTTCTCCCTCTCACAAGCAACGTCTTCGGTATTTGGATCTACAGTCTCTACTACCTGTATGTTAGGAGACAGATTTAATCGTTGTAACTCCTTTATCTATTGCTTCGCGCTTCCACCGCTAGTACCACTAGAGCATAAATATATTGATAAAAACTATATTAAGTATCACACTCATACCAATGTAACATATGATATCATCCCTTGGATAGATGGATGTATATATCCGGTACTGCTTTTCACTCGATCTTAGACGCTTTACCATATCTTATACTCTTTATTTCCAGATCGTTTATATCACCTTAGGCATGGTTCAAAACCATGTGACACTTTTGAACGGTCAGGCAGCAAGAGCAGAATAGCCCAAAGCTGCCAGCCAGGTCGAATCGGATGAGATTGATCCCGTCCGTTGTAAGGGGGAAAGTCCTGCGTGGAGACCACGAGGAGCAATCCGGTGATTATGCCAAACAGCGAGCAGGGAAAGCAGACCAGCCGAGAGTGTGCGATGAACGGCCAAATGAGGCCGGACGATGCTATGCCAATTCTCTACAGCACTACTCGCCCGGACGGCTTGATCCCAGGCAGCCAGAAGGTCAGAGGCAACCGCTTGCCAAGCCGGATGAATGCCTTGCAGCAACTGCTTGCCGGTTGGGCCAAGCACCGCCCGGCGCACCCATGCCCATGCCAACAAAGTGACCGCCTGCGATCCCAAGGCGCGCTCGGCTTGCTCTTGGATGGCATCAAGTCGGCGAGCAAACAACAAGGTTTGGGGCAAGGCCAGGCGGATCTGTGTGGAGAGCATCTGGATGTGCCGCTGCAAAGCAGGCGTAGCCAATGGCACCACCTCGTCCAACAGGTCCAGCAGCGCTTCGATCTCGCCTTGACGCTCGGTACTGGTGAGCAAGAGATCGGAGCGGAGTACCACGACCTCCAACAAGGTGTGCAGCTCCTGGCACAGATACCGAACTCCATTCGCCACCGAACTCATCTGGGTCAGCAGAGCTTTCTGCTCGGTCAGCGTGGCTTTTGGGCGCCTTCCACGGGTTCGTTTCCCTTGTGCTTGGTCTTCCGCTTGCCGCTGGATCATTCCCAAACGATCTTGTTCGTTTTTTACGGCTCGATCCAGACGCCCCTGGACTTGCGCGGCCACATGAAAGAGATGCCAGACATCGCGTTGGTGCTGCTCTTCGCCTTGAACCTGACTCAAGGCCTGCTGGATGGCTCGGCCTCCATCGCTCACGGTACCCAAACGGGTGATGCCTTGTTCTTGCAAATACCACAACAGCAATGTCCAACTCTCTGCATCGACTTCCACTGGGGGGACGGTGCCCCACACTTGCCCGCTGTGGACATCAATCACATTCAGATACGCTTTTCCGCGCTGACTGCTGTATTGTTCATCCAGAGCCAGGGGGCGCGCTGTTCCAGCCTGTTGCTGGCTCATCCATCTTTGCGCACGTTGCCCTGCTTCTTTGACGATGCCAGCGATCTTTCCCAAGCTCATCTCGATCCCATGCAGGCTTCTCAGGCTGGATTGAATGCCTCGATAGCTGGCGTGCGTTTCGATCAACATGGTCAGAACGTGTGTGGAAACCGATGGGCTTTGCTTCAAGGGGACGACTTTCTGTCCCAACGCGTTTTCCAGGGCTTGACGCCCAGTTTTCTCCCAACGATACAACGTCTGCCGAGAGACCTGATGGGTGCGACTCAACTGACTAACCAACCCGTGGGTAGGCTGAGCCAGCATCTGACTGATCATGTGGATGCGCTCCTCCATCGTGCTACAATGGCTCATGTTTCCTCCCTGAAAGTGGTGATGTTTTTGACAGTTTCACCTTATCTCTCAGGGAGTCTTTTCGTCAACTTTGCGCGTCAATTGTCACTTTGGTTCAAGCTCATTTTGAACCATGCCTTAGCTTAGCTTAGCTTAGTCGTTCTCCTAAATAATGCCAAAGTTAATCAGAAAGGTTCAAATCTGTAACATCTTCAATGGCTATTTTGCGACCTAGTTTTTGACTCAATACATGAAGTACTTTTCTGACTGAAAGCCGGGAGGTCCTATGGCCATTAACCATGCGTGAAACCGTTCCGACAGATAGCCCTGTTTCGTCTGCTACATCTGTGTTAGTCATCAAAGCCTCTTCAATTAACTCAGCTAACATCATAGCTGTACTCCTTACAAAACAATAATAAAAATGGACATAAAACGCCCTGTAGTATCCATACTAGCACTCTTATTCATATTCTGTCAACGGTTGCTTAATAATTGCTTGTAAAAGCATTGAAAAGCATGCGTTTTTGTGCTATTATATTTATTGTGTTGTGGAATATGTAGAGGAAAAATCTAAGTAGGATGTTGTCATGTGACGTCGCTTGCATAGAGAGGCCAAGTAAATGGAGGTGATACCGTTCTGGCTCTCTGTCTGATCCACAGAGAGCCAGCGAGTGAGAACACACAAGCCTATTGAGTCGTCGGTCTATGGGTTCCCGCCTCTATTGTGACATAGCGGGAACCCACACGTCAAGAAAGTACAGGAGCTATGTCAACACAATCATACATGCCTGAACCGGACGAGGAATATACCGTGATCCCGGTGATCCCGCTGGAAGACCCGCTGGTACATACGCCTACCCATCCGTTTTGTGATGATCCCCGCTGTCCCTGTCATGAGGAGCAGGCGTTTATCCTCCCCGTCTATGACCAGTACCAGGAAGGCCTGCTCACCAAGCAGGAAGCAACCAACATTGTGAACGGCAAGACTGTCTAGAAGGGAGCGTTCCATGTCACCAACACGGCATCAGAGTGCTCTGCATCGAACGAAGGCCCAGGCCAATCATGTCCTCTACGGCCATACCTGGACCGCAACCTTCACGCAAGGAGAATCGATATGCACCTTTTGCGGCATCCTTGCCTACTGCCCTCGCTGCGTCTCCTCGTGTCTCACAGGCAAGCCCTTGCACTGGTGTGCCACGCACAGACCCACCGTGCTCCCTGTCGCGCCTGGGGCCGCGCACCCCTTGGGAGGTGGACAATGAGCGGCATCCAATTCGCGATGGAAGACCCGCCCTCTCCCGAAGAGGTCCAGGCGGCGCTTCGCCAGTTCAACACGCCGGTTCGCCAACGGGCGAGCCTCAAGCAAGGCCGCACGTATGCCCCGCCCGCAACAGCGGATGCGGTCACCCGGCAAAGACAGCCGTCGAGACGGCAACGCCCCGTTTCGACCACGGACGATCTCCCCCAGGAACGCGCGCGGTCCCACAGGCGCGGACGTGTGCTCCCCTCGCTCAGCGGGAGAACCCTGTTGTACCTGGGCGTCGGCATGCTGGTCATGTTGGCTCTCTGCCTGGTGGTGGTTCCCTGGACGCTCTCGGTGCTCACGTCTCTTTCCGATCACTGGACCTATGGCACGGACCGGATCAGCCACCTCAGCGTCAACGTGGGCCATGGCGGACCCAGTGAGTTGCTGGCCGAGGACCTGCACGGCCAGATCCTCGTGATCGAGTTTCCTGCTGCCGACCCTTCCAAGGTGCATGTCTACCCGGTGGCGATGCTTCCCGATGAGTCCACGCCCTCGGCCGTGACGCTTACCGTGCAGGATGTCAACCACGACGGCAAACCCGATCTCATCGTCCAGGTCTCCGGCAGCAACCGGGCGCCGGCGGTCCTCTTCAATAATGGTCACACCTTTCAAGGGGCGGACCCGGCCATCACGCCGGCACACTCCCTGATCCCGACCGAAGGAGGCACGAGCAGATGACCCTGATGATTGTAGGCTATGACCTGCTGGGGGTGCTCATCATCCTGCTGGTCATCGGCGTGACCGTGTGGACCCTGCACCGCATGAATGAGATGCAGTTGCGCCGCCAACGCATTCACTGGCGGGACGAGTTGCCCCTGGACAGGAACGGTGTCCCGTTCTACCTGCCCAAGGGCGCGCAACCGTTGCCCCGGTCGCGTCGTCTGTCGGCAGTGAGGCACTCTTTGCTGAGGGATGCGGCTGTGTATGATATGACCCCGGCATGCGACTATGATGACTTGGACGAAAGGAGTGTATAGAAGGATGATCGAGCCTCAGTATGAGCAGGACCAGGGAGAATGGGATATCCCGCCACTCCGTCTCGCGTTGGTTCCGCTAGCGATCCCGCGTGCGGTTCCCCGGTGTTGTTTTGTAGACCTGAGTACCATCCAGTTCACGGTGTGTCGACGTATCGTGAGCCACGAGGACCTCTGCTACGGATGCGGGCGGCCCTTCTGCGAGGCCCACCGTTCCGAGTGTCGCATGGCGCCCCAGGACAGCGAGGATCTGGTCACGCGCCTGCTGTGCCGGGACTGCATCGAGTTGTCCTATGGTGGGCTTGAACAAGTACGCGCCTGGCGAATGCGCTTGAATATGGCCCGGTAGGGAAGAGGAAGAACACGAGGGACAGGGAACTCCCTTGTCCCTCCCAGAGAAGAAAACGACAGACGGCACATAAGAACGGCGAGAAACCCGGCTATCCCCACTTTAAGAATAGTTCCTATAATGTACACTATAAGCGGATCAAAGCAGAAACCATACAAAAGTACATTGAGAGGCAGAGCAAAACTGATGTTGATCTATGAGTACAAGGTAGATGGGACACAAAAGCAGTATGTCGCCATTGATGAAGCCATCCGCGTGGTGCAGTTCATCCGCAACAAGTGCGTGCGCCTGTGGATGGATACTCATGGTATCGGCAAGAACGATTTGCAATGCTCTTGCGCTGTCCTTGCTCGTGAGTTTCCCTTCGCTGCTCGTCTTAACTCTCAGGCACGTCAAGCGGCGGCGGATCGGGCGTGGTCTGCTATCTCCCGCTTCTATGAGAATTGCAAACAGCACAAACCAGGCAAGAAGGGCTACCCCCGTTTCCAGCATGACAATAGATCGGTGGAATACAAACGAACCGGCTGGAAACTGGAACCGGATGGCAGACATATCACGTTTACCGATGGGTGTGGTATCGGATGCTTGCGGTTGGTAGGAAACAAAGGGCAACGTATCGAAGAGTTTCCCGTGAAGCAAATCAAGCGTGTTCGTCTCATCAGGCGTGCTGATGGCTACTATGTCCAGTTTGCTGTCCAGACAGATCGGCATCTGGAGCATGTTTCTACAGGGAACCATGTGGGGATTGACCTGGGGTTGAAGGAGTTCCTGACAGACTCAGATGGCAATACAATAGCCAATCCTCGACATCTCAGAAAAGCGGAGAAGCGATTAAAGAAGCTCCATCGCCGCCTCTCTCGCAAGCAAAAGGAGTCTCAGAACCGCAAGAAAGCCAGGAAAGTTCTGGCGAAGGCGTATCTCAAGGTGCAAAGGCAGCGTGAAGACTTTGCCCGCAAGACGGCAAGCGCGCTCATCTCATCTCACGATTTGATTGCCTATGAGAACCTCAAGATACGTAACCTCGTGAAAAATCGGAAACTGGCAAAGTCTATCAGTGATGCCTCTTGGGGACGCTTTCTCTCCTGGGTGAACTACTATGGCGTCCTGCATGGTATTGTTGTCATCGCTGTGGAACCAGCATTCACGAGTCAAGATTGCTCTGCCTGTGGTACACGTGTCAAGAAAAGCCTCTCTATCAGAACGCATATCTGTCCGAAATGTGGACTCGTTCTTGATCGAGATCACAATGCAGCCCTTAACATTTTAGACAAGGCATCCCGTACCGGTGGGCAATCGGAAACGGGCGGGCAACCGCGCAACGCTTCTGGACAGACTGCCTCTACTCCTCTCTCTGCAAAGAAGATGGGCAAGCGGGCTGGGTGAAGGAAGAACCCTCTGCATTCGATGCAGGGGAGTGTCAGGTTATTCCACCATCCACCTATTATACGCTTTTTCACCATAAAAGCACAACTTTTTGATACAATACCTGAAAGGATGAAAAGGTGACTACGATACACACAACGGGCTATCTCGATTGTCATTCGGGTATCAGCGGGGATATGTTCCTGGGGGCGGCGCTTGACGCGGGCCTGGCGCTCGATACGCTCAAGGAGGGGCTGGGGCGGCTCCCGCTGGAGGGTTATCGTCTGGAGCTTGCGCCGTTTCACGATAAAGGCATACGGGGCGCGCGTTTCATGGTCCACCTGGCAGAGCAGGAGCAGCCGGCGCGCCATCTTTCAGAGATTGTAACCTTGCTGCATGCCTCAACCCTTCCACCACGCGTACGCGATGTGGCGCTTGCGATCTTTCAGCGCCTGGCAGAGGCCGAGGCGACGGTTCATGGGACGACTATCGAGGAGGTTCACTTTCACGAGGTGGGTGCGGTGGATGCGCTGGTGGACATCGTGGGTGCGGCCATCGCGGTGGATGCGCTGGATATCGCGCGGCTGTATGCCTCGCCATTGCCGCTCACAAGTGGCCATGTCAGGTCCACGCATGGACTGCTGCCGGTGCCCGCGCCCGCCACGCTGGAGATCCTGCGCCGCGTGCAGGCCCCCTGGCGACCCTGTCCTGTCGAGGGCGAACTGGTGACGCCGACGGGCGCGGCGATCCTGGCGACCCTGGCCAGCTTCCAGGTTCCGACGCTGGCGATTGAGCGCACGGGCTATGGCTTCGGGCAGAAGCAGTTTCCCTGGCCCAATTGCCTGCGTCTCTGCCTGGGCCACGCGTATGGAACCGCCTCCACCGGTGATGAGATACCCGAGAGCGACTGGGTGACAGTGATAGAGAGCAATATCGATAACATGAGCGGCGAACTCCTGGGTGGGCTGATGGAGCGCCTGCTGGTGGCCGGCGCGCTGGATGTGAGCTATACACCTATCCAGATGAAGAAGCAGCGTCCCGCCGTCATGGTTACCATCATATGTCCCGTTGAAGAGGGCGATAGACTGGCGCTGGTGCTGCTGCGCGAGAGCAGCACGCTGGGTATGCGCATACAGCAGGTGCAGCGTCTCAAGGCGCAACGCAGTCACGAGCAGGTTGCGACGCCCTTCGGTCCCATGACGATGAAGATCAAACGCCTGGGCGCGCGTATGATCAGCGCGGCACCAGAGTATGAAGAGTGCCAGCGTGTGGCCCTGGAGCGTGCTCTGCCCCTGGAAGAGGTCTACGCCGTTGTACAACAGGCGCTGAAACAGGCGCTAGAAACCTGATGCTGGCGTGTGCTATGTGCTTTTCTACGCTCGAAACGGCTATAATTAAGAGTGAGGAGTAAGCAAAAGACGGTTACCCTTCCCTTCATTGGATGGGTGAGACATGCCCCATTTCGTAGCGCGTGGCTTGCCTCGCCG
>JALYTT010000307.1 GCA_030854145.1 Chloroflexota bacterium | reverse complement strand
ACTTCAGGCTGTGTATGCAATCTCTCCTACATACTCATATAGAAGTGTGGCAAGCCATCTAAATAAGGCCTGATGATTTATGATCAGGCCTCATCTCTTTGTTGAGAGAGAAAAATTAGGAGGGAAATTGTCCTGTATTCAGAGTAGAATAGAAAAAGGATTCTATGGTGTAAAGACAAGGAGATGCCGATGCCTCAACAACCTATGATCTATTATGCAGTTACTCAGGGACGGGGAGAGCACTGGGACGCCAGACGTTCGATGCGCGAGCAGGAGCAATGGGATGAGCACGCCAGATTCATGGATGCACTCGTCGACGACGGCTTTATCGTTCTGGGTGGTCCACTCGACGACGGGGAGAAGGTCCTGCTGATCTTCAACGCCGAAAGCCGGCAAGCCATCGAGGCCCGACTCGCCGGCGATCCCTGGATGCCAATGGGGATACGGCGCATCGCCCAAGTCGAGCGCTGGGAAATTCTCTTGACTCAAAAACGTGCCGAAGAGAGCGTGTAATCCAGGTAGAGCGGCACCTCTTGCCCACTATCTTCTTGCTCCGGCATATGCGTAGTTGGCCGGGCCAGGTACGCGAGGATGATATCTTCGAGCGCCACATCGCGCACTTCCCAGGCCGGGTCAAGGACGAGTCCGTTTGTGCGCACCAGCAGCGTGCTCTGGCGTGAAGCATGGCGAGCTTCAAGCACTGTGTGGGTTCTGGCAATAGACGCGGCACGCTCGCGCGGGCCGACCAACAATTTGTGCATCGCCAGCAGGCGCCCGGTATCGCTGGCGAGCTGCACCCGTGCCTCCGATAGCATTACCAGGGAGTCGCACAGGCGCTCAAGGTCGGCGATCAGGTGGGAGGCAAGCAGGACGGTCAGGCCATCTTCCGCCACCGCGTCCATCAGCACCTGCTGAAACGCACGCCTGGCCAGGGGATCAAGATGTGCCACCGGCTCATCCAGCAGTAGCAGGTCGGGTCGCCTGGCCAGTTCCATGATCAGCGCGGCCTGTGCCTGCTGTCCACTCGCTAGCCTGTCAACTTGCTGGTGAAGAGGGATATCCAGCAGTGCCAGTCTTCTCCTGGCAAGCTCGCCATCCCAGCGTGCGTGAACTGTGCGCCCCAATGTAAGCAGGTCACTGAGCGTGAATTCCGGGTACAAAGGTCGCTCCTGGCTGAGAAAGCCGACCCGCGACAGGACCGCGAGTGGCTGTTCTTGCGGTGAGTAGCCAAAGATACTGATACTACCTGCGCTGGGTGCGAGCAGGCCAACCGCCAGGTGCATCAAGGTGGACTTGCCGGCCCCGTTTGGTCCTACAAGACCAACAACTCGCCCGACCGGCAGCTTCAATGTGCAATCGCGCAAGGCCCAGTGGCCTCCAAAACACTTCCCAAGCCCTATTGTCTCTAATGCCTGGATCATGCAATATCCCCTTCGTTTTTTCGAGTGCCGTACCCCCTCTGTAGAGAGGGCGCTGCCAGGCTCCTCGGAATAGCTGTGCTGTGTGTTGAGGTAACTGTATCAGAAAAAGATGACAGAGGTGTGAAACCGTTTTTCATTTTTTTGTCATCTTTTTTAGCTATGCTTCCCTTTGTGGCATACTAGAGGGTGACATCATTCTACGTAGGTGGAGATGCCTTGCCAGCGAGTTTGTTGGAATCGATGCGCTGGCCTGTGCCCCGCTTTGTGAGGAGAGTTGAGTGCGGATACTGCTTGTAGAAGACGATCACCGGTTGAATCAATCGCTGAAAATGAGCCTGGTCGACGAGGGCTACGCGGTGGATGCCGCCTTTGATGGCCTGGAAGGGGAGGCCTTTGCCGAAAGTGTGCCCTATGATGCCATCATTCTCGATGTGATGCTGCCACAGAAAGATGGCATGGCCGTCTGTCGCACACTGCGCACGCGCCGGGTCAACACGCCCATTCTGATGCTGACGGCGCGCGATGCTATCGAAGATCGCGTGCGCGGCCTTGATAGCGGGGCCGATGATTACCTGGTCAAACCGTTTGCATTACATGAGTTGCTGGCGCGCCTGCGCGCGCTCATGCGCCGCACCGCCTCCCAGAAAAGTGGCCTGCTCGTTCTCGGCGATCTCACGGTTGATCCCGCCTCACACGAGGTCACGCGCGGCTGTGAGCGTGTCAGGCTGAACGCCAAAGAATTTGCCTTGCTGGAGTATTTCGTGCGCCATCCCAACCAGGTCCTGACACGCGAAATGATCGAGAGCCATATCTGGAGCTATGACTTCATCAGTGCATCCAACGTGGTCGATGTCTACGTGCGCCGTTTGCGGCGCAAAATCGATGATCCCTTCGCCGCCAAGCTTCTGGAGACCATCTACGGCGTCGGCTATCGCCTGCGATTACCGGATGCCATGTAAAGGAGAATGCGATGGGACGTAAGATCTTCCTATTGTATAAGACGCTGAGCCTGGTGATTATCGTAATCGGGGTCATCGCGCTGATTACCGATGGCCTGAACAAGGTCAATCAGAGTCTGTACTTCAGCATTGGTCCTGTCATCATTATCGATGTCTTGCTTCTGTATACAGTGACCCTGGCAAATGGGTTGCGCAAGGGTGGGCTGCGCTCCATTGCCCGCCTGCTGCGCAGTACGCGCTTTCGGTTGACGCTCTGGTTCGTCGCGTTGCTGGCGCTGATTTTGTTTGTCTTTAGCGGTACTATCTATACCACCACCAGAATTACGCTGACCTACGCCGTAGATGCCTACTTGCAAACCCGCCTTACCCAGCTTGCCAGCACCTATAACGCGCAGTCCGGTCGCCTTACACTGGTACCTGATAGTGCTACCTTGCCGCCGTCACTCGCTGCTGGAAATATGTCTGGGAGTAAGTCCTTGCTGCCTGGTCGCGAAGTGTTTCGGTTGAAGGACACAGCTACCGAAATCGTGTTGCTAATGAGCCCACGGGGTGATCCGCTGCAATGGTCTGGAGACCTCACCGACCAGGATATAGCTTTCTTAGCGCATATAGCCCATAATCTGATGGTTAACCCAGGTGGGTCTCCGGGTGGGCCGTATACAGTAGGCAAGGTACCTGTGTCCAGCGTTACTGGCAGCAATGGTACAACAGTGTATGATCTGGGTACCTCTGTCTCCTATGTCGTTCAGGGGTCCAACTATGAGTTTACTCCGGCCGTGATCATAGGCCAGAGGCAGCAGGTAGTGGCGCTTCTCATCGTAGGTACTCCATCCCGTGTCTCTGATCAGTTGAGCCTTTTATCGTCCATCCTCGAAATCGCTACCCCTTTGATCCTGCTCCTCTCCAGCGGTATTGGCTACTGGCTGGCGGATAGAGCCATGCGCCCGGTGCAGACGATTGCCCGCGCGGTGCAGCAGATCGGCGAGACGGATCTACATCGTCGCCTCAAGCTGCGACGGCGCGATGAATTAGGCGAACTGGCCGCGACCTTCGATCATATGCTTGACCGCCTGGAGTCCGCGTTCGAGCGCCAGCGCCAGTTTACGGCCGATGCCAGTCACGAACTGCGCACCCCGCTCTCTATCGTTGAACTGGAGGCCACACGTGCGCTGGCACAGGATACGCCCCAGGTCTACCAGCAATCCCTCGGTATTATCCAGCAGGAGAACAGACATATGGCCCGCCTGGTAGATGACCTGCTCACGCTGGCGCGCGCCGATAACGGGCCATCCAGGCTTCAGCACGAGGTCATCGATCTGAGCGAGGTGGTAGTAGATAGTGTGGAGCGCCTGGCTCCGCTGGCGCAGCAGACGGGCATCACAATCAACGTCGCGCCCCTGCCCGAACTCGCCGTGCTGGGGGCTCGCATCTATCTGGTGCAGTTGGTCACCAATATCGTCGAGAACGCGCTAAAATACAGCACGGGCGTTGGTACGCACGTGGATATCAGCCTGGAGCGCTTGCCTAAACAGGGACAGGAATGGGCTATGCTGCGCGTCTTCGACGATGGGCCAGGCATCGCGCGGGAACACCTGCCTCATATCTTCGAGCGTTTCTATCGCGTGGACCAGTCCCGCACTCATAGCCAGCAATTGACTTCTGCCGTCGTTGCCGCCGACACGTGTCCAGCCGGCAACGGCCTGGGCCTCTCCATCGCGCAGTGGATAGCCCACGCGCACGATGGCGATATCCAGGTACGCTCCGAACCTGGGCATTGCTCCGTCTTTGAAATCTGGCTCCCCGCGTGGTCGCTCTCTAACTCTTGTGCAGTTACTTAGGCGTCGCGTAGCTATGCAGGCTGGGTACCAGGAAGCTCACGCCGTAGTAGGTGAACAGCGTCGCGGCGAAGCCGATGACCAGCAGCCAGCCGATGCGCTTGCCGCGCCAGCCGCGTATGCCGCGCGCGTGTAGGTAGACGGCGTAGATCAGCCAGGTAAGTAGCGCCGAGGTCTCTTTAGGGTCCCAGCTCCAGTAGTGCCCCCAGGCGTAGTTGGCCCAGTAGGCGCCCAGGATCAGGTTCAGCGCCAATAGCGGGAAGCCGACGATGATCGCCTTGTAGCCAAGCTCATCGGCCGCCTCCGCTGATGGTAGCCAGGCGAAGCGCTGCCCCTCGCCGCCCTGCGCCAGGATGATCGCGCCCGCCCCGAAGGCCACGCTGAAGAGCGCGTAGGCGAAGATCGCCATCGAGACATGCAGCGTCAGGATCGGCTGATCTTGCAGGGCCGGGATAAGCTGCGATGAGCCGTTGATGAGATCATAGCTGATCCCCACATAGACCGCTATCGCCAGCGTGATCACTGAGAGCGCGCACACGTAGATACCCCAGGCGCGCACTCGCTCGTGAAAGCGCGCCTCGAATACCAGGTAACAGAACAGCAGGGCTATGGTGAAGCTGACGCTGAACTCGAACAGGTTGCTCCAGGGAGCGTGCTGTGTTACCAGCGTGCGCAACACCTGCGCCAGCAGGAGCGTGGCCACCGCGAACCAGCCGATAGTCGTGCCAACGCGGCCAATGGCGATCAGGCCCTGGTTGAGCGCAATCGGCGTCTCGCCATCCGGCTGCTCGTTGAGCACCACGTCGCTGCGCACCAGCGTGGCGACGCCGCCATTCGCGCCGGCCGCCGCGACCTTGCCGCCTTTGCCGGCCTTCGCGCGACTCTGGCCCCGGCGCCGCTCGTTCGCTACCTGCCCCGCCAGTCGCGCGCTGCCGATGGTGTACCACAGGTAGGCCAGGGTCATCACGACGATCATACACAGCCCGGCCGTAAAAAGGTACTTCGACAGGGTAGCCAGCCCTTGCAGCGCTGTGCTTGTGCTGCCCGTTATAAATAAGAATTCCATCGTGCGTTGTCCTCAGCAAACACTAAAAATGTCTGCACAGATAGTAGCATAGCTATGGAAGAGCGTCAAACGGATGGGGGAACCCTGTTCCGTCCTCACCCGTTTGATCCCCACCCGCGTAGGGATTCCTCCTGCTCCACGGATGCGGCATTTCGTGTAGGGATGCCGCTGGCCTCGTTGGTTGATACTACATAGGGGAAGATCCGACAGAGAGGGCGAGATGGCGGCATTGGAACAGGGCGCCGCTGGCCTGCGCCCTGTTCCAATAAGACTTGACGGAGTACTACACCGTCTTCAGGAAATCGAGTACGGCCTGGTTGAATTCCGCCGGTTTCTCCATGTTGGGGGCATGTGCCACGCCGGGGATCACCACCTTTTGCGCGCCTTTGATCTCCTGCGCGAGCCTGTCCGCTATGTTCTGCATATCGCGCAGGTCTTTATCGCCGACGATCACCAGGGTGGGGACGGCGATTTCAGAGAGGCGCGTGATGGCCGGTGGCTCCGGCGTGACCGGTTCGGCCTGGCCCTCGCGCAGCATGAGATCGAAGTTGTGCCTGTTCCAGTCGTACACCAGTTTGCGCACTACTGGATCAACCTGCTCCGGTGTGCGTTCAGGGCCATCGATCCACATCCTGGTCTCAAGCTCGACCGCCTGGTCGATGTCGCCCTTTTCGGCAACCTCGTCTATCTCGGCCCAGAGACGTTTGGACTCCTCTGAGAACTCGTATCCCTCTATCGAGGAGGAGGCCAGGATCAGCGCATCCACCATCTCGGGATGGGCCAGCGTGAAGTTGATCGCGGTCCTGCCACCGAAGGAGAGGCCCAGCAGGTGGGTATGCTCGACCCCCAGAAACTTCAGGAGACTATACAGGTCCTCTTCGTGCGAAAAGGGTGCGGTTATGAGGGTATCCGAGGCGCCCATGCCCCTGAGATCGTAGCGGATAACCTTGTAATCGGGCGCGAACGCCACGACCTGGCTATCCCACGAGCGCAGGTTCACCAGCCCACCGTGAATCATGGTCAGTGACTGACCCGCACCCTGTACTTCATAATACAGTCGCGTCCCGTTGACTTCGGCGAACCCGATGCCCGTGTGCTTTGATGTCGCCATATGTTTAGTGTTTCCCTTCTATTGCTCTGACCGCCCTCAATTGATAAGGGAGGCTCGCTCTTCGTAGCTGCGCGATTGATCGCGCGTGTCAAGCCAGCCAGCGCGTCAGGCCAGCGCACGCGCGATCAATCGCGCAGCTACGAAGGGAGGAGCAGGGTCTGATGATGAAACAAATATGTTGGAATGGGTGGGCAAACCATGCCCCTATGCGGAACAGAGGGTACCAGACTATATATGCCAGAGCCTATCAGAAGTGCTACAATAGTATAGGTATAGAAATAACATATCGTAAAAAATACTTGCAGGTACAAATATATGGACGGCTTTCCCAAACGTATTGCTCTGCTCGGCAGCACCGGGTCGGTCGGCCGGCAAACGCTGGACGTAGTGCGGTGTTTCCCGGAGCATTTTCATATCGTGGCCCTGGCGGCTCGCAGCAATGTGGCCCTGCTGGCTCAGCAAGCAGAGGAGTTCAAGCCAGCGCTTGTCGCCTGCTTCGCTGATACCCCAGAGGTGGAGCAGGCCGCGCGAACGGCTTTTGAGGCACCAGGGGCGCGTGCTGGCGCTCCCGAGCTTGTGTGTGGCGCGCAGGGCTTGCTAGAGGCCGTGACACGTGCCGATGTTGACCTGGTGGTGGTCGCGAACTCTGGCCTGATGGGGCTGGAGTCGGTGATGGCGGCCATCGGAGCCGGCAAGACGATCGCGCTGGCCAATAAAGAGACGCTGGTGATGGCCGGTCACCTGGTGATGCCTGCCGCGCAGAGTGCAGGCGTCTCTATCCTGCCTATCGATAGCGAACACAGCGCGCTCTGGCAATGCCTGCGGGGAGAGCAGGCGCACGAGGTCAGGCGTCTGCTGCTCACGGCGTCTGGCGGACCGTTCCGGCAGGCCACACTCGACCAGATGCGCGAGGTCACCATAGAGCAGGCGCTGGCCCATCCTACCTGGAGCATGGGTCCCAAGATCACGATTGATTCCGCGACCTTGATGAACAAGGCCCTGGAGGTTATCGAGGCGCACTGGCTCTTTGACATGCCCTACGAGCGTATCGAAGTCGTGGTGCAACCCGAAAGTATTATTCACTCGATGGTTGAATTCGTGGATGGCTCGTTGAAGATGCAGGCCAGCCTGCCTAGCATGCATTTGCCGATCCTGAATGCCCTGAGTTATCCGGCGCGCCTGCCGACAGCGGACACCGGCCTGATCCAGGATCTGCGCTGGTCCCAGGTGGCACAACTGCACTTCGAAGAGCTGGATGTGACCCGCTTCCCCTGCTACCGCCTGGCGCGGGAGGCGGCGCTACGCGGAGGCAGTTATCCCTGCGTCCTCGTGGGTGCCGATGAGGAGGCGGTGGCGCTCTTCCTGGATGGAACTATCGGGTTCATGGATATCGGTAGGCTGATTGAGGCCGTTCTGGAGCATCATCAGGGCATCGATCACCCGGATATACCCGCGATCCTGGAGACCCGCGATTGGGCGCGTGCTACAGCGCGGGAATTCTCGCACAAAGTCCGTACGTTTATATGAATAGATAGATTGGAGGAGCCTGGTCTATCCTGCCCGGCTCCACATAGACTCTGAGAGATAGCTGATGAATAACTGGTACTTACTGGCGGCCATTCCGGTCTTTGGATTGCTTGTGCTTGTTCACGAGCTGGGCCACTTTCTTACTGCGAAGTGGGCCGGTATCCGCGTGGAGGAATTTGGGCTGGGCCTCCCGCCGCGCGTGGTTGGTATTCGTAAACGGGATAGCGGAGGCTGGGAGGTGATCTGGTTTGCCGGCAAGCGCGGTGAAGAAGATCCATCCACGTACTTGAACAAGCAGACTCCCTTCGGCGGCGCAAGTGGCGGTGTCAGTGTGCCTGGCGCGGTCTCGGATCACACGATCTATTCGCTCAACCTGCTGCCCATTGGCGGTTTTGTGCGCATGCCAGGGGAGAGCGGCGATGTGTATGACGAAGAGGGCAGATACGATCCCAACAGCTTCGCCGCTAAATCAGCCGGCAAGCGCATCATTGTCCTCTGCGCGGGCGTGACGATGAACTTCCTGCTGGCGATGGTCCTGTTCAGCGTTGCCTATAGCCTGGGAGAGCCGACCTACCCTGCCATCATCGGCAAGGTTGTTCCGG
>JALYTT010000306.1 GCA_030854145.1 Chloroflexota bacterium | reverse complement strand
CATCAGAGTTTGTGGCTCCTTTCACGGAACTCCTTTTGGAGGTCGGGTGGGGGTCGCTAGTCTAAACGAGAATTCTCTTAAGTTCATTTTATACCGGTTTTTCCTTTATAAACGGAGAATCCTGGTCTCTTAAAGCCTTTCTGGGTTTTTTGCTACTATACTCGCTTCTAGGTATGACTCTGCCTCTTATGGCTATCAGGCGCAAGCGGAGTGAGAAGAAACAGAGAGATCCCCTGCGTAAAGATGTCATCAACGGAAATAGCCAGCTTCTAGCCCCAATCCAACCCTCACCATATGCACAGATGTTAGCCCTTCCGGTCCACATTGAGGGCCGCCTCGACCGGCCTTTTACCCGGCTACCAATCATTGGTGTAGTCGTCTTTGCCAGTATGATCGCCCTGGATATCTGGATACTCCTGGGCAATCCTCCGGATCTCGCATTTCTGGTCTCTTCAGGAAGTGCAATTGCCATACAGATTCCGCTATGGATTTCCAGGGCCATACAGAAGGTTATAGCCGGCCATTACTTGCTTCCCGCGCTGCAAGTTGACGAGGATGGCATAAGCGCGCGCTATGGTCGCGACACGATCTCGATGCGCTGGGAGGATGTGCGCTCTTTCGCGCTGGTGAGCAGTGTGACATTTAGAGGCACAGGGCAGCGGGAGGCGTTTGAGCTTTCGGATGGAGAGAATATGATCTGCTGGCTGGTTGCAGAGCCTTTTAGCGCGTATAACCTGCTCTGGTCCAGCGGGGCACCAGCGTCGCCGCAGGTAACGCTGTCGGCTCAAGATTATGTCTCTTTCACGCAACAATTGTCCTCACTGATTGTGGCAAAAACAGGCAGGCCCCTCTACGACCTGCGCCTGCCGAAGCATAAGAAGAAGTCCAGGCAGGCACGCCCGCTCCCGATGGCACCAATGACCCGGTGATACCTGTACCGCGTAGGGACCCGGCTTGCCGCATCCGTGTGGCTGGCCCTTGGAACGGGAAGGCCTCCTCCCTGCCCGCGCAAGCGAGGCCACACACGGATGCGGCAAGCCGGGTCCCTACGCCGACGGGGTGTCTTGCGATGGTGCGGGAATTATATCGTGCGGTCGGGCGGTTGTAAGAAGTAGATTTGTTAGCAACCGACACAGAGGGAAGCACATGCCAGCATACACGACGAAGATCGGGCACGCGCACCTGAAAGTGCGCAACCTGGATCGCGCTATCGCCTTCTACACGCGCTTTCTGGGGCTGCAAGAGACGGAGCGCGTAGGCAGCCACTACGCGTTTCTTACGGCGGGGCCGTACCATCACGAAATCGCCTTGCAGCAGGTAGGCCCGGAGGCACCGCAGCCTCCCGCACATGGCACGGGACTCTACCATGTGGCCTTCGAGGTTCCCGACCGGCGCGCGTTCGCCGCAGCCTACCGGGCGCTTACCGGAGCGGGCATCGCCGTGGCCAGCGTCGATCACTTCATCAGTTGGGCCATGTATTTTGATGATCCCGATGGCAATGGCCTGGAGATCTACTGCGACACGCGCACCGACCCCGGAGGCCGACCCCTCTGGCATGGCGAGAACGCGCCGCTCGACGAGGCAGCAATCCTGGCTGAACTGCCGGAGACACAACACTGACGCCGGAACATTCTCCACCAGGAGCAGGCAACACATGTCACGCACACCTATTTTTAGCGCGTCGGCTTCCCCAGGCACAGAGCGCCGGTCGAGACCCAGCGGCGTCCCGCTGCGCATCTTCGCTGTCTGCCTGACCTCGGTGGTCACGGCCGTGCAGTACACCAACTACAGTCCCCTGATCCCCGCTATACGCGGCGACCTGCATATCAGCAGCGGGCAGGTGGGCTTATTTTCCACGCTGCTCTTCCTGGGGCTGGCTGTGATGTACATTCCAGCGGGGATACTCATCGACAGGTATGGCGCGCGCCCGGTGCTCATCGGGGGCAGCGTGCTGCTGGCAGTGGGAGGCATCTCGCTCCCGCTCTTCCCGAACATCACCTGGCTGCTGGCATGTCGCTTTATCGCCGGCTGCGGCACAGGGGCGGTCTTTGTAGCGGGAGCCAGCGTGGCCGCCGGATTGGGTAAGCATGCATCGCTGGGCCAGGGACTCTATGGGGGCGCGGTACAGATCGGCTCTGGCCTGGGTCTGCTCGTGACGCCGCTCCTCGCAGCCTGGTTCGGCTGGCGCGGCGCGTTCCTCTCGTGGGGCCTGCTGGGGCTGGCGGCTATTGGCGTATGGCTGATTGTCAACGAGGGTGAGGAGGTACCCAGGGCGGCCAGAAGTGACCTGCGAGCAGGCCTACGCTCGCCCTCTGTCTGGACGCTGGGGCTTTCGCATATGGGGACCTTCGGCCTGGGGAATGCCATGGCGGCCTGGCTGGCGATCTTCCTGGCCCACGAGTACAGTCTCTCGCTGGCGCTGGCGGCGACGCTCAGTTCGCTGGCATTGCTCAGCGGCATGTTCTTTCGCCCGCTGGGAGGCATCATGCTGGCGCGGCGCATCGTCCGGCCCATTCCACTGCTGCGTATGGGCACGAGCATGTGCTGCGCCGGGGTAGGCGTGCTGGCCATCCCCCTGCGCTTCCCGCCGCTCACTGTGCTGGGCATGGCCTTGATTGCCATCGGGGCTACCATCCCCTACACCCCCGTTTTTAATGAGGCCGCCCACCTGCGCAGCGTCGGCAAAGGGATAGCGCAGGGTCTGCTGAGCGTATTTTCAACGCCTTCCGTGCTGCTGGGGCCACCGTTGATCGGTTTCCTGTTTGATCGGACAGGAAGTTTTAGCTATGCCTTCGGCGCCATGTTGCTCTTCGGCGCCGCCGCGATCACGGCCTCGTTCCTGGCCGGTCCCGCTGTGAAGCGTGAGACCACGCACCCTGATGATGTGTAACCTGAACGAGCGTTTCGCTGATCTGGCCATTGCGCTCGTAATCCTTGCTCAAGCGGTGAGAACGGGAAAGCCAGCCAAACATGCGCTCAACAATCCCCATCGGCGTGGTTGAATGCTGAAGCCGCCACGCCAGTGTCACATTCCTCTGCTTCGAGGTCCCATCGCCTTCCGCTTTGCACCAATCGGACAACTTCTGCCTCCAATAGGCCCCATCAGCCCAGATTTTTTGAGACGTAGCACCAAAGGAGCAAGTCCAGCCAAGCGGTAACAAGCTCCTCTGGCATCATGGACACCGGCAAGAGTGACGTAGATAGAGGGTTCTCCAACAGAAGGAAAGGACTGATGGCTCTTATATCCACGGCAATATGGGAGGTGTTCTCCGGCAATAAAGTTGATAAGTTGACTATCGTAACGATTAACCATACAGCGTAACGTGTATATGAGGAGATCTCAATGGAAGGGAGTAACACACGTTGGGGCCAGCGCTTAGAAACATGGGGTTGACATTGGTATGTGTGATGAAAAGGCAGCTCACGTCTTTCTCTTCACACTGCCTTCTCGCTTTCCGGTTCGTCCAAACGGCTCGGAAAGCGGTTTTACACCCGTATCGGCGATTTTTACAAGGATCCCAGTCCTACCTGTATGCTTCGTCCATATTCGGAAATGGCCTTTCAAGCCAAAATCAGTATATGGAATAGTGGCAACTAGATCGTACTTTTTACTGGACTGGATCTCTTTCGCCAGGGCTTCAGCAAGAACAGGTTTAACATCGTCACTCAGTTCAATGACATTGAAGCCCCCATCTTGAATCGCTGCCTTATACGCAGCGAACATGAGAAGCTGTTGATGGGTCCTATCTGTATATTGGAAGTGATCCAGATCATGCCAATGATCTGGATTAATTTCATTCGTAAGGTAGTAACAAATTATATTTTTATCTTCAGCAAGGTTCTGCCCAATGTTTGAATGAACATACAGGCGAAGAGAAGCGATCAGCATGTCTGTATTTGGCCATTGAGATCGGCTGGATGCCAACCGGGTGCCTGTTCCTATATACAACAGTAAAAAAATTACACCCACCAGCCTGTAATATTTCCTCCATGTCCTGCGCATATTCTGCTTGCCATTTTCCAGGTATGAGAGACCATATTTCCAAAATAATGCACAGGCATATCCTACAAGAGGCATGATAAAAAAAACGCTGAAAGCAATATGTTTGTGGAGTGAGGTCTCCTCACCTTTATAAAGATGATAGGCTATAGGAACAAGCGATGTAGCATATAAGATAAGCAGAGTACAGAGAGAGGAAAAACGCTTGTCATCCTTACGAGAAAATGTTTTGCTAAAAAGAAGAAACAAGCCAATCCATCCAATCCCATAAAGAAGGCCTCCGAGTGGCAATATTTGATGGAGCAGAAGATAAGCAGGAGTTTCTACACTCTGAGCAACTCTGTCGGTTGTTGAACCTTGAAGGCCTTTTATAAATGATGGGTCCATTTGGATATATGCGAGTAGAGCAAAAACGGCAAAAGAAAATAGGGCTAACCCTGTATAGAGGCATGCTTTGCGCCACCCCTGACAATACCAGGTACAGTAAAAAAGCAAAGCTATTACGCCTGGGATATCCCCGCCCGCTGCATATTTTGCCACAAATGCAACCACAAGCAACAATCCAATAGCCAGAGGCAGCCAGGGATTACTTCTGGAACTCACATGAACAGCAAGCAACGTTGCTACTGCTAGAAGACAGAGACACAGCGCGTCATAGGTTGCCAAATGGCTCAGAATAAGCGTAGATCCTTGACATGCAAACAATAGGGCCGCAAAGAGGGCGCTCTTTTTCTCTTGAGCAAACAACTTCTGTGTGATGTAATAAACACAAACTGTCACAAGAAGCATGCATATCATGCTGAATGCCCGCACCAGTTCCAATCCTCCGATGCTATCGAGCACGCCAGCAATGACAGGGTAGAAAGCCGGATAGCCAGAAAAGTAAGAAGCATAGATATTTATAACAGCCGGTCCTCCAAACCATTGTGAGAGAATACGGTGTCCTGCAAGGATATATGTCCCTTCATCTAAGGATGCACTATTGCGTAAAAAGAAGAATGAAAGACTCACTTGTACAAGTAGTATCATTCCAAGAAGTACGCGTTCTTGCGTGAGCCATGAATCTGTCACCAGGTTTGTATAACGGATCTGTTGATCCTGAGTCTCAATTGCTACAGCACGCATGTCTCTCTCCTCCTCACTCCACTTAACACCATAAATGCTGTGATAACTCTCCTTACTAACAGTATATGTGTATTACGAATTCACATATACTGTCTATATATAGTTTGACACATAAATCGACTCTTATGAATTACTAAAGACATTATGCGATACGATACAGCACTCGCCATCAAACTCTGAGAGACACAGCCATGTTCTCTTTCTATATGGCAGTTCTAGACAAGGAGCTTATGGAGAGCTAGCAAGGCCACACTCACCACACGTCCTATGAGCGAACACATCTGCTACTTTCTGCGGGATATATTCGTTTACCAAGTAGGAGTGATCTCAGATCCTGCAAGTACGTTTTGACCCCTCGTAGGGGCGACGATCTCAGCCTGCAAACGCGGGCGAGGCAAGCCGTCGCCCCTACGGGTTTACAGGGCACCGAATTAGTACAGGAGAATTTTTTATTATGCAAAGACCTAAGGCAATCATTTTCGACCTTGATGGAGTACTAACCGATACAGCAGAATACCATTATCAGGCCTGGAAGCGCTTAGCCGATGAAGAGCACATCCCCTTCACGCGAGAAGAGAACGATGCACACCTGCGCGGCGTCGGGCGCCGCGAATCGCTGCTCTACATGCTGCAAGGTCGCCAGGTATCAGAGGCCCAATTACAAGACATGATGGAGCGCAAGAACCGCTACTACAACGAGATGATCACATCGATGACCCCTGACAACCTGGTCGCGGGGGGGCGCGAGCTGCTCGCGGAGATCAGGCAGGCAGGGATCAAGGTGGCGGTCGCCTCGGCGAGTAAAAATTGCCGCACCGTGTTGCAACACCTGGATATCATCAGCGCGCTCGACATTATCGTGGATGGCAACTGTGTGATCAACAGCAAACCTGCGCCCGATCTCTTCGTCTTCGCAGCAGGAGCGGTCTATATTCCTACCCCCGACTGCCTGGTCATCGAAGACGCCGACGCGGGAGTCGAAAGCGCCAAGACCGGCGGCATGCAGGCCATCGGCATTGGCCCTGTTGAGCGCTTTCATCGGGCCGACAAAGTCCTCCCAACGCTGGAGAACAAGCACCTGCAAGATCTACTCGATTAGGCAGTTTATTTCCCGGCCAGAGTGGGCGACTTGCAATACATAGAGAGATAAGGAAGGACAACTTGTGAGTTTGTGGCAGATATGTGAAGATGCATTTGACCCTAAGAAACTGAACACTCAGGAAACCGTTTTTACCATTGGCAATGGGTATTTTGGAACACGGGGCGCATTTGAAGAGGGCTATTCTGGATCAGAGCCAGCAACCTTGATCGAGGGTGTTTTTGACAACATTCCGATTGGGAAGGAAGAGCTGGCCAACGCGCCTGACTGGTTGTCCATCAAACTGTTCGTCAATGGCGAGCGCTTCCGCTTAGATCGAGGCAAAATCCTGGCGTACGAGCGCATCCTGGATATGCAGACCGGGGTCCTCAGCCGCACAGTGAGTTGGGAGAGTCCCACCGGGATAGCTCTCAGGCTCAAGATCGAGCGCTTTGCCAGCCTCGCGGACCAGCATGTTGGTATGATCCGCTACGCTGTCACCAGCGAGGGGCAGGATGCTGACCTGGAACTGTGGGCCACGCTCAATACGGCGGTTGGGAACTACGAAGTGCTGCACTTCGAGCCAGTTGACCAGAGCCACATGGACGACACCCTGCACTGGTTGCAGACCGAGACGCGCCACTCAAAGGTGCAACTGGTGCAGACCATGAGCTTCGTCACGCAGAGGCAGGATTTCCACAAGGCGATCCTGGATTCAGATATTGCACCCAGCTTCCATCTGAAAGGACGCCTGACGGCCGGTAATACCTTGACCACCGAAAAACTGGTCGTGATGTACACCTCTCGCGACGGTGTGGAGCCGCGTGCTACCGCTATCGAGCGCCACCTGGCCCTGTTGAACGAGGCCGCGCCAGAGGGGTCAGGCTCTCTCTACGATAGATTGCTCGCGCGGAGCGCCGAGGCCTGGCAAGACTACTGGCGCGCCTCGGATATCATCATCGAGGGCGACGACGAGGCGCAGTGCGCGGTACGCTACAGCATCTATCAGTTGCGCATCAGCGCGCCGGTGGGAGATAAGCGCTACAGCATCGCCGCCAAGGGGCTGACGGGCTTCGGCTATCATGGGCATATATTCCATGACACCGAGATCTTCATGCTGCCTTTCTTTATCTATACCCACCCGCAGGTCGCGCGTGACCTTCTGCTCTATCGCTACAATCTGCTGCCGGGGGCGCGAGCCAAGGCGGCGAGCAATGGCTACGAGGGGGCGCAGTATCCCTGGGAGAGCACCCTGGATGGCGATGAGGCCACGCCGGAGGCCATTATCCACCCGGAGAGCGGCGAGATCATACCCGTGCTCAACGGGCATATTGAACTACATATCACTTCCAGCATCGCCTATGCCTTCTGGCGTTATTGGCATGTCACAGGCGACGACGAATTCATGCGCGACTACGGGGCCGAAGTGCTGCTGAGCACTGCCGCCTTCTGGGCCAGTCGCGCCGAACAGCACCCGGAGCACAACGACTACGAGATCAATGGCGTGATCGGCCCCGACGAGTGGCACGAACATGTCAATAATAACGCGTTCACCAACTCGATGGCGCGCTGGAACATCCAGGCAGGCCTGGATGCTCTGGCATGGATCAAGCAAACGGCTCCCCGGAAAGGACAGGAACTCACCCAGCGCTTACGCCTCGATGAACAGCACCTGCAACACTGGCAAGACGTGGTTGCGCGCATGCGTATCCCCAGGGATACGCAGACCGGTCTTCTCGAACAGTTCGATGGCTTTTTTAAGCTTGAGCCACTCGATCAAAGCAAGTACAAGGACCGCACCACTTCTTACCAGGCTATCCTGGGCATGCAGGGCGTGCAAGGCCACCAGATCATCAAGCAGGCCGATGTGCTCATGCTGCTGACTGTCTTAAACAGCCACTTCGATCTCGCAACCAAACGCACGAACTGGGACTACTATTACCCGATCACTGATCACGATTACGGCTCGTCGCTTACACCTGCGCTGCATACTATCCTGGCCTGCGAAGTGGGTGATATCGAGGCGGCCTACCAACTCTTTATGAAAGGCGCCCTGGTGGATTTGCAGAACCTGCGAGGCAACAGCCCTGAGGGCATCCATGATGCCTGCGCGGGCGCCGTCTGGCAGGCTGTGGTCTTCGGATTCGCGGGACTGCGCCTGGACAAGGATGGACCCAGCACGCATCCTTCCTGGCCCGACAATTGGACGCGCCTGGCTTTCAACTTTTTCCATGCAGGCAAGCCCATCCCTATCGATCTACACCGGCCAGTATCCTGACATATCAAAACAAGCGCCCCGGTCTGCGTAGGGGCGATGGC
>JALYTT010000305.1 GCA_030854145.1 Chloroflexota bacterium | reverse complement strand
TCGAGTGATTCAAGATCTTGCCAGATTCTCCGGCACCAGGTAGGTCACGGCCACCGGGAAGAGGCGCGGCTGCGGGTCGGCGAAGCGCTGCTGGACGCGGCTGCGCTCCTGCTCGATCTCGGCGTCGATCTCGGCGGCGCGGGCCTCCAGGGCTGAGAGGTCGCGCTCGTATTGCTGGCGCTCCTCCGTCGAGAAGCCTGTCAACTGCAACTGTACGACCTCTGGCTGGCGCAACTCTTGCATGATGCTCTCCTTGAGTTCGCTGAGGATGGCGCGGATGTCACGTTCCTCTTTGGCGGCGCGGTCGGCCAGGGCCTTCTGCAAGCTCCCGCTGCGCTCGCGCATGCGCGCCTCTAATGCCTGCATCAGTGCGTCGCGATGCCGCTCCCACTGCTCGCGCAGCCGTTCTTGCAGCGCCTCTGGCACACCCTGGTCCTGGGCTACTTCCAGGGCCTGCTTGAGCTGGCTCTCGTTCATGCGTGCGAAGCGGCCCTCGCGCAGGTAGCCGCCCGCCGCAATCAACTCTTCGTGCAGGCGCTGGTGATCGCTACCCAGGATCAGCAGCCGCGCGTGGGCGATGACCACGGGCGTATCCAGGGCGTGGCTGGGAACTGTGCGCGCCGTCACGCGGTAGAGCTTGCGCTGATCGTCGCTGGTCCACACCTCGGCGCGCAGCAGGCGCAGCGACATCGAGACCAGGCGGTGATTCAGGTGCGCCAGCACCACATCGTCGCGGCCCTGCGCCAGCGTGTGATCGAAGACGATGGGCCGCTTCAGCTTCGTGTGGGGATGCTCCAGGCCATCGGTGCAGCGCGCCCAGCTTCCGCTCAGCGCCGGCACATCGAAGACCGCGATGGGCGGCCGTGTGCCGTGGGGATCGCGCAGCGTGCGGGGCTGCAAGGTGGGCTGGCGGGCAAGCTCCAGGGCCGTCTCCACCACGGCCTGCACATTCTCAGGCGTCAGACCGAGGTCGCGCCGGCCATCCTGCAACTGCTGGTACAGGAGTTGGATGCGCTCGCCCAGCTTCTCGCGCTGCTTGCGCTCAAAGGCGCGCATACGGCGCGACGGCGCCTGCTCCTCCGCGTGTTTTGTATCCAGCCGGCGCCTCCGGCCCAGCATAGCCTCCTCGACCTGCTCAGCGATCACCGGGCCGACGTTGCCCAGGTCCTCGCGGATCTTCTCGATCTTCTCCACGGCGATCCACAGGAACTCCAGGTCGGCATCCAGCTTGCCCACGGGGATCTCCGCGCCGTCGTCGCTATGGTACGCGCTGCCCACGAAGTGGTAGATATCCACCTGGGCGGCGCGCTGGCCGTGGCGGTCGATACGCCCGTTGCGCTGCTCCAGGCGATTGGGGTTCCAGGGGATCTCGTAATGCACCAGCCGCGAGCAGTGGTTTTGCAGGTCGATGCCCTCGGAGGCGGCATCGGTGGCCAGGAGGATACGCACCGAGGCTGCGGCCGGGTCGGCCTGGAAGGCGGCCTTGATCGCCTCGCGCTCCTGCGTATCCATGCCGCCGTAGAGCATCAGCAGGCGCCGCTCGCCATCGGGACCCTTCTCCGCGAAGCCCTCGCGCGCCAGCAGATCATAGAGCCAGTTCTGGGTGGCGCGATACTCCGTGAAGATAATCACGCGCTCGTCGGCCCAGCGCTTCCCCGGCCGCAGCGTCTCATGGAGCCATGAGATCAGGCGGCGCGCCTTACTATCGGGCTGGTGCCGCGTGCCCTCGGCCCAGGCGTGCATCTGTGCGAGCAGGCGCTGTTCCTGGGCGTCCGGCTCGCGGAAGAGCGGCGCGGCGGCCTCCAGGGCGGCGCTGGTCGCATCATCCAGGGCCTCATCGTTATCGCTCTCCTCCTCAAGCTGCTCGATCTTGCCGCGCAGGATGCCCGTACTGGGGCGGCGCGTCACGCTCTGGCGGCGCACGGCCTGGCTGAGGGAGCGCTCGTGCTGTTGCAGCGTCACAAAGAAGGCTTCGGGCGACGAGAAGAGACGTTTCTTCAGCAGTTTCAGCACAAACTCCGTCGCGTAGTGCTCGACAGCGTTCTCTCGCGAATGCTCAACACGCAACCGGCTGTACTCCTGGAGCACCTGGTGCGCCTCACGTTCCTGCTGCGTGTAGGCCACGGACAGTGCGCCGATCTCGCATTTGGGGAAGCGCGCCGAGCCATCCCAGCGCTTCGGCAACTCGGACTTCAAGCGGCGCACCATAATGGCGTTCAACTGCTCGTGGTCCGGCTCGACACCCCTGGCGAAGCGCTGGTTGTCTAGCAGCTCCAGCAGCGCCGCGAAGCTCTCGCGATAGCCATTGTGCGGCGTCGCCGAGAGAAAGAGCTTATGCTCAAAGTGTGGCGCCAGCCGACGCAGGGCCGCCGTGCGCAGCGAATCCGTCGCGTAGCGGCCGCGCCCGGAGGGGGCCACATTATGCGCCTCATCGAGGATCAGCAGATCGAAGGTGCGCGGGTAGGGCGACGCGCCTTCGGGCGGCAGGGCCTCGCTGAAGAGGCGCATGGGCCGCTCGCGCTTCAAGAAATCGATAGAGGTGATCAGCCGGGGGAAGTGCGTCCAGGGATTGAAGTGTAGCCCACGCTCGCGACGCAGATCGTGGATCAGCCGGCTATCCACGATGCGGAACTCCAGGCCGAACTTATCGCGCATCTGGTCGTGCCACTGCACCTGGAGCGCGGCGGGACACACGATCAAGATGCGGCGCGCGCGGTGACGGATAATCAGTTCTTGCGCCACCAGCCCCGCCTCGATGGTCTTGCCCAGCCCCACATCATCGGCGATCAGCAGGTTGACGCGCGGCATCTGGATGGCGCGCGCCACCGGATCAAGCTGGTAGTCTTCGAGGTCGATGCCGCTGCGGAAGGGAGCCTGAATGGCGCGCACATCGGCGGTGGAGGCCGCACCCCAGCGCACCGCGTTGAGGAACGTATCCAGCCGTTGCGGGGTATCGAAGCCCGCCGGGTAGGGCAGCGGCGTCTTCTCGATGGGCCTGGCGCCCGGCTCGATCTCCCAGATCACCTGGAGGTCCTCGCCCAGCGCGTCATCCTCCACCGAAGCCAGCGTCACCAGGTGCTGCGGCTGCGTGTACAGGCTGCCGGCAGACAAAATATCGGGTGGCAGGGTGCTCTGCACGATATTCACCACCACATAGCGTCGTCGCCGGGCGTCCACCAGTTGCCCCGACTCCGGCAGAGAGAAAGCATGGCTCAAGGAGATCTCCTCGCTAGCAAGAACGGGGGTGAGGGAGAGAGCAACTTCTTTTCAGTATAGCAGGCGAGCCAAAGAGAGATCTTCTCCTAACAACCCCAGTTCACAAAAATTGGAAAGATGGGCACGCGCCATCTTAGAAAGTTGTTCAAGGTCACAGTGGAAAGCGAATTATGTACTGAAAAATGGCTAGTATTCATTGTGCATAGTAAGTTTGTTTGCTCGCTTTTAGATAGTAGCGCTATTATACACCATTGGTGAGGATCGTGCTAGAGATGGGCAGATATTACTGTCAAGCTGGGTAGATAGAAATGTGCCTGCTTGGTATTTAGAGAAATCAGATTGATTGAAAGTAGGAGGCTTAAAAAGATCACGAGCCAAGATATTCTGCGTCTCGGTGAATTTGGAATACCATCTGACAAAGTGGTGCGGGTAGTAAAGTCATTGATGCCAGGTACCGCGAGAAACAGATCCAGCAGTTTAAGACGCACTTTATTGTCCATCTAGTCTCCTATCCTCCTACGGTGTACAACCCCAAAATCGGCTCCCATCGTGATGTTTTGAGTCTTAGCTACCTTCACCGCCCTCAGTGTCATCAGAGGCTGGCCAGCCCAGCGCAAAGACCACAAGCTCCGTATCAAGATCAGCCCGACGCGTGCGACCGTCCGTTGAGACGCGATGTTGCCGGCCCTTGTGATTGCAACTATCGGCCACGGGGGAAGGTGGGCTTGCGCGAGGTCGAGGGCCGTTCGTGCGAGTTCGCTGGCATAGCCCTGGCCCCAGACGCTGGGCGTGAAGCGATAGTACAGGTTCAGCACATCACGTTCACGCCAGAGCATATGCTTCACGCCACCAAAGCCAAGGACCTGTTCCTGCATACGAAGCATGACCGCCCAGTAGCCGTACCCCTCATCTTCCCAATGCTGGAGCCAGTCTCGTAACCTTTTCTCACTCGCGGCGATATCTGGGTCAGGGCCAGTGGGGTTGTAGCGGTGCGTCGCCGGATCACCATCCACAGCGAATAGCGCAGGAGCATCCCCCGCTCGCAAACGACGCAAAATGAGCCGCTCCGTATACACCTCTGAGAAGATGGTTGCCAGTTCAGCCGGTGCGGGGAGCCAGGTATCGCTAGCAGCATTGAGTCCATTGTGTTCGCCTGTATCGTCGTTTTCCATGCCTCTTTTTTGCGTCATGCCTGCCTCTCTTTTTCGCTGTACTGTAAGTATTCCCCTGCTGTGACACAACTTTCTTCACCTTTACAGCCAGACCGTGCATGAGGGAAACGCCTGTTACGCAGGCTCCATATGCTCCGCCAGCCAGCACAATACCCCCGGCCTGCTGCGATCCCCAATCACGAACTCGCGCAATGCCGCAGCTATCTCGCGCGTGATCCTAAAGGATGGCGAACCTTATGCTCGCCCGTCAAGAAGCGCCTGGCGCAGGGCTTCGCTTTGTTCATACTCGATGCGCCCGGTCTCATCGAGAAAACGGACAAAGCGCTTGAAACTGGTCGCCCCTGTCTTCTTTAGAGCGTTCGCGTGCAGGTAGGTCTGGATCTCTGCCGGGGTCGTTTCGAGGAGCGCTCGTGGAGGGACCTGGCTCAACAGCGTGGTGTGCGCGAAGGACTCAATGGTGCCTGCATGCTGCTCGACGGTCTTCAAGCTCAAACCGGAACTGAGAAGATGCTTGCGAAACGCCTGCACGATCTTCTCAGTGCGCGCCTCCATCTGTGTACGCAGCTCTTCCAGGGATGGAGGGGCCGCTGGAAGCAGGGAGGTGATGATCCCCTCTCGTTCTTTCGCGTTGCGGTAATCATCGGCGAGCTGACGGCGAATATTGGGACCGAAGGTCACTGCGTAGGATGTGAGCAAACTATCATAGATGATGTGATCTTCAAAAGGGAGCAAGATGGCCTGGGTGTAGTATACTGGACCCATTTGTCAAGACAGGAGAAAGAGCAGTTTTAAGAGCTACTCTCCTCCTTTTTCTTTCTCTGCGCTGCTTGTTTTACAATGAAACAAACGCTTTTCCCGTTGAATAGAGTTCAGCAGGAGTCTGATAATCAAGAGCCTGATGGAGTCTCTTATGATTATAAAACTCGAAGTAGTTCCTCAACTGCTGACGAGCTTCCTTTGGTGACGTATACTCATGCAGGTACACTTCTTCATACTTGACAGTTCTCCAGAGACGTTCCGTAAAAATGTTGTCTAATGCACGTCCTTTGCTATCCATACTGATCTGAACATGCGCATCTCGCAACAAGTGTTGGTAAGATGGGCTGGTAAAATGGCTTCCCTGGTCGCTATTCCAGATGACGGGAACCGCTTTCGAGAGGGCATTTTGAACAGCAGTCACCACAAAAGGCATCTCAAGCGTTTGATCTAATTCCCAACTGATGACGTACCGGGAGTACCAATCTAAAACCGCGACGAGATACATCCATCCCTTTTGAAGACGAATGTAGGTAATGTCAATGCCCCAGACGTGATTGGGGGCGCATACCGTGAGATTACGCAAGAGATAGGGGAAAACGTGCTCTTTGTGTTGTCGCCGACTCAGATTCGGTCCAGGATACACGGCAACAATTCCCATTTCTCGCATATGCCGCTGTACGGTTTTCCGACTGATTGTCACTCCTTCTCGACGTAATTGTGCTTCTATTTTACGAGAGCCGTAAAAAGGATATAACGTGTACAGTTCGTCAATACGATGCTTGGTCGCAATTTCTTCTCCAGAAGGCTCGCGTGGCCGATAGTACACGCTTGAACGGCTCACATTGAGCAATTCTGCTTGTTGGGTCAATGGCAGCTCACGGCTTTCTCGCTCGATGAGGGCTGCGCGTTGCTCATGACTTAGAATTGACACTTTTTTTTCAGCCAGGTGACTTGTGTGGTCAATTTCCCTATTTCTGCATACAGTTCGGTGAGTTGCTTTTCATGTGCCTCTTTCAGATCCGTTGTACTCTCTTGTTTCTCAAAAAGGTCCGCTAGACCATCCACCGCAATTGCTCTCCAATTTTTCAATTGTGTTGGATGCACTTCATACTCAGATGCAATTTGGGCCAGGGTTTTCTCTTCTCTCAAGAGTTCTTGGACCACTTTGGCCTTGAAGGCCGCTGTATACTGCTTTCTCATCATCCGTTAGTATATCTTATTTCTGGTCCTTTCCCTGTCCGAATTCTTGGATCCATTATAGTGTTGCTATTCAATGACTCACTCACGACAGCCGCTCCCCGCCCATGAAGAGCCAGACGAACGGCAGTAATCATATTAGGTATGCCCGTCAGAGTGGCAAGAATCAATGTTCCTATGATAACGTGAGAAAGATGCCATGTAGCTCCCAGAGTGATAGCTGTGTTCACCATACCAATACTCGCCACAACAATCGAAACTAGTGTTGGTACCACCGCGAGTAGATCATTCAGGGAAGCTTTTGGGGCTGTTTGGTCCTTCCTCGCATCCTGGGATACGCTTGTAAGCATGTCACTCAGAGACCTCTTTATCGAGTTTGGAAGAGCCAGTTGCTTCACCCGCAATGGATGCAGGGCTAAGAGAACTACATATGGAATAAAAAGAACTCCGAGTAGTATTCCACTTATGAGTGGTGAAATGAAGCCAAAGAGTAAAGCTGCTACAACGACAGTTACAAGAAGGGCCACGCCACCATTAAATAGAAGACCTGTACGTTTCACACGTACCTCACCTGCAATGACAGCACTTAGTCCCAGCAGAGCGGCGAGATTGAAAATATTCGAGCCGAGTACCACTCCCAGACCAAGATCATGCTGACCTGCAATCAACGCAGTGACCGCAGCGGCAATTTCAGGCGTGTCTGCTCCTAGTGCGGCCACGATTCCTACTATCCCTTCTGAAAAGTGAAATCTTGCGCTAAGCTTGTCCAGATCACGCGCCAGAACAAGGCTAGATATGATGCTCAAAATGAGGCTTAAAAAGAAGAGAGTAAGAGTAATCCCGAGAGGCACTATTTTGTTCCTTTACAATAGACACTTGTTCTTGAATGAAACGTTGTCAGAGAGCTAGCAAGTCCCATCCTCATTAAGACAATATAGTGCCTCTCAAGGAGAGCATCTCGATATGCTCAAGCTTCCCTCTCATCCCCCAGAAACCAGTATAGTCTTTTTCTATAAAATGATTCCGTGAAAACATAGTTTATTTCTCTCTGCCGCCTGTTCTTGACTCTATTGTACAAGAACTCGTCTCAAAGGACAAGTTTTTACACATTGATTGAGAGATGGCAAAATTGTAGTTGTTCGCAGTACCACTATTGAAGACAGCGCATTTCTCTCTCCTATCATGAGATCATCGCCAATTTGCATCAATTGAACGCCCGGGTGGAGGGATGCCAGGATCGCGAAGAGAACGATAGTGAAATTATAGATTTGCTCTCTTCATTATACTACCGGAAGGCTGGTCAGGCTTCAGATTTCCTTTTTCTCCTTGAGTATCCCTCAAACGCTGTCCTGGAGGCTCTCGCTGACCTTTTAGGTATCTATAAAGGGAGAGAAGCAAAGCAACTATTGCAAGAAGTCAATATCCGCAGAGGTAGAGAAGGGGCAGGCATGAGCGATGAAAAAACAGATTGAGGAAACACTTCAATGCTTGACTGCCCAGTATATAGAAAGAACGGCAGATCCTCTTGTTCGCTGCCCCCACCAATTTCACGCGCCTGAATACTTGTCAGTTCTTGTGCATATCTCTTGCTCCTCAACGTCCTCAACATCCTCGACAGCCGTGCTTGCCTCTGCGGCAGATGGACAATCAGCGCAGGTCGCCGATACGACCGGATTGGAGAGATGCTTGTTGCCGAACTGCTCAAGCGCTGCAATAACGTCTCCCAGTTCCCGGCCTTTTTCGGTGAGGTGGTACTCGACCCGTGGCGGGATTTCCAGGAAGGCCTGCCGCTGCACAAAATCCAGTTCTTCCAGCAGCTTGAGCCGGCTGGAAAGCGTCTTGGAACTGATATGCCCCAGTATCGCCCGCAAAGCGTTAAAGCGCATGGGACCCCGTAAAAGATTCATGACGATCAGCAACACCCAGGTATCCCCCAGGAGATGAATGGCCCGTCCCAGTGGCGTCGCTGCACAGCTTCCTTGCAGGTGTATGGGATGATTTGCCTCGGATACTTTCATAAGAACAACTATACCATCTTTTTCCCTAGAAAGCAACACTCTTGACAGATCCAAGTTTCCGTTATACCATTAGTTTCGTAAGGAAAGTGAGAGGGAGAAATAATATCACACTTACAATGAATATAGCGCTCCTGATTTTCCGCGTCGTCATCGGCTTGACGTTAGCGGGACATGGCGCGCAGAAGCTC
>JALYTT010000304.1 GCA_030854145.1 Chloroflexota bacterium | reverse complement strand
CAGGGAAAGTAGCTACCGTTGACAGGATGGGCAAAAATGCGTGCCACGCTGGGCCACGACGATGCGCTCAATGATGGTGCCGCAGCGCGTGCATGGCCGGCCATCCTGCTGGTAGACACGTACATGATTATAGTTGTCGCCGGCCTCGCCCCAGAGACTACGGTAGTTGCTAAAGGATGTGCCGCCATGCTCTATGCCCAGCAGCAGCACCGCCACGATACCTTCGTGGAGCAGCTTGACCTCAGCGCCGGTCAGCGAGTTCGCGGGCCGCAGGGGATGAATAGCGGCATAGAAGAGGGACTCGTCGGCGTAGATATTGCCCAGCCCCGCGACTACCTCCTGCTCTAGCAACACCTGCTTGATGGCGCGTTTGCGGCCTGCCAGGATCTCTTGCAGCCGCGTCGCCGTAAATTCGCTGCCCAGCGGCTCCGGTCCCAGGCCCGCCAGCGCCTCTGCCTCCTGCTCGCGCGGCCACAGTTCGAGGCGTCCAAACTTGCGCAGGTCGTTAAAGAGCAAGCGCCGCCCATCAGTAAAATTGAGGCAGACCCGGCAATACCAGGGCTGCGCCGGCACATGCTCCATGACTTCCTCCCGCTCACCCGCGCTCTCCGCATGTTTGAAGACCGGCCCCCGCGTGCTCCAGGCCCCAGGATCACTCTCGCGCGCGCTAGTGTCAATCTCCCAACCAGGAGGCAGCAGCAGCAGGTTGCCAGTCATGCGCCGGTGCATAGTCAGCACGTAGGGACAATTGCCGTGCCCCTCGTCCGCCAACCCCTCCGCATTTCCTCCTCCCAGATCAAGCAGTAAAAACTTGCCCCGCCGCCGCACCCCTTCAACGCGCAGCCCGGCAATCTCCGCCAGGAATTCAGACAGGCCAGGGTAGCCAATGACGCGCTCCCAAAAAACCAGCGCTTCGCTAATCGTAGCGCCTACAATGCTGGTGCGCATCTGGCGCGCGGTGTACTCTACTTCTGGTAGTTCAGGCATAGCATAAACACTCTCTTACAATATATTCAATGTATGGTCCTATGGCTGCCGACAGTGTGCGCAACGTCCAAAAAATTCCAGCCGGTGACCTTCTATCGCGAAGTCCGCCAGCGACTCTACCCGCGCAATCTGTTCCGCGCTCAGACACGCGTCAACCTCGGTGACTTTGCCGCAGGTCGTGCAGGTAATATGGTGGTGGTGGCGCCCGGCCTCGTTGCAGAAGCGGAAACGGTGCGATCCATCGGCAAACTCGACACGATCAAGCAACTGCAATGCTTGCAGGATCTCTACCGCCCGGAAGACGGTCGCGCGCCCGACGCTCGGATCGCGGGCGAGCGCCATATCCCATAACTGCTCGATTGTGAAATCGCGGCCTTTGGTCTCGATCAGCAGATGCGCCAGTGTCCGGCGCGGACCCGTGATCCGCAGCCCCTCGCGCTTAAACGCGTGTAATATAGTGTTCACATTTATGCTCATGCTGGCCCCTACACGGAACTCAACTCCCAGGCCCTGAAGCCCGTTTCAGTATCCTCGATCAATGTACCTGTTGGCTGCTTCAATATGCGCACGGCCGAGTAGATATCGCCCGCTGCCCCCGAGAAATTCCCCACCAGCCCGAGGAACACATACGAGGCGAGCGCGGGCGCGATCAGTATAAAGACTATGCCCGCCAGGGTCAATACCACCAGGGGGGCCAGGGCGATTACAAGATAGTGGCTGCGACGAAATATCTGGTTGCGGGCGCCGCAGAAGAGCGCGAATGGCAGTTTCGCTCCATAGTAGGGCTTCCCTCCCCAGAAGCTGATCACCAGACCATGGATCAGTTCGTGAATTGGGAGCACAACAATGTAGGCCAGCACGTTAATAAGCAGCCATCCAATCAAGGTCCAGCCACCTATAGAGCCAGAATGCGCATGGGTCTGCCATATATAGGCCGCGATATTCAGCGCACCAAAGATCACCGTTCCCACGATGAGCAACAGCAAGGATAGCAGGACGACGGGACGCATTTGCTGTGGCTCCAGTAATGCTAACGCTTCACGCTGGCGTAACTGACCAGCATCTATGCACGCTTGTTGGCTGCGACGCAGGTGAGGGTGGAAACGATCAACTAACTGTGGTACCATGGCTTTCCTCTATCAGCAGGCATCGAATTGCCTTCATCATACCACAAGGAGCGCTCTTTTGTTCTACAAATTGGGCTTGCCCGCATCCTATCCCTGCTGGTATACTACTTTGCCAGGAGGACACGCGACAGAGGAAGGATGGCTACCCATGAAACGCATACCCGGCTGGATCTATCTCGCGGGCGCATTCGCGCTATTCTGGGTGCTTTTTGCCATCGTGCTCTTTGCCGCCGATTTTCCTTTTTTCGTGATTAGCATCGCCTTAACCACCATTGCTGCGCTGTCTGTACTGGTGATTGCGCTGCTCTGGGCATATCAGAACGATTGGTAACCACATTATGCTCGATATCTGTCTCTTAGGGACGTGCGGGATGATGCCTATGCCGGGACGCTGGTTGTCGTGCGCCCTGCTCCGCTGTGGCGCAACACTGACGCTCTTCGACTGCGGCGAAGGGACGCAGATCCCCTGGAAGTCACTCGGCTGGGGATTCCGCCAGCTTGGGGCTATCTGCCTGACGCATATGCACGCGGATCATGTCGCGGGCCTCCCCGGTGTGCTCTTTATGGTGGCACATGCCGGACGCACTGAACCCCTCGCTATCTATGGCCCACCCGGCACTGCATACGTTATCGAAGGCCTGCGGCGCATCGCCGCCGATCTGCCCTTTCCGGTGCAGATCTATGAACTGCCAGGCGCCGCGCACTTCGAGCTGCCTGGCGGCCTGAAAGGCTCCTGCGCCCCAGCAGCTCACGGCGTCCCCTGCCTGGCCTATCGCATCGAGCTGGAGCGCAGGCCGGAGTTCCAGGCGGAGCAGGCGCGCGCTCTGGGTCTGCCGGTGCAGCTCTGGTCGCGCCTGCAACATGGAGAAACGCTGACGTATAACGGCCAGAGCATCACACCAGAGCAGGTGCTCGGTCCACCCCGGCGCGGCATCTCTCTGGCATTCATCACCGATACCCGACCCACCAGTGCCCTGAACGCCTTCGCGCGCGATGTCGATCTGCTGATCTGCGAAAGTATGTATGACGACCCCGCCGACTTACCCCTGGCACGCGCTCACGCACACATGCTGGCCCAGGAGTCCGCCTCCATCGCGCAGGCAGCCGGCGCCCACGCGCTCGTCCTGACGCACTTCAGCCCTAAAATCTATGACCCTTCAGACGCGGAAAAAGCGGCCCGGCGCGTTTTTCCAAACACGCGGGCCGCCAGAGATGGCATGATTATTACCCTGGAGTATCCCTCCTAGCTCGCCTCTGGCAGTCCCAGGGGACCGTCGGGATCAGGATCGCTGTCGTCAGACTGCTTCTCTGAGAGGCCCAGGATCTCCTTGGCGATATCCGTTGTGGGCAGAGGCTCCAACAATTGCAAATGCGGGCGCGCCATCTTTAAATGCTGCTCAAAGAAGGCCAGGATCTTGTCTACATACATACGCCGGTTGATGAAGTACGCACCACAGTGATTGGCTTCAGGTACGATCCATAGCTCCTTCGGCTCGTTCGCGGCATTGTAGAGCTTTGTAGCATCGCGCGGGTCTACCATCGTATCTTTCCCGCCGTGAATAATCAGCACCGGCCTCGGCGCAAGCCGCTCAATGTCCCGCACCGGCTCAACCTGGCGGAAGCGATAGCCCGCACGCCACCACATCAGGTAATCCGCCACCCACATGAAAAGCGCCGGCGGTATCCGTAGCACACGATGCACGTTGTAGTCAACAACGCTCCAGTGACTGGCAAAAGCACTGTCCGCTACCAGCGCCTCGACATCGTTGCTGCGCGCGCTGCACATAATTGCTACCGAGGCACCCATCGAGTACGCCAGCACCCCCAGCCTCGTTCCCGGCGCACGCTCCTTCGCATACACCAGCGCCCCCAGAAAATCGTTGATCTCGCGATATCCAAGTGTGATCGACCTGCCAACCTCCTGCCCATGCCCATAATATTCGAAGACCAGCACATTATGCCCGGCCTTCCAGAGAGGTACAGTCATCCCCAACACATCGGCCATCCGTGTGCGATAACCCGGACACATGACGATCGTCGTCGTGGCTTGCGGACGCGGAATGTACCAGCCGCTTACCGCGTAATCCCCGTATAAGGGCGCAAACGTCACGTTCTCAGCCGGTAGCTCGAATTCAAAGGGGCTAAAACTGTAGATGTCCGAAAAACTGCCGTACTTCTTGGGCCGGATGAGGGACTCAACAACATAGAGGGCAATGCTAAAGATCACACCTAGAATACCAATACTACTTCCTATCCCGCCCAGTAGGAGCCTCTTCTTTGAGGTACGCCTAAGCCAAAAACTGTGGTGCTGTGACACGGGAGGTGCCGACCTTTCTAGCTGCGATTGGCCGCCTGTAAAAACTTCATCTACAAGAAACAACGCCGACAACAGGAGTTTTCTCTCTCCCTCTCCTTCTATATACGCTCAAACCGTCTCCAGGGTTGCCTGGACTCTGTTGGGGACCTCACTCCATCTACCATCCTCTCTCCTCTAACATACTGACGAAATGTATATGTTTCTTCAATAATAACACATCTTAAACGCGCAATAAGAGCGATCGCCTGTCTCGTATACCCCTGAAGCCGCTCTACTGGCCGATGGAGGTTGACAAAACAAGCAATCACCATTTATAAAAATCGTTCTAGCGCATCCCTGTTGCTCTGTTAAGCTTCATAGAAAATGAGGGCACTCCCCGTTTCGTAGCTGCACGATTGATCGCGGGGTCAAGCCAGCCCACGCGCGATCAATCGCGCAACTACGAAACGGGGAACCTGGTCTGATGACAGAGCAGTAGGGGCGCCGCTACAGATTCTGGCGCTCGGCAACCGGCGCGGGTGCCGAGTCAGGCTCAGTGCGCGTCTCGCGCACCACTACATTGCCCGCCTGTTCGACACGCGCCTCTTCATGCCTGATCGGCTCAACCAGAGTCCTGGTCTCCTGCACCGCTTGCTTACGCACCATGATCTCTTCCACGATGACCGGCACTTTGTTGATGAAGACCTGTTCTTCGCGCACCAGGATGCGCAGCGTGCCGCCGTCTCTGAGCACCTCATCCTCCTGCACAGCGCTCCCGGCCACCTGCTGATCTACGGCCGGATTACGCTCAACCGGCACGCCCTGCACCTGGCCGGGCGCCTGGAACTGCGCTGCTCCGAGTGCGGGATAAGCCCCCGGCGCTTGCGCCGCGGGAGTGCGCGGCAGGCGCTCAATGATGACCTCTTCACGCGTGACGGGGACGGTGAAGGTCTTTTGCTCGGTGATCACGCGCTTGTGAATACGTATCTCTCCCGTATCGACGACGTATTTCTGAATCTGCGGTACCTCCTGCCGCAACTGGACGGTGCGCTCTCCCCCCATCTCGAAGGGCGTGAATACATTTAAGGCACCATGACGGTGCAAAATATCACGCACCTCCAACTGGTGACCATGCGTGCGCGCCAGGACAATGTAATCCCCCGAATCCAACGCGTGCTGGTAAAGCTGCCGCTGATCCTGTGGTAAGTCTAACCCGGCCAGATCATCGGCCGCGCCAGCCGTGGTCGTATCCTGCGGCGTAAACGCGCTCTTCAATGAAGCGAGCACGCCTCCGCCAGAATTTCTCCCTATCACCCTCACTTCGTCAAGTCCCCAGCCCGCCTGCCGCAGCTCGGCGATAGCCTGATCAGCCAACGTTCGATCGCGAAAGATCCCCAGCACCGTTGTGCGTTCCTCTATTGCCATGTATTTTCTCCTCTCTCCAGCGAGACCTCTACAGCAAAACATAGGTTATATTCGTTAGTAGCACGTCGAACAACGAGAAAATGTAACAACATAGCCCCCCACGCCCCCTCTCACGGCTCTAGATTCCTATCAGGTCGCCTTCCTGGCTTCTAATGCTCTAAAAGTATGTATAATTGTTCAAACATGTTATCTGTATTACATAAGTAATTCATAGAAGCGATATTTTACGGTAGAGATAAACGTGTATCCGTTTTCTAGACGCCCTGCGTATAGAATGAGGAAACTTCAAAAGCGTTTTCTAGATACGAGTAAACTTAAAGTAAGCATGTCTAAAAATGACTGATGTAGACATGCCTGGAGATGACTATAGAAAGGGGTAAATTATGTCAACGTATCCTCAATTAGTTGTGGGAGTATTTGAGCACGAGGCGGACGCTAAAAGCGCCCTGAATGCCTTGAACGAGGCTGGATTTGGTAAGGATCAGATCGGTCTGGCCTTGCGTGAAGGCGGAGTGGTCACACACAGCCTGCTCAATGACCTGGTAAAATTGGGCGTTCCGCAGGACCGCGCTGGCTACTACGACAGCGAGTATAAGGCTGGACACGCCATCATCTCTGTGCGCGCCGATGGACGCGAGCAGGAAGCGGCGAACATTCTCAGAGGTTACCGGGCCTACGACTACGATACGCGCACAGCCTCGACGCAAACGGCCGCGGCTCAGCCAGGTGCGTATGAGCAGCAATATGCCGAGAGCCAGAACCGCGCAATTCCGCTGCGTGAAGAGCAACTGAATGTCAATAAGCAGCGTGTACAGAGCGGCGAGGCCCGCCTCCACAAAGAGGTAATCGAGGAGCAACGCAGCATCGATGTGCCGGTCACACACGAGGAGGTCGTGGTTGAGCGACGTGCCGTCAGCGGCGGGCAGCTTTCAGATACACCCATCGGCCAGGATGAGGTCATCCGCGTTCCGGTCACCGATGAGCAGGTCAACGTGACCAAAAACACCGTGGAGACCGGCGAGGTTGCGATCGGCAAACGCCAGGTTCAGGAGACCCAGCAGGTCACCGATACCGTTCGCCATGAAGAGCCGCGCATCGAACGCGCAGGCGATGCGCGCATTCATACCGATGAGGACCTGACGAACCGCTAGCAGCGTCTATTGCGTGTTAAGAACAGAGTACCATGACTGGGACTCTCTCTATTCGCGATGGTCCGGCTTCCACATGGGAATCGCGATGGAACAATTTAGTGTAGGGGCGCTGCCGGCCTGCTCTGGCTGGCTCGCCCGTCTTTAAGGAAGGTAGGAATATGGTACAGCAACGTGCAGGCACACTCTGGACAGTAAATCGTATATTCGCGCTCGTCGTAGGAATCATTTTTGTCCTCATAGGCATTATTGGCTTCTTTACACCGACCGAGAATGCTACCGGAGTGCGGGCAATCTTTGGTATCTTTGATGTGGATACCATTCACAGTACTATCCATCTCGTCACAGGCCTGGTGGCTATCCTTGTCGTTTTTATTGGACACTCGCGCACCTTCAACCAGATCTTTGGCGTCCTCTATACGCTCCTGGGCCTCGCGGGACTCATTCCGGCGCTCTACTTTCCTGCCGGGACGTATGGCACCGACAGTGGCCTCTTCCTGGGTCTCACGCACATTAATGCTGGCGACCATATACTGCACCTTATCGTTGGTGTCGCCGCTATCATCGTTGGCTTCTTCATGGCCGGATCGGCTACCCATGCCACCCCGGCCGCGAGTCGCGAGCGCGACGCTGTCTAAGAAATAGCTCGTCAGGATCGGATATCCGTAGGGGCGCGGTTTACAAGCTTGCCTGTTCTTCGGCGGCATTCTCATCTCGTCGGCGAACAAACGGGCTTGTAAACCGCGCCCCTACGGATACCAGATCCTCTATATCGTCAAACACGCTAAAAACGTAGCCTTGCGAAAGCCATTATTACCCTACGCAAATCCGGCCTGCTCCCACGCCTCCATGCCTCCCACCACGTTTACCAAACGCGTAAAGCCGTGTCGCTGCAAGACGGAACAGGCCAGACTACTGCGCTGCCCACTGCCACATATTACTGCCAGCGAAGATGGCTTATCGAGTTCGCGCAGGCGCTGCTCTACCTGGTAGTATGGGATATGCCGCGCGCCCTGGATATGGCCAGCATGCCACTCTCCCAGGTCGCGCACATCCAGCACCCCAATAGTTCCCAGCCGCTCATGCAGTTCCTCAACCGGCATCTGAGTGAGCGACTGGACCGGCAATCCGGCCTCCCGCCATGCCTGCATGCCGCCCGCGAGGTATCCGCTTACCTGCTCATAGCCCACAACCGCCAGTTGCGTCGCCGCTTCGCTGGCATCGCGCTCGTCCTCGACCACCAGCAGCAAGCGAGCATCCGGGGTTGCCACAAAGCCTACTCGCGTGGCGAAGGCCGATCCGTGCAGGTACACGTGCAGCGCCCCCGCGATGTGGCCCGCGCCGAACTGCTGGGGATCGCGCGTATCGATCACCAGCCCCCCGCCCTCTATCTCGTCCTGAAACACTTGCGCGTCAAGTCCAAAGGGATGTGACAGCGTCTCCTGGGGAACATAAGCGCACCGGTTGCGCTCAACGATGGTGTGCATATTAGGGGGGCGTTGCGGCAAATTCTCATTTATGTCACGAATGAAGGCCTCGCGGGCGCGGGGCGCGACGGCCAGGTTGTGCTTGCGCTCGAAACCAATGGTCGAGCTTGT
>JALYTT010000303.1 GCA_030854145.1 Chloroflexota bacterium | reverse complement strand
TATCAGGAAGGCAAAATAGATGACAGAAGACAAGAAGAAGATCCGGGTCGGCCTCGTCTTTGGCGGTCGCTCGGGTGAGCACGAGGTATCGCTGGCCTCGGCCACTTCGGTCATGGCGAACCTGGACAAGGACAAATACGAGGTTGTGCCGATAGGTATCACCAGGGAGGGTTCGTGGCTCCTGGGGGCTGAGCCACGCCAGTTGTTGAGCGCCGGTCAGGGAACTGGTCTGGAGGCCACAACGGCAGTGACGCTCACCGGTGACCCCACTCTGCGCCGCCTGATTCCTGTGCAGGGCAGCGCGCAACTCGGCGCCCAGGGAGCGCTGGACGTGATTCTGCCCGTGCTGCATGGGACCTATGGCGAGGATGGCAGCTTGCAGGGGCTGCTCGACATGGCGAACGTGCCCTATGTCGGCTGCGGCGTGCTGGGCGCGTCGCTAGGCATGGACAAAGAGAAGATGAAGATGGTCTTTCAAGCGGTCGGCCTGACGGTGGGCGATTACCTGGTCTACCGGCGCAACCAGTGGGAGCGCGCGCCCGAAACGATCCTGGATGCCGTCGAGCAGCGCCTGGGCTATCCCAACTTCGTCAAGCCCGTCAACCTGGGGTCGAGCGTCGGCGTGAACAAGGCACACAACCGTGCGGAGTTGGAGCACGCCATCAACGTAGCGGCCGAGTATGACCACAAGATCATCATCGAGCGCGGCATCGATTGTCGCGAGGTCGAGTGCGCCGTCCTGGGCAACGACGAACCCATCGCCTCTGTCGCCGGCGAGGTCATCGCCAGCGGCGAATTCTACGATTATCGCGCCAAGTATATCGACAACAAGTCCCAGGTCATCATCCCCGCCGACCTTCCCCAGGCCACAGCGGAAGAGGTGCGCCGCCAGGCCGTGCAGGCCTTTCTGGCCCTCGACCTCAGCGGCCTGGCGCGCGTCGATTTCTTCATCGAACGCGGCACACACACGGTCTACATCAACGAGGTCAATACCATGCCGGGCTTCACCGAGATCAGCATGTATCCCAAGCTGTGGGAGGCCAGCGGCCTGCCCTACACGCAACTGCTGGACCGCCTGATCGAGCTGGCCCAGGAGCGTCACGCCGACCGCCAGCGCAACCGCACCACGATGGATCTGTAGAGGAAAGTTATGTCACATACCAGCATTCGTGCCGTCACAGTTGAAGCGTTGAATATCCCCCTGCGGGAGCCATTCAGCATCGCCACAGGCAGCGTCTCCCAGGCGCGCAACGTGCTCATTACGATCACCCTGGCGGATGGCAGCGTGGGCTATGGCGAAGCGGCGCCCTTCCCGCCCAGCACCGGAGAGTCGCAGGAGACGGCGCTCGCCACAGCCCAGGGCTGCATCAAGCTGCTCGTGGGCCAGGACGCGGCGCAGTGGCGCGTGCTCTCGAAGCTTGTGCGCAGTTTCTATTATAGCCAGGGGTCGGCCTGCGCGGCCATCGAAATGGCGCTGCTCGACGCCCTCACGCGCTCCTATGGCATACCGCTCTACGTCTTCTTTGGCGGCGCCGGCAGCTCAGTCGAGACCGACATGAGCATCCCCCTGGTGACGCCTGAGCACGGCTACGAACTGGCAAAAGACATCGTGGCGCGCGGCATTCGCAGCATCAAAATCAAAGTCGGCACACACATTACCGACGACGTGGCCCGCGTCGAGGCCATTCGCGAGGCCGCGCCCGGACTCGGCCTGACGCTCGACGCCAACCAGGGATACAGCGCGAACGAGGCGCTGCTCTGCCTGGAGGCGCTGGACGACCACGATATCCGCCCCCTGCTGATGGAGCAGCCGGTGCATAAGGAAGACTACGAGGGGCTGCGCTACGTCACCCAACACACGACCGTCCCTGTGGCCGCCGACGAAAGCGCCTACAGCGCCGCCAACGTTGCGCGCCTGATCGCTATGCAAGCGGTCAACGTCGTTAACATTAAGCTAATGAAGAGCGGCATCATTGAGGCCCTGGACATCGCCGCCGTCTGCCGTGCCAACCATATCCAGTTAATGGTGGGCGCAATGATGGAATCGCGCCTGGCCATAAGCGCCGCCGCCCACTTCGTCGCGGGCCTCGGCGGCTTCCGCTTCATCGACCTGGATACCCCCATGTTGCTTGCCGACGACCCCTTCACAGGCGGCTATGAGCAACGAGGCGGTATCTATGATCTATCCGCTGTAAAAAGCGGGCTGGGGATCGAGCGGAAAGAGTCTTAAGATGAAATGTAGGGGCACTCCTGGCGCGTGCCCTGGCAAGCACTCCTGGCGCGTGCCCTGGCAAGCACTCCTGGCGCGTGCCCCCCAGCAGGCACCCCTGGCGCGTGCCCTATGCGCAGATGAAGGGCCAGGCCGCACTTGTTGAGGCTACAAGTGCGGCCTGGCTCTGACGTATTTCAGCGCTTCCAGTCTATCACTCGTGAAGAGCGCTTAATAGACATTCAGATGACAGCTACTTCTCCTGTTACTCCACTCCTCCTGGATCTCATAAGGATGGCCGTTCATGGTAGTATCCCCGTTGGGAGAATTGCTAGCAAACTGGAAGTTGCACTTGTCGCCGATCTCCTGACCGTTCGCATCGAACCAGGCATTCAGCCATGGATCAGTCACCGCTTCCGCAAACTCATGGGAGGTGACATTGATGGTGCTATCGGCATCGATGTTGTGGTTCGGTGTCTGCGGAACGCCACAACCGTTGAGGCTGGTCCCGGTATAGGGGAGATACGCGTAGATGGTGTTGCTGCCGCCAAAGGTGCTATGATACCCGCAGTAGGTCGTGAAGGTACACTGCGACCGCGAGGTATCAAAGCACTCGTTCTCGTTCTTGGCTGTGAAGACAAAGAACAGGTTGTTAATTGAGGTCCCCCAACCATTGACGCTTTGGGCGTGCGAGACTTCATTCTGGATGTCAGAGTCGAACATCGGATTGCCCGGATAGCCCCGTGTATCGACGAAGGAACCTGCAAGTCTCCCCGTCACCGGCCCATTGTTGCTCGAATTTTTGTACTGGCTGAGAATCTGGTACCATGTCGTTCCATGCACATCACCAATGAAGCGCTGGATCAGACTGTTGTAGTTGGCACTGACAGTAGAGCCGCTCGGCTCCCAGAAAATTGCGTAAACGTTGGCTGTTCCCGTCACCACGGGACCGCCATTGTAGTTAAGGTTCGACCCAGCAAATCCTATGCGCGGTTGTGTTCCCCTGTTATGCATGATATGCACCTTGCTGTTGGTGGCGGCACTCGCGCTCAACGGGATGGCCAGCATAGCGACCAGCATCAAAACGCTAAACAAGGGGGTCAGCCAGAGCATGTGTATGTGTCGTTTCAAGAATGGCACCTGCTTTCACTCGGCGAAAAAGCGTACAAGCAACTTGCACTAAGATACAACGCTCACCTGCTGCGCGCGCCTCATAAACCTTTTTGGATCATTCCACAAAAGGCCTTTACACACCAGGTATGCAAATTATACCTTGTTTCCCTTCATTTAGGCTTCCATTCTTTATACAGTATTACGAGCTATGAGATCGCTTTAGTGGCCCATTCAACAGAATATTTCTTATAATTCTGGCGTCGAAGAAAAGACTTTCTTCTCTAAGAGTGTGGTGTCTTATGACATACCCATAGAGCGTACTATTATACTTGGACGATCACAAGTAAAACGCCTATGATCAGAAGAATAATACTCAGTAATCCCAGGGTAAGAGCAATGAGGATGGTATAAGCACAACCGTCAAGGCTGTCGAGTTCTGCAGTGGGGCCGAGAAGTGTGTCGGTGAGTTTCCACCAGAAAAGAGGTACAATAAAGGTACAGATGAGGAAAAACGATCCAAGGCCGATGAAAATCCAGCCTGGTCTGGACTGCGCCCTATTGGCATCTCCCAGAATGAAGAGAAGCCCAGGAATCTCAAGGAGAAGCCCAGGAATTCCTAGCACAAGGGCTATGAGCATAGCTTGATTTATTACTCTCACCCCTTGATACGTCAGAGGGGTTAAACGGGCACGTTGGATCCCGATGCGTATGCGGATAAGAGGAAGCACCATGGCGCACAGGAGCAGGAAGGTGCTGAGCTCTATGAGGAACCATCCGGACATAGATTTCTCCTTGTAATTGCAGTGAAGAGTCGCCGTAGCATGCGATAAAACAACCTTCGTACGCTTTCCTGGTCACTCCTGCATCTGCATATGGAATAGAGACGCAGATGCAGGAGTGACCAGAAGAAGAGAGCTGTCACTATCTCTGAAGAGAGAGAGAGAAGGTCCAGGGGCCTGGAACTTTGGTATAGTGTTTGGCCGAAACAGGAGCGATATGCACTTGACCAACTGTCAACATCGCTGGTCCTTGAGTGACTGGCAGTGCTGTGAAAAAGAGTACTTGCAGGAGCACTTTTCCGCTTACGCCAACTGGTTGCTCCTGAGATGTCGGCGAAATCGCCGCGTCCGCTGTGCTATCCCAGGGTTGTACTACTGCAGGAACCAAAACCGATCCATCTGGTAAACGCAATTGCAAGAGAGCCCCGTCAATAATTGCTCCGTCGCTCAAACTCAAACCCATGTGATCTGTTGGCGAGATTCCGCTGATCTCGATATGAGTCGCGAATTCTGCCAGCATATTCACAGAGGTGCCTGGTGCCAATCCGCTTATCTGAAGAAGCAGACGAGCACCGGTGGGCGCAAAATCTAGCTGCAATGGTTCAATCGCTAATCCTTGCTGAACCAGCGGGAGGCTAGTCAGTTTCACTGAGCGATCAAGCAACGGTTGCAATGGGAATGTGATGCTCCATATTCCATCAAGCGTTGTCACAGGACGACCAGTAGCACTGCGTATAATCATCGACTTTACCGTAAATGTCAGAATTTGACGATGGTTCAGCACATCTGGAGCCAGGGGCGCAAATTCTAGTAATGCCTGATCGCGGAATTGTGCTCCAACAATATGACTATAGGTTTGATGATGGTCGTCAGTGAGTATGAAAAACAAAGGACCAGGCGCAACTGATGACGAAGATATCACATGATAGGTGATAGCCGTTCGGGCCGCATCCGCATACGCCTGATCAAGATGGAGGCTAATTCCATGCACTGTGACTTGACGATTGATCGGCGTGGCATGGTCAAGGGTGATCTGTTTTAAGCTTGGATCTCCTAGCCAGCTAAACAGTGCTGGTGCGACGAGAGTAAAACCAGAAAAGATCAGCACCGCCGCCACTAAGAAACCTGACGTAAGGACAAAACGCCGCTGCCGCCAGAGGGGAGTAGGCCGACTTTTGAGCACACGCTCAAGCAGAAGGTGCTGGCGTATCCGTGGAAACAAGTCAGTATCCTCTGGAATATCCGTGGCAACCTCTTGTAGTGCAGCTTGCATGGAGGAGATAAAATCATGCTCAGGCATGTGGGGCATCCTTTCTTGGAATCGCAACCAACAGCTTTTCAGGAACGGTCTCTGTCGGACGCTGCTCAATCAGCCAGGCACACTGGCTCCGAATAACTCGTTCTAGCGCTTGCATGCCAGCATGAAGTCGCCATTTTACGGTACCGGTGAGACAGCGCAAAATCGTCGCCATCTCGCGTTCATTGAACCCGTAATAGTAGCGTAAAATAATGGCTTCACGCTGCTTGGGAGTAAGGTGCGTCAGGGCTTTGATGATGGCTTCACGCTGCTCAGTACGCTCAACCTGCTGATAGGGGTCGGCAATGGTTGGTCCTCTCTGCGCCATATTCTGGTAACTTGCTCGATCATCAATGGAGGCTCCCGCCAGATCATCCAGGCTGACCGTGGTATGCTGAGAGGCTTTGCGTCTGTGCTGACGTGCAGTATTGAGTACAATCTGATAGAACCAGGGTGCAAAGGGGCTATTCATGCGAAACTGTGTGCTGGCCCGATAGACATGGAGAAAGCTGTCCTGGACAATATCTTCCGCGAGTGCGCGTTCTCCTATCACCAGATAAGCCAGGCGCAATGCCGCCAATTGATAGCGTTGCACCAATATTTCTAGGCCAGAGATGTCACCTTGTTGGCACAGCCGCATGGCTTCTGCTTCGCTTTCCTGCATGCTGATCACGATCCTTCCAATACTTCATTCCTTCTATACTATAGTATGCATTTGCCTTGATCTTGGTTAGGGGTTGGGAAGCTCATCACTGGATTTGGTGAATCGATGCAGGAAAATGTGGTCTCGTAAAACCTGCATAATAATAGTATAGCGTTGAAGCGCTTGTCCTGCTAACTTTTGATTATAGGGTGCAGCGAGCTTGATTGGCTCTCTGCACCTCATTTGTTGGATAAGTCTTTGCTTTTTGAGCTAGCACTCATCTCTGTAACAATGATGACCGTTCCAAGACCCTGGCAGCCAAATACCAACTGTCGGTGCCAAAGGTGTATCGCAAATACCATGCCACGTATCGAGAAGGGAAGAAGTGCTACACAGTCCTTCAAACCGTGATCGAGCGCGAGGGCAAGAAATCGTTGGTTGCTCGCTGGGGAGCAATCTCACTCCACTGGGATATTAAGGCACCAATCAAGGATCATCAGAAGTTTCTGGGTCCGGGTCGATCAGAGTTAGAAAAGAGGCTCCTCGCTGATACCTGCGAATACTGTGGAACCACAGGCGATGCCGAACACATCGAGGTGCATCATATCCGAGCGCTGAAAGACCTCAAAACCTTTGACGGTCGTGAAAAACCGCCATGGGTCAAGATCATGGCGGCGCGTAAGCGCAAACGCTAGGGTTATGCATCACCTGCCACAGGATGTGACCTACGGAAGACCGATGAGACGAAAGCCGATGTCCGTATCACGGACTGCATGACGCTGGAAAGCCCATTGCATTGAAAGATGCACGATGGGTTTGGGGGAAGGGGGTCGAAAAAGGGCCGCAGGAATGTAGTACCTCGTCGGCCTCCCATCCCACAAAAATGTGTACAGGAGGCGCGCATCACCAAATCTGTGCCAGACCCACTTAATTTCGTGATTTACATGCTGGGTTTCTAGATTCAGCTTGCGTATATATGCTAAAATTGTAGATAGAGATTCTCTTTATGTTACCGGAGAAGAGCATAATGGACATAGATGGAAATGATAGAGAGCCGATGATTCCTATACCAGGAACGTTTCAGTTTAAGAGGCTTGGTGATGATGCCGAGGAGAAGTACCAGATTCCGCAGCTGGCTGATCCGGCGTTTGATCGGGAAATTCGTTTACTTTTTACCAGGTTTGCTCTCCTTTCTATGAGACGAGCACAGTCAGATGTCAAGAAGTGGCATCATGCGGTCCTCACTCCGACACACCTTCTCTTGGGGATATTGGATGGGGCTGAAGTTTCCTATCTTCTGCCAAACGATCTTGAAAAAAATATCCTCATTCCGGCCGTTGAGGCGACACTTTCGATGGGACAGGAATCAGAGGTTGCGGTTGTTCCCGTGTCTGAGACAGTTTTGGGTGTGATTGCGGTGGCAAAGCGTGAAGCTCATGAGCGTGGGATTGATGTCATATGCCAGGGACATCAATGGGTTGGGTGTGGGCCGTTATTTCTGGGGATCCTGCGCGAGGGTGGTACCGCTGCATATGGAAAGGTGCTTGCGCAATATAGCCTTACCTACGATAGCATGCGTACCACCCTCCCGTGGGCGGCTTTTTTTACGTAATCCGGCTAGATGAACGTATAGGTTTGGGTATCATAGCTTCCATTAGCTGCGAAGCGGGGTGCATTACCGTGGGCGTCGTCGAAGCCTGCCATGGTGTAGGATACTGGAAGGTATGGATAATTTGATCCATAGCAGATTGCCGACCAATCAGATTTCCTGCTCCAGCCGCTGCTAGTGTTTAATGAGCCAACGGTGTAGGCGCCGTTTGGTCCTAAAAATTGATTACCGTTGCATTTGCCTCCTGTGTCCCAGGAGAGCACGATGTTAGAGACGGTCACACCACAGAAGTTTTGCACCTGGACATACACCTCCACCACATCGATCTGCGGAACGAGAGAAACCTCAGCAGGCTCATGGGCGCTACACGTTTGGGGAGTTCATGAGACAGTTCCGGGTACGCGAACATTTTTCTCAGCAGACCTTGGCCATGCCCACGGAATGCGCAACGAGCTATCCGGCCCAAAGGAAGTGGCTTCAGAGCGCTCTTTGTTCCATAGCCCATTTCCAACGTCGGTGACATGAGGGGCAAGAGAGTTATAAACCTGCTATATTATGATCGCCTTGTTGGAGACCATTCCAGAACGGGGTGCGCCATTGAGGCGCGTCTACGCTTGTTGCAGGAGCGCAACACCGCTGGTGTCGAAGTGGTTAAAGCAGCATCTGACCTTCTCTCGAAAGAGGTGAGGGAACAAGAGCATGATGTGAGGAAGGCCAAACGGGTTATGTACCTAAACCGTGTTGGTCAGCTAGGCCGTATAAGGTTGGACAGAACCCAACGGGTGCGGTGGAGACCGCAGAAGCCCAATGACAGGTGGAGCCACCTTCCCTGGAGAGCTGTGTGCGCTGAAAGGTGCCAGCACGGTTCGGGAAGGGGTAGTTGGAAACGTACCGAATTCGGACGAGTTTGCACGTCTAAGAGACTGGCAACCTGTTAGAAACGGCATTCCGGGTCGATAG
>JALYTT010000302.1:7411-8627 GCA_030854145.1 Chloroflexota bacterium | reverse complement strand
TCCGTCAACCGAGTATGCCAACGCACCTCACGCACATATTGATCCAAAGCAGCAAGAGAAACATCCTTGTGATAGTACTCCTGTGTTTTCTCCATAGACGGCCTCCTCATGATTGACAAGCTAGGCCCCCGCAGGTATGCTTGAAGAGAGCCTAGCGACACGCTACCCTCAATTGCTGTGCTAGAGTGTAGACCCTAGCACAGTCCTCTCCTCATGGCTTGCCATGCCCCCAGGATGTGCCATAAGCTGTTGCCAGCAGGCACGGCACTGCTCACCAAATCGGTGGACAAGGTGACTCGCGGAAAGTTCCCGCCCACATTCCGCGCACCTGGCCGCACACAAACGAACCCGACGACGAGAGACCTTCTGTTCTTTGCGAAACTGCTGTCTGTTCCAGCTCATATGCGTTCTCCTTTTGCCTAATGGCTTGCCATTGACTACCAAGAAATCATTCACATCAAAGTCTCCAATGTAATAATACCACAAGGTTCAAAGGAATGTCAACCTCCAAAGTATCCAATGATATCCATGAAATAAATCTGTATTATACTATCCGCTTGTCCGATACTATCCAAACATGCTATAATATACAAAGTGAAGTTAATCAACAAAGTCTACAAAGAAAGGAAACCGTGAATGGCAAAAACCGCTAAAGCACCGAAGGGATTTTATACCGCATCCGACGTTATGAAGAAGCTGGGAATAGCCAATTCAACGCTATACCACTACGTCGATACAGGCAAAATAAAAAAGATAGTCCCCCCTGATAGAAAAGAGGGCTACTATCTTAAATCAGAAATCGACAAAATGGCGCAAGCTAGAGAATTCTTCATGCTGCAATATGCAACAGAAGAAACAACCTTCGAGAAAGCGCTAGAAGAAGATATTGAGGGGGTCGCCAATCTATATACGGAGCTATTCGGAGGAAACCAGTCAAAACGCCTGGAAATGATATCCGAATGGTATCATAGCAATCCCAACATGATCTATGTCACTAAGCAAGATGAAATGGTAGTAGGTTACTTTATCATAATACCGTTAAAGCACGGAGCTATACTAAAGATCATGCAAGGCCTAGAAGAAACAAGATTTAGAACCGAACTTCTTAACAAAGACAACATCACATCTTTTATAGCTGGAAAAACAGAAGAAGCATTCTTACTAATCGGAGTCAAACAAGGCCTAAAAAGGACACGTCACTACGGCTCCAGAACTA
>JALYTT010000302.1:0-7401 GCA_030854145.1 Chloroflexota bacterium | reverse complement strand
ATCAGGATTGCCAAAGGACTGGGCTTCAAGCAGATCATACCTGAAAATGAGGAAGACGATCTATTGCGGTTCACACTGGACCTGGATATCACAACATCGCCATTTTTCAAGAATTACCAACGGATAGCAAAGCGAACAGGCAGTAAAAATCAGTAGCCCTCAACTCAGTAGCCTTAGAAAATCAGTAGCTCTTAACCGGATTTCTTTGGAGACTTAGATTAGTGCCTAGTTGCTGTAGAGTGGCTTGTCAAGCGGGGAGAAGTGGGCGACTAGGGATTCGAACCCCAGACCTACTGCGTGTAAAGCAGCCGCTCTAACCAACTGAGCTAGTCGCCCATAACTGATCACTGCATCCCTTATGGTAGAAAGGACCAATGATCGGATGCCCTCGAGTGGACTCGAACCACCACGCCTCTCGGCACAGCCCCTCAAGCTGCTGCGTATACCATTCCGCCACGAGGGCTTGTAAGACCATGCACTATGGAACCGTGCGCTTTCTGTATCGGCTATTGTATATGTGAACGCGTGTGCTGTCAACAGGCGCATGAAGGGGTACCCTTGGCGGATACCCCATTCAACCGATTGCGCGTATGCCCCCGAGTGGATTCGAACCACCACGCCTTTTCAGGCACAGGCCCTCAACCTGCCGCGTATACCATTCCGCCACGAGGGCAAGGGTGACAGACTTTGTACGCAACGTATTCTATACCTCGCCTTGTGATTTGTCAACGGGTGGCGGGACCCTATTTCTGGCGTACAATCAAGGTGCTGCGCGCTGTAAATATCTGCTGCTGCTCCTGATCAACGCCGCTGGTTTCTGATATGACGATGGTCATCGACCCGCTCTTGCCGCTACGCTCGCGTATATCCTCTATGCGTGAGGTGCAGGTGACCTGCTCGCCCACGCGCAGGCGGCGCGTGTAGCTATATGACTGCTCGCCGTGTATCAACTGCATCTTCGAGCCGTCCAGCTCTACGCCGGGAATGCCCATGCGGAAGGTGGTCGGGAACGTCGGGGGGGCGTACTGTATAGGCGCGCCGCTCTGCAAGGCGGGATCGCCGTCTGCCTCCATGAAGCGCCGCACTGCCTCCTCGCGAACCTCGAATGTGCGCGGCTCCGAACTCTTGCCAATCAGGTTGCTATCAAATGGCATGGTTGCTGTCTCCTTCCGTTCTACTATGATAGGGATATCTCTGTTCTCACCCGCGTAGGGGCGATGGCTTGCCTCGCCCGCTAGCCCTACACGGGGAGCGACCTTCAAATAGTCGTGACCGGGTTTCATCCTATTATAATCTCAAAATTTCATGGATGTCACATTTTCTTTTCAACGTACCTGGGTTGTCATCGTCCCTACGCGACCGCAGGCGCCAACGGAAGTGTAAACTTGATACAGGTTCCCTGCCCTGGCGTGCTGGTGGCGCCAATCGTACCGCCGTGAGCGGTGATGATCGCTTTGACAATGGAGAGACCGAGACCGCTGCCGCCTGTCGAGCCGGTGCGCGCGCGATCGGCGCGATAGAAGCGTTCAAAGATATGGGGCAGGTCGATGGGATCGATGCCCTGACCTGTGTCGCGTATCCATACAGTGAGTATCTTGCCCTCCTGGCGCGCGCCGATGGTTATGGTGCCGCCAGATGGAGTGTGGCGGCGCGCGTTATCGACCAGGTTGAGCAACACCTGCGTGACGCGGTCGCTGTCGGCCAGCACAAGCGGTGTGTTGACCGCGAATTCCGCTCGCAGGGTGATGCCCGCCTGTGTGCATTCAGGCTCCATCACCGCCAGCGTCTCGTCTACCAGCGCAGAGAGATCGAGCGGGGCCAGATCAAGGTGTGCGCGGCCCGATTCGATGGAGGACATCTGCTGCATGTCTGCGACCAGGCGGCGCAGGCGCTGCACCTCGCGCGCGATCAGTTGGGCCGTCTCGTGGCGTTCGCCGGGAGCCTGGATCACGTTGTCCGCCAGGGCCTCGCTGAAACCCTGGATGGCGGTCAGGGGGGTCGCTAGATCATGGGCGATGTTGGCGATCAGGTCGCGCCGCATCTGCTCCTGGTGGCGCAGTTCATTTACATCCGCCTCAATCGTATCAGCCATGGCGTTAAAGGTCTGAGCCAGTCGCCCCAACTCATCCTGGGCCCTGGGTGGGATCACGCGCTGGCTGTAGTCACCGCCCTTCAGCTTGTCGGCAGCGACTGTCAGCGACTCCAGCGGGCGTGTCAGCCGTCGTGCTAACAAAAGGCTGAAGGCGATCACAACGACCGTGAGCATCATCCCAGTAATCAGTATCGCCTGATTGACATTGCCCAGAAAGGCATCCGAGGGCGTTTGTTCGGGCGCGGCCACGAACAGGGCCCCGATGAGCCGACCGTTGTTATAGAGTGGCGAGCAGTCATAAATTCCAGCAATATTAGCGGCAGCCGGTAGGCGGCCATAGGTCTCCTGGCCTTGTAAAGCCTGTCCGAGTGCCTGGCTGAGCGCAGGATCAGTGCAGGCGCTTCTATCTGTATTGGGAGGTGGGTCACAGAATACCTGGTTGTTCGTGGCGTCCACCACCACGAAAAGGTAGGGGCTTGGTGCGTTCCGCCAGGGAATATTATGCCAGTTGCTCTGCTCAACGATATAGATATTGGTAATAGCTTGTGCCTGCGTTGCGGCCACGCGGCGCAACTGCTCTATTTGAACCGTAAGAAAATAGTTGTTGATTGCCAGCACAACAGCCACCGCCAGCACAACGACCGCACCCAGCGCGACCGCGAGGTAGCTCAGTACAAGCTTCGTGCGCAGGCTCAGCAGGGGGAGCGCCGGCGTCTGTTTCATCTGGCAATCTCTGGCTCAAACTTGTAGCCCACGCCCCAGACGGTCTTGATATTGCGGGGCGCGCCTTCAACCGACTCCAGTTTTTTGCGCAGGGTCCCGATATGCACATCCACAGTGCGCCCGTCGCCAAGATAGTTGTAGCCCCACACGTGGTTGAGCAGGCTCTCGCGCGTAAAGACGCGGTCGGGGGCGGAGGCGAGCGCGACGAGTAGATCGAACTCTTTTGCTGTCAGCGTGACACGTTGCCCATTTACCTCCACGCGGCGCGCCGGAATGCTCACGACAAGCCTATCGAAGCGCAGTTCCTCGCCGTCCTGCTCCGATTTTTCTAGTGTTCTGATGGTTGAGCCAGTGGCATGACCGGCGCTCGCTTCCTGCTCGCCGCCTGCCCTGAAGTGTACGCCAGCCTGGCTGCTCCTGCGCAGGATGGCACGCACGCGGCTCACCACCTCGCGTGGACTGAAGGGCTTCACCAGGTAGTCATCGGCCCCCAACTCCAGGCCTGCAATGCGCTCCTCTTCACCCTGGCGCGCCGTGAGCATAAGAATAGGCGTGTTGGCCCAGGCGCGAATGCGACGGCACACCTCCATGCCATCGAGCGCGGGCAGCATCAGATCAAGGATCACCAGATCGGGCTGCTCCCGCGCGTGCATCTCCAGGCCGGCTACCCCATCGCTGGCTACAACGACTGTGTAGTCAGCCTGCTCCAGGTACAGCCGGATAAGCTGGGCAATATTCGCTTCGTCCTCAATGATTAGTATCTTCATCATGTTAGTCTGCCTCGCTTCTACGCTCTCCAGTATAGCGCGAAAAGGTGAGGAAAGCGTGGCTAAATTGTAAAATTTCTGTAAGAAGGGTAAAAAGCACTACATATTTGCGGTAATATACCCCAACCGCTCCAGCGCCATATACGCCGCCGCGATCTGCCCCGGCACCGCGAACTCGCCGCTATGGATCAGCGCCAGTAGCTCTCCCGGTGTGACCAGCAGGTTTTCGATGACTTCGGCGGGATCGATCTTTGGCTCGTCGGTCTTTTGGATATTGTGTGCCATGTACCACCAGATACGTGTGCGTGCGCCCGACGGGTTGGCGTACATGTGCGCCAGCAGTTCGATGTCGTTGCTGGCGACGCTGTAGCCACTCTCCTCCATCAGCTCGCGGTGCGCCGTCACCAGCGGGTCCTCTTCGCCGGGGTCGATGCCGCCGGCCGGAAATTCGAGCACCTCGAAGCCAATGCCGTGTTTATACTGCCTGTTTATTAGAAAATGTCCATCGCCGGTCACCGGCACAATGCCGACCCAGCCGCGATTCTCAATGATGTAGTAGTCCGGGATGATCGGCCCGCCATGCGGAAGCGCGACCTGCTCGCAGCGCACTTGTAGATGTGGAGTATCGAGTACCTGTTGATATGAAAGCGTCGTCCAGACATGTGTGTCCTGGTGTTCGCCGGGTTCTCCGCTCTTGTGTTGTGGCATATCCTCTATTCCTACTGGTTCTTCCATTCGGGGTCGCGTTTCTCCAGAAAGGCGCGGAGGCCTTCGTGGGCGTCCGCCGTCTGCATCACTTCTGTGAGGTAGAGTGTGTTGACGCGCTTGAGGGCCTCCAGCCGGATAGAGGCGTTATCGCGCAGCCCTGCGCCTGTGAGGCTAGGTTGCGCGAGAGCCTCCGCGCCCAGGCGGATGCTGGCCTTGACGTTGCGTAGGGCCGCCGCGCTCTTGCCGCGCAGCATATCCAGCACACGCCGCATCTCCGCGTTCACCTCGCGGGCCGGGACGGACCAGGTGACGTAGCCCATACGCGCCGCCTGTATGCCTGGCAGGGTACCCCCCTCAGTGCTGTGTTGTCCGGGGATGAGGAGCATAGCATCGTGGGCCACGAGCGTGAGGTCGGCGACCTGAATGAGCGTGGAGGCCGCAGGCGATGGTGTGGTGCGCACGACGGCCAGCACAGGCTCGGCTACGGCGCGCACGGCGGCGTAGGCTCTCTCGATCTCCGGTTGCAGTTGCGCCCTGTCTTCGATGTTCAACGAGGTCTCGGCGCTGAAATCGAAGACGATGGCTTTGATGCCGCCGCTGCCCTCGGCGCCCAGGGATGCGCAGGCTGTAGACAACTCGGTCAGCATGAGCTTTGTTGGATTGGGAGATACTACTATGCGAATCGTTTGCTCCTCCGCGACGACTCGCAGCGCGCGATAGGCTTGTTGCATGGGGCGCGTGCCTTTCCTTTTCTGCCCTTCGTCTATTGCTACTTCAATGGCTCGGTCTGCTGCGTGCCCCGCAGTTTGAAACGCTGGGTCTTCCCAGTGGCGGTCTTCGGGAGTTCGGGTAAGAACACGACCCAGCGTGGATATTTGAACGGGGCCAGTCGCGTCTTCACAAAGGTTTTGAGTTCTTCCGCCAGGGCATCTGATGGCTCGTAACCTGGCTTGAGCACCACATAGGCCCTGGGCTTGACCAGTTTATCGCTATCGAAGTCGCCCACCACCGCCGTCTCCAGCACGGCCGGATGCGCGAATAGTGCGCCTTCAACCTCCGTCGGCGAGACCCATTGCCCGCTGACCTTGATCATGTCGTCAGCGCGCCCCGCGTACCAATAATAGCCATCCTCGTCCACGTAGTACTTATCGCCGGTGTGTATCCAGTGGCCGTTGATGGTATCTTTGGTTTTTTCATGCTTGTTCCAGTAGGTTGCCGCTGTGCTGTCGCCCTTGATGAGCAGGTTGCCGATCTCGCCCTGCTGCACAGGGTGCCCGCTCTCATCAGCGACGAGTGCCTCGTAGCCGGGGACGATCTTGCCGGTGCTTCCCGGTCTGATCTCGCCAGGGCGACTGCTGATGAAGATGTGCAGGATCTCGGTACTGCCGATACCATCGAGGATGGGGACGGTGAACTTCTCCTGCCAGCGTCGCAGGATATCGGCGGGCAGGGCCTCACCGGCGGAGACGCAGGTCCGCACCGAGGAGAAGTCGAAGCGCTTCTCTGCATCCGGTAGAGCGAGCATACTGGCGTAGAGCGTGGGCACGCCGTAGAAGATCGTTGGGCGGTAGCGCTCGACGATCTTGAACATATCCTGCGCCAGCGGCCGTCCTGGGTAATAGACGGCGCTGGCCCCGACGCCGAACGGAAAATACAGGTTGTTGCCCAGGCCGTAGGCAAAGAAGAGTTTGGCAGCGGAGAAGGTGATGTCCTCTTCGCGGAGGCCCAGGATGTTTTTGGCATAGTATTCGGTGCAGTAGGTCATATCGTGCTGCAAGTGGACGCAGCCCTTGGGGAAGCCGGTGCTGCCGGAACTGTAGAGCCAGAAGGCGCTATCATCCTTCGAGGTCTCGGCGGCCTCCAGGTTCGCGGAGGCCGCGCCGGTCCACTGCTCGAAGTCGTGGAGGGTGATCTGTCCGCGCTCGCTCGCGAGGGATATGCCGGCGGCTGTGGGTTCAAGGCCAACTACAACGATGTGGCGCAGGTACTTGAGCTGGGGGAGAATGGACTTGATTGGCTGCCACAGCTCTTCATGGACCAGCAGGACGCGTGCGCGGCTGTCATTGAGCATGTAGATATAGTCGTCGGGTCGCAGCATGGTGTTCAGGGGAATGGGGATGGCGCCCATCTTGATGGCGCCGAAGAAGGCGGCGGCGAACTGGGGCGAGTCGAGCAGCAGCAGGGCCACGCGCTGCTCCAGGTCGATGCCAAGGTCGAGCAGCCCATTGCCGGCGCGGTTCGCGAGTTCGGCGACCTGGGCGTAGGAGTAGCTCTCTCCTTCGTAGTGGACGGCGGTTTTCGTGCCCCGTCCCTCGGTTAGATGGCGATCCAGGAAGGCGGTGGTGGCGTTGAACTGGGTAGGTAGAATGATTTCTGGGATGTTCATTGGTATTATCTCTTTCTCGCGGGTGCGATGCCATGTTTCCGCGTGTCTAGGGTCTCTACCATTTACCGCATTATATCAGAATCCCAGGCAGGCAATGAATGGCGCCCCCTACTGGCTCCGTCAATTTTCAATCGATGGCCCTATGTGCAGTGTCCCTTGCGAGCACCATGTCCCACTATCTAAGGCCCCTTGAGGTGCAGGAGAAACTCGCGGTTGCCTTCGCGCCCGTAGATAGGCGAGTCGGTCAGGCCATGCACCTGTAGCGGCGTATGCAGCGGTATCCATGCCTGTAGCTCCTGCAGCACGCGCTGGTGGATAGCAGGGTCACTGATCACGCCCCCGCCCCTGTCCGCCTCGGCCTTGCCTGCTTCAAATTGTGGCTTGACCAGGGCCACGATCCACGCCATGGGTGCGAGCAAAGGAACAAGCGCGGGCAGCACCAGGCGCAGCGAGATAAACGAGACATCGATGACCACGCACTGCACTGGCTCTGGTAACGTCGCCAGGTGGCGGATATTGCAATGCTCCATCACTACGACGCGTGGGTCGTTGCGTAGTTGCCATGCCAGTTGACCATGCCCCACATCCACGGCGTAGACGCGGGCGGCTCCGTGCTGTAACAGGCAGTCGGTAAACCCACCGGTTGAGGCGCCGACATCCAGAGCTACCAGTCCCTCCGGTCTCAACTGAAAGGTGTCCAGGGCCTTTTCGAGCTTCAGTCCACC
>JALYTT010000301.1 GCA_030854145.1 Chloroflexota bacterium | reverse complement strand
GTCCTGTGACCACCAGGACGGCGAGGCAAGCCACGCGCTACGGATACTCGTTTTTGGCTTCTGTTCACGCCTATGGGGGCGATGTCTACGTAGAATGATGGTCTTCCTGCACATCCGCCAGTTGATGAACCTGCGTGAGCGTAGCGGGGTAGAGTTGGCGGTACACATCGTAGAGCGTATTGTAGATTGCGCGGGTGTCGCTGCGCGGCTCAACGGTGGTCGCGATAGGATTCCACGGGGCGTCTGGCGTGGCCAGGCCAACGGCGATGGCTGCCATCAGTGCATCGCCGTAGCAGGCGCCGATGGTCTCATTGGGCAACTCCTGTGGCAGGCCGGTCACGTCCGAGACGATCTGCGTCCAGAGTCCGCCTTTCGTGCCTCCTCCTACGGCAACTAAGCGCTGATTTGTGCCGCCACTGGCATGCATGACCTCCAGAATGTGGCGCACACCATAGGCCGTGGCTTCGAGCAGCGCGCGGTAGAGATGACCGCGCCCATGCCTGAGGGTCAGACCACAGATGATGCCGCGTGCCCTGGGGTCAAACAAGGGGGTGCGCTCGCCCGCGAAGTAGGGCAGGATGACCAGTCCATCCGCGCCGGCGGCGATCTCGGCCGCCTCCTGTAAAAGCGTGGCATACGGCAGATCGCCAACCATATGTCTGAACCAGCCAGTGAGCGCCCCCGAGGTGGCCATGCCCGCCGCCAGAGTATAGGTATTGGGAAGGACGCCAGCCGTACTCCAGAGCTTGGGATGCACCAGGGCCGCGTTTTGCACCTGCACCATGAACATCGTCGTGCCATACATCAACATCAGATCGCCAGCATTACACACCCCGACGCTCAGCGCCTCGGACCAGGCATCGATGGTCCCGGCCGCTACAGGCGTGCCCACCGGCAGGCCTGTAGTCTCGGCGGCGGCGGATGTAATCGTCCCCGCGACCTCCGTCGGCCAGAGCAAACGTGGCAGTGCCAGTCCGGGGGCGATCTCGGCGGCCCACTCCTCGATCCAGCGCCGCTCTTTGAGATCGTAGAGCGGATCACATTGACTGGCCGAGTGGTGGTCCAGCACATACTCGCCAGTGAGGCGCTGCACTATGAAGGAACTGGCCATCAGGAAGTAGCGCGTTTTGTGCCAGACTTCAGGTTCATGGCGTCTGAGCCAGGCCAGCTTGGGGCCGACCGCCTGGCTCGTGAGCGGGGAGCCGCAGCGCTCTAAAATGCGCTCGGCTCCGTAGCGCTCGGTCTGCTCCTCGATCTCGCGCGTTGCGCGGGTGTCGATGCCGTAGAGGATCGCCGGACGCAGGGGGTCTCCATGCTCATCGGCCGCCAGCAAGCAAGGTCCGATGCCGCTTACGCAGACTGCGGCAATGGGGGCGTCCGCCTGCGGCAGCAACTGCGCGCAGAGAAACGTAAAATCTGCCCACCAGACGCTCTCAGCATCGTGCTCGGCCCAACCAGGGTGCGGCAACGACAGCTCGTGCGCGCGCTCGCTGCGCGCGATAATCTTGCCATCGGGGCGCACCAGCACGCCTTTTGAGCTGGAGGTGCCAATATCGACGCCCAGCAATAATGCGCTCATGCCGCGTCCCCAAACCCATCGTAGTCGATATCCAGCAGCTTACAGATAACCCGCAGTTCCGCCACATAGTCACCGGGAACGGCATGAATATGGTTCGAGCCATAGCGCCCTAGAATCTCGTCGGCGCTGGCATGCATGCGCGCAAAGGCGTGCGGCCATATATAGTCAGACTGGTGCATCAGCCGCTCGTTGGTCTCGTGATCATATTGTTCGAGGCTGCCACGCAAGACGTGCATGCGATAGCGCCCGTTCAGACGCGTAAGGCGGGCGAAGGTAAAATCGCCGGGCGCGGCCAGGTGCTGAATGGAGGCGCCCCCGGCCGGGAAGTAGAACCCTTCAGGGTAGAGATGGACATGGCGCATATTCTCGGCGGGGTCCGCGCTGCGGGCCGCGAACCAGGTAGCATGCTCACCAGAGTTGCAGAGGTCCCAGATCTGGCGGTCCGCGTGGTAGTGCCGGACATCGGCGAAGAGCACAGGCGTATGTGAGAGTCCTTTGAGAAGCTGCATGGTTAAGGCGGCATCCATATCGGCCTCGGTGGCACAGACGTGCGTCTCTTTGGGGCCATCCCAATCATAGGGATCATTGAGGAAGGCCTCCGTGACATCCATCGTCGCGAAATGCGTCGTTAATTCAGGCTGACCTTTAATGCCGGAGAAGTCCAGGCCCCACTCGTCAATCAGCTCACGCATGGCATAGTAGGAGGCAATCTGGCGCTCTAAAATCTCAGGCGTAAGCTGCTGGCCGTCGTAGTGAACCTGAGCGGCGTGTTTTTCGAGCCACAGGCGGGCCTCACGCAGGCGGCTCTTCTCAACCAGCGCGGAGCGGCGCACAATCTCCCACTGGTCGATCTCCTCAACATCCACACCGAACTTAGCGAGCCACTGATCGCTATTGGAGACCGCTGTGTACATGCCCATCGGGCGGCCGCCGATGCGGCCAAAGGTGCTGCCTTGCAGCGAAACCACGGCGGAGGCGGCGCGCGCGTAGTGTTCGATGCGCATCAGCACGTCCGGATCTGTAATATCGCCCCAGACACGGCCATAGACACGACCGATCTGATCAAGTCCCCCGGCGGCGGCGAGCATGCCAACCATGCCCGGAAATTTGGGGTCGATGTTCGAGAAGAGCAGCATGGGTCCAGGGGTGGCCTGCGCCGCCAGCATGGCGAAATGCGGGAACGCCCAGACGGGGATGTTAAAAATAGTCAGGTCCGGGTGCGTATCGGCGACGCGCCTGGCTTCTTTCGTCGCTAATTCATGCGTCCACACCGTCTCATGCGCGCGCGTCACCTCGTGTCCCCTGGCCTGGAGAGCACTGGCGATGCTGCTTTCAATGCGCTGCGTGAAATCTACAATATCACGATGAACAAAATCTCTGCCATCAGAGAACGTGAGAAGTCCAATACGAGCCAAAACGTGTCCCCTTCTGTAACTAGAGTAACGACCTCTACTATACTGTCAAGCTTCATTCAGCAGGGTAACGGGCGATCCTCCCCTCTCGCGTAGGGGCCGGAGCGCAGGCCTTGTCGGCGGGCAAGGGGAGCCGAAGCGGTGCCCCTACAAATCCGCCTCCTCCCTGGCCGCGTACGCGTGGTCGGCACAGATGCAGCATTTCGTGGAGGGGCGCCGCTGGCCCACGCCCCTCCACGAAATGCCGGCTATAACGTGGGTACAGCGCGAGGGCGCGAGGAGCCTCGGATACGCAACGTCGCGGCCAGAACAATCTCCTGTCGCGTAAACGCTGTGGGGGTTTGCAGCCGCTGGAAAAGACGCAGGGCGGCCGTACTCCCTAGCTCATAGACCGGCTGGGTCACAGTGGTCAGCGAGATAGCACTGAGGGTGGCCCAGGGCATCTCGTCAAAGCCGACAACGGCGATGTCGTCAGGGACGCGCAGGTGACGGATGTACAATGCCTCAAGCGCACCCAGCGTCATGAGGTTGTTCCCAACGAAAAGCGCGTCAATACCGGGTTTCAGTTCCAGTAACTCGCCAGCAAGCTGCCGCCCGCTCTCCTCTTTGAAAGAGCCGACCCGTTCGAGCTGAGCATCATGCTCGATGCCGGCCTCCCGCAGCGCTAGCCGGTAGCCTTCAAGTCGCTCGCGCCCGGTCGTCGTGGTGAGAGGGCCGGTAATCATGCCGATACGCCGGTAGCCATTGGCGACCAGATGCGCGACAGCCTCCCGTGCCCCACGTACATTATCGACAAGCACCATGTCGGTGTCATGGCCCGCGATACGCCGGTCGACAGCAAGAATGGGGATATTGTGTTCCTGAAATAATTTCAGATCGCGCTGCCGCTCATTGGTAGCGACAACGATGGCCCCCGCCACACGTTCCGCGCAAAGTACCTCGATGTACTGCCGCTCTTTGGCGGCATCTTCGTCTGAATTGCATAGAATCACGCTGTAGCCATTATGTTGCGCCACGTCCTCGATGCCCCGAATGAGCGTTGTGAAAAAGGGGTTCTGGATGTCGGTAATCAACAGCCCGATGATCTGTGAACGATTTGTCTGCAATGTACGCGCCGCACGGCTCGGTTGATAATGTAATTCTTCCACCGCCGCGCGTACACGTGCAGCCACCTCAGCGTTGACCCGCGCGGTCCCGTTGAGTACGCGCGATACTGTAGAGATGGAGACACCGGCAAGTTTTGCCACCTCCTGAATATTTGCCATATACTGCCCCTTTTGTCTCCTTCTCAATCTAGATTTACGAAGGGCTTTTTCTTGATTTTCACAACCTTCTATCAGGCAATCCAAACATAATATAAAAACCTTTTCAAGATCACCCCTCTGATACCAAAATGGGGTTGTCTTCGTTAAATTGAGTATAGAACAAGGAGATTGGCTTGTCAAGCCATAATTGAAGATGTGTCGAAATTGGTCCCGCTACCTCTTGACGAACCTGAAGTTAGTGTGTATTATTTTTATGAAGCCTTGATTTGAAAAGCTTTTCTTAAGCGGATCAAAGCCTTTCATCTGATAATATGAAAAGCTTTTCTCTTTGGAGGTGTCTCCAATGCAGATATAGGGGCGTCGTTCCATAGGGCGAGGCCAGCCCCGCCCTATGGAACGGACACCGTTTACCAGCCCGCACGGAAGGAGTACACCTGGCAATGGATGCAATCGATGGAGCAGACAACAATGCATCTCATCCTCTGCAAGAGACCGGCAAGCCTGCAGGACCCGCGCGCGTAGAGATGCTGAATATCTCCAAAAGCTTTCCAGGGGTGCAGGCTCTCAAAGGGGTGTCGCTGAGTGTCCGGTCCGGGGAGGTGCGTGCCCTTCTGGGGGAGAACGGCGCCGGCAAAACGACATTGATGAATATCCTCGATGGCGTTTTCGCCGACTATGGCGGTGAGATCTTTATCGATGGCAAGCCGGTCTCGATCCACTCACCGCGCGATGCTCAGAAGTTGGGCATCGCCATGATCCACCAGGAGTTGAACCTGGTGCCCGAACTTTCTGTATCCGCGAACATTTTCCTGGGTCGTGAGATGCATACACGCATAGGAACCATCGATCGTAAGCGTATGCAACGCAAGGCGACTGAATTGCTGGCGGAGTTGGACGTGACGATCCCGCCAATCAGGCCGGTACACCTGGCGCGTGTCGCCGAGCAACAGCTTATCGAGGTCGCCAAGGCGCTCTCGCTCAATGCGCGCATCCTGATTATGGACGAGCCAACTTCAGCGCTGGCCGATGCCGAAGTGCAGCGCCTGTTCAAAGTGATTCGTCAGCTCAGCGCGCGCGGGGTAGCCATCCTATATATTTCGCATCGCCTTGAAGAGTTGCAGGAGATCGCGCACACCGTCACCGTGCTGCGCGATGGCGAACTGATTGGTACCAGCCCGCTGGAGCAGGTCTCACGCGCCGACCTGATTCGCATGATGGTGGGCCGCCCGCTGCACGAGGTCTTTCCTAAAGGCGAAGGGATCGTTGATCAAAAACGCGAGCTATTACGCGTCGAGCACCTGGGCCTGCGCGCTGATAAAGAGCATACCAATCGCGCACTGCAAGATATCTCTTTCAGCCTGCACGCTGGGGAGATCATCGGCATTGCAGGCTTAATGGGGGCCGGGCGAACCGAGGTGCTGGAAACCATCTTCGGCGTTCATCCACGCCACCTCGTCAGCGGACATGTCTATCTGGATGGCACACCGCTGGATGCGCGCTCCCCGCGCCAGGCGATTCGCCGTGGCCTGGCCTTTGTGACCGAAGATCGCAAGAGCCAGAGCCTGGTAACGTTGCTATCGGTGGGCTTCAATATCACGCTGGCGGCACTGCGGCGATTTACACGGGGATCGCTCGTCAATCAGCAGAAGGAGCGCGTGGCCGTCACAGATGCCATCCGTGATCTACGCATCAAGACGCCTGGCGCCAACACTATCGTGAACAATCTCTCGGGCGGGAACCAGCAGAAGGTGGTGCTGGCCAAATGCCTCCTGACGCATCCGCGAGTGATCTTAATGGATGAGCCGACACGCGGCATCGACGTGGGCGCCAAGGCCGAGATCTACGAGCAGATGAATCGCCTGGTCAGCACTGGCATCGGCATCATCATGGTTTCGTCGGAGCTGCCTGAGCTATTGGGGATGTGCGACCGCATCCTGGTCCTGTGCGAAGGGCGGCTAACTGGTGAGTTCCGCCGTGGCGAGGTGACCCAGGAGATGATCCTGGAGGCGGCGACAACGCTGGAGGAGAGGCGCGCTCATGTCGGATAATGGCCAGCACTATACTGTGATTAGGAAGAGGTAAGGCGTTATGGGTGTAGATGTCGATGACCCTGCTTCGATCAAGCGGGAGAATGCCGCGACCTTGCGGCGCGAACGGATCACGCGATTCATGGTGGTACTGGGTTCGCTTCAGGGCTATATCGGGCTGATCCTGATCGTCGCCTATGGCATTCTCTCCAAGGGCGACATATTCTGGAATGGCACGAACCTGACCAACGCGGTCGGCGCCTTCTCCTCGCGTGGCATCCTGGCAGTAGGCGAGACGCTGGTTATTTTGATCGCCGGCATCGATCTCTCCGTTGGCTCTATGCTAGGCTTCTGCTCTATGACGGCCGCGTTACTGCTGACGACTCAGAATATGAATCCAGTAGAGATCGTGATTATCTCGATGTTCGTGGGCGCGATCCTGGGGTTCTTGAACGGTGCGGCTACCGCGTGGCTGCGTATCCAGTCCTTCATCGTGACCCTGGCTATGCTCAGCATTGTGCGTGGGCTTGACCGCGAATTGAGCAACAACGTCAGTGTGGGCACACAGGTGGTGACGGCCAATGGCCATCTCACCCCCAGCTCAGAAGCTTTCCAATCATTAGGGACGCCAGGACATAATCTCTTTACCTTTTCACTGCCCGGCGCGGGCCAGGTTGGCATTTACTACCCGGTCCTGGCCTTTCTGGTGGTCTGTATTATCTTTCAATTTGTGCTGACCAGAACCAGCTTCGGGCGCCACATTTATGCCGTTGGCGGCAACGAAACGGCGGCCCGGCTCTCCGGCGTCAATGTGACGCTGATTAAAATCGCTGTCTTTACCCTGGCAGGCATACTGGCCGGCTTTGCCGGGCCAATAGACGCGGCCTATAGCGCCTCAGCAGATCCCCTCGCCGGGCAATCGTTCGAATTGGACGCCATCGCGGCTGCCGTGATCGGCGGCGCGAGCCTGGCCGGCGGCAAGGGGACGATCATTGGCACGCTGGTCGGGGCCTTGATCCTGACGCTGCTTGACAATGTCCTGGGACTGAACGCCGTCAGCGACAACTGGCAACTGGTGATCAAGGGCTTGATTGTCGTTATTGCGGTTGTTTTACAACGACCAGGCATCTTTAGCGCTATCTTCTCATCAGTTCGCTCTATCGGATCAAGAGTTCGCCCGGAAAGGAGGGGTGCCAACAACTCTGAGTGAGTCACGTAGTAAAACAGACACTGGTACGACGGTCTCTTCCGTTGTCTCGAAGAAAGGATTCCTCCTGTGAAGAATTTTATCATGAGAATGTGCATGTGCGGCCTTTTTATGAGCGCGCTCATTGCACTGGCTTCCTGTGGTGGTCAAGCACCGGCGCCTGGCACCGGTACTGGGAACAATGGGCCAAAGGTCTTTGTGGTCGGCTACTCGCAGTCTAACAATGCCGAACCGTATCGCGCCCAACTCAACCTCCAGCTTCAGCATTACATCAAGCAATATCCCGATCTCAAGTTGTTGCCGATCACGGATGCTCACCAGGATAGTACGACCCAGGTCAGCCAGGTACAGAGTTTTATCTCTCAACACGTTGACGTGTTGATCGTATCTCCGAACGAAGCAGCCCCACTGACGGCTCCGGTTCAGCAGGCCTGCGCGCAACATATCGCGGTGATTATCCTGGATCGCACGATTAATAGTGACTGCTATACCTCCTTTATCGGTGGCGATAACGTCCTCATCGGCCGCAAGGCTGGCGAAGAGGCCGCAGCGTTGTTACCCAATGGGGGCAACGTGGTAGAGTTACGCGGCATTCTGAGCAACCAGCCTCAGATCGATCGTGACCAGGGCTTCCGCCAGGGGATTGCCAGCAATCCGAAGATCAAGATCATCGCTGATCGTGAGGCCAAGTGGCTGAAACCCAACGCCACCACGATCATGCAAGAATGGCTGTCCCAGTATCCCAAGATAGACCTGGTCTACGGCGAGAACGATCCTATGGCCCTGGGCGCCTACCTGGCGGCCTCGGCTGTCGGCAAAGCCAGCCAGATAAAGTTTATTGGCACTGATGGGCTGGCGATACCCGACGGCGGTATTCGCGCCGTGCAGCAGGGTCAATTAGCGGCGACATTCGTCTATCCAACCGGCGCCAAAGAGGCCGCCGATTACGCGGAAAAGATTGTGAATAAGAAAGCGGTCGAACATAAGTTGATCCTGGGCACGGTAGCCGTGACCCCGGAAAACGCGGCTGCCCTGTACAATCAGTACCACCTGGACAGCTAGAACTGCCAGAGCGATGCGCTCATCCAGACCACATCGCCATACAGCACGCAGGCCCTCGGAGCGATTTCCGGGGGCCTGCGTGCTGTGATAACC
>JALYTT010000300.1 GCA_030854145.1 Chloroflexota bacterium | reverse complement strand
TTAGAGGGGTTTCTGCCCCTCTAACCGAAAGGAGAGGGCTATTGGTTATCGTAGATATCTACGCCAGGGTGAGTACTGACCCCCAAGAAGACAACACCTCTTTAGACGAGCAGGAAGCCGTGGGACGGCAGTACAGCGCGGAACACGGCCTGCATATCGGTATGGTACACCGCGAGGTGTTTAGCGGCTACCAGTACCGGGAGCGAGAAAAGCTAGACCTGATGCGGCAGCGCTACCGCGAGGGCACCATCCACGGTGTCGTTATCCGCACGCTGGATAGACTCTCCCGTTCACAGGTACACAACGCCATCTTGATGGAAGAGATGGAGCACCATCACGCCACACTGTACTGTGTGAAAGAAGCCATAGACGATACCCCGATGGGCAAGTTTATCCGCATGGTGCTGGCTTTCGTTGCCGAGATGGAACGCGAGAAGATCATGGACCGAACAACGACTGGCAGGATCAATAAAGCCAAAGCGGGCAAGGTCGTTTCCGGCAGCAAAGCGCCGTACGGCTGGACCTGGCTGTACGATGACCGGGGTGAGAAGACAGTCGTTATTGACGAGGAGCAGGCGGCGATACTGAAATGGCTGGCTGAACAGTACGCCGACGGCGTCGCCGCATACAACCTGATGAACCAGTTAAATGAGCGGGGCGTCCCAGCGCCGCTCGGTCAGGAATGGAGCCACCAGACGGTTGTCCGGTTGCTGTCTGACCCGCGCATTACCGGCAAGGGCGCGAAAATCTTTGCGTACCAGCAACGCAAGACAAAACAGCCCCTTGAGCCGATTGATTTACCGGACGGCACCTATCCGGCGATTATCAGCGAAGAACTGTTTGCTCGCATCCAGCAGCGCCGGGAAGTCAATAAAGCCGATGCTATACGGGCCAGCAAAGAACCAGAGCAGTACTTGCTCCGGGCAGGCTTTGTCCGCTGCGGCCACTGCAACAAACCCATGATGGCAGTCAAGCACCGCAGCCAGTATATCTACCGCTGTACCCATACAGACCTGAACCACACCAACGTGATCCTGGCCCACCCGCTCGATGCCCAGATATGGGACTGGCTGCAGCAGCTGGCCGATCATGTCACCCTGATTGAAACTGCAATCGAACTAGCAACCAGTTCCGGCAAACGCGAACACGATACCGCCGCCATTGAGCATAGTATTGCCATTTGGCAGACGAAGGCCCAGAACTACTTGAGTGATTTGGATGATGCTACCCTTATCGAGGATACCCGCACGGCGGTACGCAGCGCCCTCAACAACGCCACGAAGATAATTATCCAATTAGAGGAGGAGCGCGCCCAGATCATGGCCGGGCGGGTGGACAAGGAGCGGGAACGGGCAGCCTATCAGGAAATCCTGGCCTGGTGCAACCAGGTCAAAGAGGGACGCGCGGAACTGACCTACCAACGGAAGCGGGACTTCTTGCGGATGCTGGGTGTTGTAGTGGTTGTCCAGAACCAGAAGCCCTACTACCAGCATATGGACTACCGCATCCAGGTGGCGCTCCCCACCATCCAGGAGCTGCTTACCCCGCATGCGCTGGTGAATTGTGGCGCATCTTCGCCGGAGGACATTCAGGTAACTGAACAATTGGTGCAGGCCGGCCGCCTGCTGGATATAGAGCTGGTCGACCATATCATCATCGGCAACCAGCGCTATGTGAGCTTGAAGGAACGGCTGCGCTGGTAACGTGATACATCAAGAGAGAGAGGCTGGAACTATGATTGGTTCCAGCTTCTTCGTAGCTCAAGAAGGACGGCCCCAATTGAGCTTCACAGCCTGAACATTTCTCGCTCTTCGTTCGATAGTAGGACATCTTTTCACCGCTTTTTGTGCTATGTTGTAAGAAAAGAAGAAACAAGGAGGAAATGCTATGGCTGAGCGATCACTCACGACTGAGCAGGTTCTGACCTTGCTTGCAGAAACGCCGTCGCGCATTGCCGCGCTGACCGCCGGTCTGGCACCAGCTCAATTGCATACCTCCCCCGCCCACGATGGGTGGTCCGCAAACGATGTGCTTGCCCATCTGCGTGCGTGTGCTGACGTCTGGGGCACCTGCATAGTGACGATGATCGCCGAGGACACGCCGACGCTGCGGGCTGTCAATCCCCGCACCTGGATCAAGAAGACTGACTATCTCGAACTGGAATTCCGGTCCTCGTTGTACTCCTTTGCCATGCAGCGTGCCGATCTCCTGGCCGTCCTGGAACCGTTGCCGGGCGCAGGCTGGTCACGTGCGGCGCGAGTTTCGGGGGCGGGAAAGATCCTGGAGCGAACTGTGCTGTTCTATGCACAGTGGCTAGCGACCCATGAACGGCCGCACGTCAAACAGATCGAACGCATCGTCACCACGATACCCATGTAAGCCAAGGCCACCCGCTTTCCGCAGGTGACCTGACAACGCCTGAGCCTCCGCGCTAGCCACGGCTCATGGCCTCGCACCGCACAAGGAGATACGACACATGGCTGAAGACAGCTTCACGCTTACGACGTTCTACACCTCCTGGAAAGAGTACCAGGATCGCATCAAGGGGGCGCTCGCGCCGCTCACCGACGAACAGCTTAAGCGGCGCGCCGCACCTCACCTGCGCTCCATCGGCGAGAATGCCTTGCACATCATCGGCTGCCGTGTCTACTGGTTCACCGCTTTCCTGGGCGAGGACGGCGGCGAGGAGATGAAGGTATACGCGGGTTGGAACGAGATGGCGCTGGCGCCGGGGGCACCCATCCCGCCCGTCGCCGAACTGGTGCAGGCCTTCGACCACACCTGGCAGTACATGACCGCTTGCCTGGCCCGCTGGAGTCCCGACGATATGCGACACACCTTCCCCGACAACTGGGACGGCACACCCGTTAACGTGTCGCGCGCCTGGGTCGTCTGGCATGTGATGGAGCATGACCTGCACCACGGCGGCGAGCTCTCGCTCACCCTCGGCATACACGGGCTCCCGGCAGATTTCCCCGGCTAGAAGTCTATGAAAGACTCGACATGAAGAGGTTACCGAACGAAAAGAGGGATAGAATGGCTGGACCATTCTATCCCTCTTTTCCGTCATCACTATCCAGTTTACGCCTGCATGACGGCCTTCTTCTCATCCTCAGCGCGTTCTTCCGCCTCAGCACATTCGAGCGCCGGCTTCAGGGCCACCTCAAGGACTTCGCGAATATCGGTGGCAAACACAAAGTGCATCTGCTCACGCAGCTCGGTGGGCAGATCCTCCAACAGGTCTTGCTCGTTCTTCTTGGGCAAAATGATCGTACGAATGCCGGAGCGATAGGCCGCCAGCACCTTTTCTTTGATGCCGCCGATAGGCATGACTTTGCCGCGCAGGGTAATCTCGCCGGTCATAGCGACATCGGAGCGCACCTTCTGCCCGCTGGCCAGCGAGACAAGCACGGTGACCATCGTGACACCGGCGGAGGGTCCATCTTTAGGGATAGCCCCCGCAGGGACATGGATATGTACGTTCTGGCCCTCGAAGACGTTGGCGGGCAGGCCCAGCACCTGGGCGTTCGAACGCACATAGCTGAGCGCGGCCATGGCCGATTCTTTCATCACGTCGCCCAGTTGACCGGTGAGCGTCAACTGGCTCTCCTTGCTGGGCATAGAAGCGGCCTCGATGAAGATGATCTCGCCGCCGACCGGGGTCCAGACCAGCCCGGTAGCGATGCCGGGACGGTCGATGCGCTCGGCGGCCTCTTCGAAGAAGCGCTGGCGGCCCAGGTACTCTTGCAGTTGCTCGGCCAGGATGTGAATGGGCGTCGAGCGGCCCTCGGAGATCTGCCGTGCTACCTTGCGGCACAGGCTGCCAATCTCGCGCTCAAGGTTACGCACGCCGGCCTCACGCGTGTAGTCGCGCGCGATGTGGCGCAAGGAGTCATCATCGACGGTGAGTTCGTCCTTGTTCAGTCCGTTGGCCTCGATCTGCTTCGGTAACAGGTAGTTGCGCGCGATGTGCAGCTTCTGCTCCTCGGTGTAGCCTGAAAGCTCCAGAATCTCCATACGATCGCGCAGGGGGGCTGGAATCGGCTCCAGAGCGTTGGCCGTGGCGATGAACATCACCCGCGACAGGTCGAAGGGCAGGTCCAGGTAGTTATCGCGGAAGTTGTAGTTCTGTTCCGGGTCCAGCACCTCCAGCAGCGCGGACGATGGGTCGCCGCGCCAGTCGGCCCCGACCTTATCGACCTCGTCAAGCATAATCACCGGGTCGTTGGTCTCGACGCGGCGCAGGGTCTGGATCACGCGGCCGGGCATGGCACCGATGTAGGTGCGGCGGTGCCCGCGAATCTCGGCCTCGTCGCGAATGCCGCCCAGGGACATACGCGCGAACTTACGCCCCAGGGCGCGCGCAATGGATTGACCCAGCGAGGTCTTGCCAACACCCGGAGGTCCCACGAAGCACAGGATTGGCTCGCGATTGATCTGGCGTGTGGCCTCGGCCGAGTGCAGCGGCTGCGTGGGCCGGCGATGGTCGGACTCGCTCTCGGCGTCCTCGGCAGCGGCCTCGACCTCGCGCTGCGCGCGTTCGGCCATACGCTCCTCTTTGAGACGACGCACGGCCAGGTATTCCAGCACGCGCTCCTTGATCTTATCCAGGTCGTAGTGGTCCTCGTCGAGTATCTGGCGGGCCTTGAGCGTATCGATGCGCTCGCCGGTGCTCTTGCTCCATGGCAGGCTGGTCAGCAGTTCCAGGTAGGTGCGAATAATACTGTATTCGGGCGAGACGGTAGGCAGCTTCTCAAGGCGCGAGAGTTCCCGGTTGGCCTCTTTCAAGGCCTCATCGGGCATCTTCGCTTCCTCGATCTTGTCCCGCAGCTCGTTGATCGTAGCCTGCTCCTCGCTCTCCTCACCCAGTTCGCGCTGGATGGCCTTGAGTTGCTCGCGCAGCAGGTATTCGCGCTGAACCTTGCTCATCTCCTCTTGCGCGCTGGTCTGGATTTTGCGGCCAAGCTCGAAGATCTCCAGTTCGTGCGCCAGGTAGTTGCTCAGTTCTTGCAGTTTGGCGCGCACTGAGTCCAACTCAAGCAGCCGCTGGCGCAGTTCCAGTTCCATCTGCACAAAGGTGGCGATGACATAGACCACCTGGCGCGGCTCCTCCAGGTTGAGGGTAGCGGCGGCCACGCCTTCGGGCACATTCTGTATCAAGGCGACCAGGCGCTGGAAGTAGTTGACTACATTGCGCTTGATGGCCTCGGTCTCGTTGTCCTCTTCCTGGGTATCCGGCCTGAGGGCCACATGGGCGATCAGGTAGGGCTTCTCCTGCGTGAATTCGCCGATGGTCACACGCTCCAGGCCCTGTACGATGATCTGGATCGTGCCGTCTGGCATACGGATCATACGCGCGACGCGCGCGACGGTGCCAATGGTGAAAATGTCGCTTGGCCCGGCCTGATCCAGATCGGCGGATTTCTGCGCGACCAGGACAACCAGGCGATTGCCACGCATGATATCGTCGATCAGGCGAATGGAACGCTCCTGGCCCACTCCCAACGGCTGGACAGCGAAGGGATAGACGACCACTTCCTTGAGCGGCAAGATGGGCAGCACATCGGGGATGCTCAGGCGATCATCGTGGTCGCGGAGGTCGATATCTCCCTCTTCTGGCTCCTGGAAAACAGGCTCATTCGCTGCGGGACGCTCCTCTTCATCTTTCTTCTGATACACACCGGGCTTTTTGTTTTTAGCCTGGACTCCCCGCACAGCCTTACGGCGTTTCACTGGAGCGACTTTCTCCTGGGTCTCTTCCGGTTGTTGCTCAGTCTCTTCGTGATTCGTTTTATCCTTTTCCATACACTCTTCTCGATGTTTTTATGTTTACTTTAATTACGTTGTTCGTTCTCTAGTCCTTCGTTACACCCGGTTGAATATGCATGTGCTCGCTCGGCCGCGCGCGCAGCTTCGGTAAAGAGACCCACAAAAATCCGTTTTCATAGCGCGCCTTGACTGTCTCTATGTCAATGGGGACGGGAATAAATACCTCGACGCGGAATGGGCCATAGCGAATCTGCGCCTCCTGATAGTAGAGATTCTCGTTGTCCTCGGTATCATCGCGCCTCTCCCCACTGACAACGAGGGCATCTTCGTAGAGTGTGACCTCTATCTCTTCTTCTGTCATACCCGCGAGTTCTATTTTTACCACGATTCTGTCTGCCGATTCGCGGATATCGGCAAAGGGCCGCCAGATGACCGAATGCTGGAGAACCGATTGCTGGCTCTGCCTGATAGCATCCTGCAATAGTTGACGATAGTGACGCTCCAGTTGCTGCCGCGATCCATCGATGTAGCGATAGGTCACATACCGATAACGCATACGCATGTTGTATTACCTCGAATGGAGTGTAGCAAGACTCGGTGGCAATGCAGCCTTCTCTCTACTTTTTCCCCACCTACAACAGTAACGAGAATCTCGCCCTGCTTATTCCCGCACCTGCTATAAAGGAAGGGACAAAGTATCAGGCCACACACGCCTGTCTTTTGCCCCTTGCCCTTGTCAGTCCCTATACTACAGAGAGTTGCCAGTTACACCAATGGCAGGTCTTTCTCTCCATTCGCCAGCGTCTTCTGACACTCTGGACAGAGATATTCATAAACCCTCCGTTGTGGAGACCCACCGGCCTCAGGCAGTAAGAGGAAACAACGACCGCCGCAGCGGCACGCTCTCGTTCAATTACTACTCCCTTACGGGAGAACATCAGACATGCGGTCTGATGTTCAGATGGCTTCAAAAAAGATGAAGCCCATGCCCGCATACATGTAAAGTGCCCTTCGTCAAGGTTATGGAGCGGTTGTCTCAAATCGTCAGCACTGTTCCTCCCCACCAGAACTGTTTAACCAACGCTCGTAGAGCAGCGACCTAGAGCTGGCAGCCACTGGTACCTATGTTTTCGCTCCTAACGTAGCCCGATAGCCTTGCGGCCCTGGCTGAGACTAGTCAGCAGGAACGCTTGCAACAGCCTTCCCTAACACGGGAACAGTACGCAAGCCTATCCCCTTCTAGGGGATTGGGTTACTGACACTCGGAATGGCTCTCTGAAAGTACATCGATCTGAATAATACGAGCAGCACGCAAACGAGTGGCCTTGTTACATCTTGCACAGGTCACGTATGTTTCTGTGATGGCGGTATGCTGGGTTCCAAGGATATCTTCCTGCATGACCGACACGGTGCCTTTCTGTCATGTTTCAAGGGTGACGATCAATAACTTGAAAGGCCTTTGCCTTACAAGAGACAGCGCGCTGGCTGGATGCCTCATACCTCTAGACACTCCTGATGACCCGGCCTCTTTGATTATGGCATGCACGGCGGAAAATTGCAAGGCGGTTTGACGAGTTGGCACCTATATGCTACTATGTTCCATAGTACTTCTTTATTTTTAACAGCATCTATTTGTTATTCGGTATCTGAATTACTGTTGTCTAGTGCGTGATCGCTACCAGCGGGCGCGAAGCGGCGCGCCCCTCACCGAGGACAAAAAAACACGATGCTCACGCAAACACTCAAACAATGGCTGCACAAAATGTTCGCCTGGTGGCCCTGGAAACAGCAACCTGCCGAGACCAGCTATGCCGGGACTGCTGTTTCTTCCAGGCAGGAAGAAATGCCGGGGCTACCACTGCGCTTCACCGACGATGGTGTCGCTCCCCAATCAGGGGGCGCGCCGCGACGCTTTACTGCCGAGCAGTGGCCTGGTTCTCTTGTGCAACCCCCCGCCTCCCCGATACCAGGCGAATCGTCTGAACCACACCCCCCGTTATTGCCACCACGAGGAGAAATGACAACGGAACCTATCAGAGGGCCGATCGGCGCTCCCTCTGCGAATATGCAACCCATACCGGCTACACCGGAGCAACGCCTGGATTTCTTGCGCTACCTGGTGCAGCGCGGCATCGTGAACGAGGGGTTTGAACAGGGTCGGGTGCCTCAACAATATAGAAGAAATTCCTGAGGCACGGTTTTTCATGAGGCAGGTGGAACACCTGAGGTAGATACCTCTGTATAAAAATCGTGCCCGGAAAAGAAATAATTAGTCCTCGATCGCGGCTTCGCTCAAGCGCAACACCAGCCGGCAGAAATGGAGCATGGCCGCAGCAAATTCTAGATAGGCTTCATCACTGGTGGCGCCCTGCTGGTTGCTCGCGGCCCGGCGGCGCAAGGCCCGCAGCACAACCATCACATCTTCTTTGGAGGCCGTATCAAGGTCACCGCGCTGCATCAGGCGAATGACCTGCGTCACAATGGAGTCAACTTCGCGGCGCATCAAACGGAGATCGGAGAGCCAGGCATCATCGTCATCATCTGGCGTATCCCCCCACGTCAGAGCGTCTGCTGCCGGTTCGCGTCGCTTTGCATCCCTATGCATAGACCGGTGCATCGCCTGGAGATGAGTCTGAGGACCTGGTTCTTCCAGCGTGACCCCTAGCTCACGGAGTAGCTCGGCCAGTTCTCTTTCCCAGCCAGCCATGGAATACCTCCTTCTGAAATAACCACTATCAACATCCTGAAGCACGATGAAAGTGTAACACAGTGTGTCACCTCTGTAAATGGGTCGAATGGGCTGAAATCTCATCTACGAAAGTACCAGCGCTTTCTCTCCAAAAGGGGCGATTTTTGTGCGTAGGGGTGCGGTTTACAAGCCCGCGCGGGCTTGTAA
>JALYTT010000019.1 GCA_030854145.1 Chloroflexota bacterium | reverse complement strand
GGCTGGGAGGAGGCCCCACAGGCCCCCCAAGGGATGCCTGACCCGGATGCGGCAAGCCGAATCCCTACGCGGGAAGAGGGCATCTCACCCGTGCAATGAACCTTGACAGAGCACTACGAAGGAGGATGCGATGTGTCAGTGTAGAGATGTATACACATGCGCCGTTTAAACACACTATTTGAACCGCTTTAGCAACCGATTTACTACAAGTGAGAGGCATGCCCGGTGGAGGTGATTTCCTCACGAAGATGCAAATAAGCACATGTTGCAATAGAGTTTTATCGAAAATGAAGAGGGACGTACTTATGCTCCGTGTTCTTGAAGTGGTGTTCCGCCACCCTATACACCTGCTGGTGCTGATCGTAGTGCTTCCTGTGCTGGGTTTAGCGGTGGGCTACCTGCTCCCGCGCTCATATCAAACGACCGCGAGCTTATGGGCTTTGCACCGCTACACCGTCATTGGCGCAACCGGGCCGGAAACCGACCTGCTGGCGACCCCTGCTGAAACGCAGACAACGGCTCTCACTGAACTGCTCCAGTCGCGCGATTTTACGCTCACGGTTGCCAGGGAGTCGAACCTGGCCTCAACGCTGGCCGCCAACGTGCAGGCAGACCCGCAGCTCCGCGATGATACGCTGTTTAGTGATATATCTCAGCATGTACAGGTGGTGGCCCAGGGCTATAACTTGTATGTGATCAGCTATACACAGCGCAATCCAAAGATCGCGCAGCAGGTTGTGGCCGCCGTTATTCAAAACTACGGTGTACAGAGTCAAAGCTTTTCTGTTGTGGAAGGTCAGCGCCTGTTAAATAGTTACCAGACGCAACAGGCCAAAGCGCAGCAGGATGTCAATAGCGCCGTGGCCGCTGAGGCGAGCTATATTGCGGCCCATCCAAAACTGAATAAGAATGATCTCCAATCCGATCCGCAATATACCCAGCTCCATACCCAGACCCAGCAAGCGCAGGCCGCCCTGGCAAATATCCAGACCAATATCGCTACCTTGAACCAGGACCTGAATAATCAGGGTACCACTGCCGATAGTCTCTTTAAGGTATTGGATGCGCCGCTGGTAGCAGCCAAACCTGTTTCGCGAACGAAAGATCTGCTGATAGCTGGAGGGGTTGGCCTGGGTGTGGCGCTTCTTGCTTGTATCGTGTATGTTCTCATACTGGTGCGCCGCAATCACGGCGTCTATACTCCGCTTGACCTGCGGAAAGTCACAGATTTTCCGGTTGTGATGCAACTTCCCAGAGTATCGAGGCCGTCTGTACCCCTGCTAGTCGCTCCTGCGCATCAGGATACGCTGGCACTGACGGATGGTATTGCTCGCTATTAGATTGTGAGAAGGAAGAATGTCAGAAAATAAAGATATTCAGGTGACGGAGAGACTGCCGATTCCGAAAATACCTGTCACTGCTAGATTACCCGCGCCGCCAGCCGAGGATGTGCCGGTGGCGAAGCCAGCCCCTGCGTCCACTGATGTTGTGACGACTCCAATGCCATCCGTTCCCGCATCGCCCGTACCGGCATTGAAGGAACCGGCCGACACGCGCCGGCCCCGGCAAGTTTCGCGACGCGACGCAGCCAATGCGCGGGTCTTGCAGGAACGGTGCAGGCAACTCGGCGTCTCGCTCTTTTTTCGAGAGCAGGACCCGGTCCATAGTCTTGGTTTTACCAGTTCGATCAAGGGTGAGGGGAAGTCGTTCCTGGCGACGCTGACCGCTCTCCTGCTGGCGAACGATAGCCATGATCCTGTCACTTTGCTGGAATGCAACTGGGAGCATCCTACGCTGCACGAATACTTTGGGTGTCCGCGCACGCCTGGACTGGCGGAATGGCTGCGGGGAGAGTGCAGTGAGACGGCTATTCGCCACAAGGTCAATGGCATGCTCACAGTCATTCCGGCCGGGGATGGCAAGCGCGATGCTGTGCAGTTGCTGCAACGCATGCGCCAGGATGACCTGCTGGCTAACTGGACGCGCTCGAAGGAGCTGTTGATTGTCGACCTGCCTTCTGTGGCGACTACGGCCTATGGTCCGTTGGCTGCCAGCCTGGTGGAGGCCATCATTGTGGTTGTGCGCGCCGGAGTAACTCCCGATGATCTCATCGTTGAGACGTGTACGCAACTCAGGGATATGCCTGTGCATGGCCTGATTCTCAACCAGTTGGAGAGCCGCATCCCACGCTGGATACGCCAATTGCTATAGCCGGGGAGGGTCGATGAAAACGGTTTTTGGACTGCTGTTGTTTTTTCTGGTCCTGGGCCTGTTTGCGCGCCAGTATAACGGCTGGGTGCGCCTGTTGATGAGCGGGGTTGTGGTTGGCATGATCCTGTACATTTCTTTCACATGAGGTGGTATGCGTACACAACCAATAATTGCCGAAGAGCTTGTAGCTGACATACCAGCCTTATTGACGAAGCAGAGGCGCAGCGACCTGCTGCTGTTCATTGGCATCTTCATCATGGTGATCAGTATTACCCCACTGCTGGTGTTGGGTGGCATGGCCATCGGCTTTGGTCTGGTGGTGGGCATGGTCGCAGTTCTTATCATTGCCGCCCTGGTGATACGTCGGCCTGTCACTGGCTTTTATATGCTGGCCGTCTGTGTGGTACTCATCGACCAGGCGCCGCTCTTCACGCCGGTTTTGACGGACCGCCTGTATATCTTCTACTGGCCTACGCAACTTGAAGGCCTGATAGATCGCCCTATCGGGTTCTTTGCTCTCTTCGTGGTCTTGATGCTCGTGTGCCATAACCTTGTCAAGCGCCGTAAACTATTGCAGGGCAACGCGCTGTTGCTGCCCTTTGTGCTCTACCTGTTGTGCGTGGTTATCGGTGTGGTGCATGGTCTGACGAGCGGGGGAAATCTCAAAACGATCGTTCTGGAGATCCGACCGTTCTGGTATATGTTTCTCTCTTATATGCTGGCCTATAACCTGGTGACTCGTAAAGAGCATATTCGTAATTTCCTCTGGATTGTGATCCTGGGCGCGGGCGTGAAAGCGCTCCAGGGGGTCTACATTTACCTCATCGTGCTCAAGGGGAGCCTGCTGGGACATCGCGAGATTATGGCGCACGAGGAGTCGTTCTTTTTTATCGCCCTGATCTTGCTGGTGGTCATGTTTTGCCTGCACCACCGCTACCGGCCCCAGTTGATCGCGGCCCTGCTGGTGCTGCCCTTCCTGATTGTTGCCTTGATCGCCAACCAGCGGCGCGCCGATTATATCGCGCTGCTAATAGGTATCCTGGTGGCCTGGACGCTCATTTTTCTCATCAAACCTCAGTCGCGCAAAGGACTGGCGATTGGCATGGTGATCTGCGCGTTGATTGGTGGCATCTACGTGGCGGCCTTCGCGGGCAAATCCGGCAGCTTTGCCGAACCCGCGCGCGCAATTGTCTCCATCTTCCATCCCGATCCTGCCGATGCCAGCTCTAATCTGTACCGCACGATTGAAAATTATGATCTGAAGTATACCGTGCGCCAGAATCCCCTGCTGGGCCTCGGTTTTGGCAAGCCATTTCTCCAGCCGGTGACACTGCCGAATATCCTGGTAGAAGATCCGTACTATCTCTATGTGCCTCACAATACCATCTATTGGGTCTGGATGCGCCTGGGGGCCCTTGGCTACTCCGCCCTCTGGTACCTGGTTGGGGCGATCATTATCCGCGGCTGCCTGATTGCGCGCCGGCTGCGCGATCCCTACTTGCAGTTGATGGCGGTGTATATCGTGGCGGTGACCTGTATGGAGATCATCGTGGCGTATGCCGATTATCAGCTCTTTTTCTATCGCAATGTGATCTATCTTGGTCTGCTGGTTGGGATCTTGATGAAATTGCCCCTGCTAGATAAAAAAGATGAGGTTGTTGTCCATGAAGCTTCTGGTGATGTCTCCAAACTTCCCGCGTCCAACGTGGGGCGCCGGCACGCGTAACTACCATCTCCTCAAGGCGCTTGCCAGCCAGCATACTGTCTCATTGCTGGCCTTAGTCGATAGCGCCGAGATGGAGGGCTACGATAGCTCGCTGCTGGAGGAGTGGGCGCGTGTTGTGCAGGTGGTTGTGCGTCCGCAGCCGCGCTCCAAGCGCAGGCAGCAGATCGTGTCCAGTATGCGTGGGAAGTCGTATGTGCTGGCTGTGCAGGCCGTTGCCAGCATGCAGGAGGCGCTGGATGCGCTGCTGGCCCGCGACCACTATGATGCCGTGGTCTTTGAGAGCGCGCTGATCGCGGGCTATCGTCTCCCCACGGGACTAAAGGTCGTGATCGATCAACATAATATCGAATATGAGCTGCTCCAGCGCACCTATAAGCACGAGACTGCCTGGTTGCGCCGCTGGTATAACTGGCGCGAAAGTTGCCTGCTGAAGCCCATCGAAATCGCGCGTTGCCGCAGTGCGCAGGCCGTGCTTGTGACAAGCGAACGCGAACGCCTCTCCTTGCAGCATGTGCTATCCGATAAGCTTATTGAGGTGGTGCCCAATGGGGTGGATATCCAGGCTTTTCAAGGAGAGCCGAACCCCGCTGCTCAGGAGGTAGCCGGACGCATTGTCTTTACCGGCACCATGGATTATTACCCCAACGTTGATGCCGTGCTCTCCTTTGCGCGCCGATGCTGGCCCTTGATCCAGGCGCAGTATCCAGAAGCTACCTGGTACATTGTGGGCAAGAATCCACCGCCGGAGGTGCAGAAGCTGGGGGATATACCAGGCATCACTGTGACCGGTTTTGTGGCTGATGTGCGGCCGTATCTGTCCTCGGCTTCCGTGGCGATCGCGCCTCTGTCCGTTGGCAGTGGCACCCGGCTGAAGCTGCTGGAAGCCTTCGCCATGCGCAAGGCCGTGGTCTCGACGAGCCTGGGCTGTGAGGGGTTGGCGGTGCGCTCAGGTACCCACCTGGTAGTGGAGGACCAACCGCAGGCGTTCGCGCAGGCTGTGCTGGCCTTTCTGCGCAGTCCAGAGAAACGCTGGCTGTTCGGCGCTGCCGGGAGAGCGTTGGTGGAGGAGCAGTATAGCTGGGAGAGCTGCGGGGCCAGGCTACTACACGTGTTAGATGAAATCGCGTAGAAAAGGATAGGCATACGATGTTTGTGTTGAATGTACTACGGGGGATGCTTCTGGTAGCGGAGGTATGTCTGGCTGCGCCGGTGCTCTATCTGGGTATTGTGTCGGCCTCCGCGCTGCGAGCGGCGAAAAGTCGGCAAGCTGCCTATGCGCAGTCGCGCCTCTCTCCTCTGCCGATGACACGCTTTGCGATCCTGGTCCCCGCGCACGATGAAGATGTCACATTGGGCGCGCTGCTGGCAAACCTCGCGCAGCTTGACTATCCACGCAACCTGTATACGGTCTACGTGGTGGCCGACAACTGCACAGACAGCACTCCCGATATTGTGCGTGCCAGTGGTGTCGCGCGCGTCTATGAGCGCTTCGACCAGGCCAGACGGGGCAAGGGCTACGCGCTGAACTGGCTGTTACAGAAACTTGCTGAGGACCGGCTGCTGTACGATGCCTACGTCGTGATAGACGCCGATTCTATCGTAGATCCAGCGTTTTTGCAGGCCATGGCGATAGAGATGGGACGCGGGACGCAGGCCATGCAGGCGCATAACACCGTCTTAAATGCTGACGCGTCTCCCAGCGCGGCCCTGCGCTGGATCGCCCTCAGCCTGGTCAACCATGTGCGCTCTCTTGGTCGCAGCGGACTGGGCGCCTCTGTAGCTTTGACCGGCAACGGTATGTGCCTGAGTCACGCCATCTTGCAGCGCTATCCCTGGCAGGCCTTTTCGGTGGGGGAGGATTACGAGTACTATCTCGCCCTGGTGGCTCATGGTGAGCGCGTGCAGTATGTGCCGGAGGCCGTGGTGCGCTCGCATATGCCAACGAAGTTTGCCCAGATGCGCACGCAGGATATTCGCTGGGAAGCAGCGCAGCCTGTACGCAAAACCTGGCAAACGGCCTGGAGACTGCTCAGCAGCGGCCTGCGCCAGCGCGACTTTGTGCGTGTAGAGGCTTTTATGGAACTGCTTGTGCCGCCCCTTTCCTTGCTGCTGAGCTTCTGTGTGCTGACGTTGCTGGCCGCCATAGCCGTGTGGTCGTTGCCAGCACTGCTGCTGGCCCTCGCGCTTGTCGCAGGGTTGGCATGCTACATTAGCACAGCGCTGTATCTGCTGCGTCCGTCTCGCTCGGTTTATAAAGCGCTTCTGTATGCGCCGGGTTTCATGCTCTGGAAGCTGTGGGTCTACTTTGTGCTCAGGAAGAATAAAAAACACGCCAGCGAATGGGTGCGCACAAGTCGCACCGTCTCAGTACCATAGCATACAGGGGAAGGGAAGAACAGTATGTCATCTATTCGTATTGGCACCATCGCTTTTGACTGGTATCCGTTTGATCCCAGAGTGCGCCGCCTTGCCGAGGCCGCGGTCGATGGCGGGTATGCCATGGATGTCATTTGCCTGCGCCAGGCAGGTGAAAAGCCCTACGAGGTCTGTAACGGCGTGCATGTGTATCGCATGCCCATGAACCGCACGTTCGGTCGCGGCATGCCTGTGATGATCATGAGTTGGTGCCGGTTCCTTGTGCTGGCAGCTGTAACCATCACCCGGCTGCATCTCAAGCACAGGTATGATGTTGTGCATGTCCACAACATGCCAGATTTCCTGGTATTCGCGGCCCTGTTTGTCAGGTTGCTGGGAGCGAAGATCATCCTAGATGTGCAGGATGTCAGCCCGGAACTGATGGCGGCGAAATCCAAGGGACGTATGCGCAAATTAGTGGTCCCTCTGGCCATCTGGCAGGAGCGCATCTCGGCGGCCTTTGTACATCACGTGGTCACCGTTGGCTGGCCCTTCGAGGAGGCTCTGCTGCGGCGCGGTATCCCGCAGGCGAAGATCACCAATATTCTCAACAGTAGCGACCCGAAGGTGTTTCCTATCGCCGATAGACACCCTTCGCCCGCCGATGCTACACCGGGAGAGCAGCCCTTGATCCTGATGTATCATGGGACGCTGGCCCGGCGCAATGGTATCGATCTCGCTGTGCGCGCCCTGGCCCTGGCGCGGCAGGTTGTGCCGGATGTGCGCCTGGATATCATGGGGCGGGGCGAGGAAAAGCCCCGCCTGAAGCAACTGGCCGCTGACCTGGGTATCGGCGACCATGTGGTGTTTATCGATCCCTGTCCCTCGGACAAGGTAGTGGATTTCGTCGTACATGGCGACGTTGGCATTATCCCGTACCGCTACGATGGCTTCATGGAACTGGTGTTGCCCACCAAGGCCTATGAGTTTGCCTGGATGGAGCGCCCCATGATCGCTTCCGATACGCCTGCCATACACTCGATGTTCCGCCTGGAGTCGCTTGTGCGCTGCGATCCAGCGCAGGTTGAGAGCTTCGCGGAGGCCATCATCGATCTCTATCAGCACCCGGAGAAGCGCGCACATATGGTGCAGAATGCCAGCGAGGATTACCAGCCCTTTCGCTGGGAAATGATGGCTGAGCGCTACCGGCAGTTGCTGGCATCTCTGTCCCGCAAGGAGACACGCGTGCGCCGCCCGGTCGTGAGTAGAGTGAGCAGCCAGCATAATATTAAATAGAAATCGGGAAGCGGGCGTTTCCGTAGGGCGGGGCTTGCCTCGCCAGTCAGGCCGCTGGCCTGCGCCCTGCTCCAACAACGCGCGGCATGGCAGGCGACGAACGCCCTCTGGTTGCCATCTCGCCCTGTTTCCTTCGCCAGGGACGTTCGATCATGATTTGTATCAACGCATGGGCATTGTCGGCGGACAAGAGGAGCCGAAGCCATCACCCCTACGGATTCACCAGTGTATGGTGGCCCTTCTTGCGGGGCCATGTCCCACTTACCAGATGAAAGTAACTGAGTAGTAAAGGATTGCCATGAATCTCGTGTTCTTTTCGCTAAAAACAAAAGGGGCGCACAACTTCACCCGGCGGCTGTGGACCGTATTCACCCGTTTCGGCTTCTCAGAGGCGCGCACCAGTCGTGCATTGCATACAATTATAGGTGTTCTGCGAACGCACAACGCCGCGCCCACCTTCTTCATTCCAGCGGTGGTTCTGCGCAGGCATCCGTCTTTGATGAAGAAGATCGCGCGCCACGGTGCCGAGGTGGGCATCCACGGCTATGTCCATAACGATTATCGTACCCTCAGTAAGGTAGAGCAGTACGATCAAACAAAGCAGGCCATCGCGGTATTCGAGAAAAGCCGCATTGCCTATCAAGGGTTTCGCAACCCATACCTGGGATGGACGGAGGAGGCGCTGCGGGTCTTCACGACCCTGGGCTTCACCTATGAGAGTAACGAGGCCGTCCTGCATGATGTCATCGACCTCGGTGGGCTGCAACCGCAGATCAGGAGCGGTTATGAAAAGTCCCTGAAGCTGTTCCAGGCCATGCCCTGCAACGCCTTCACCCTGCGCCCGCACTTCGAGGGGACACTCCTGCGCATCCCGACCAGTATTCCCGATGACGAGATGGTCTTCGACCGGCTGCGTATCACCGATGCGCGGGAGGTTGGCCGCATCTGGAGCAGTATCATGCAGCGTGTATATGATCTTGGCGGCATCTACACGCTCAATCTCCATCCAGAGCGTGGGATGCTCTGTGAACCGGCCTTGAAGCTGTTGTTGGACCACGCCCAGAGCCAGGCCCTGCCTGTGTGGATGGCGCGCCTGGATGATGTCGCCCAATGGTGGAAGGAGCGCGCCCAATTCAAGCTCCAGATCACACCTCAGACCCCTGGCCACTGGCAGGTAGAGGCGACATGCACTCCTCGCGCGACCCTGCTGGCGCGCCACCTCGAAGTAGAGGGTCAGCCAGTGACGCCGTGGTATGGCACCGATGTTCGTCTCCCCGCCCACTCATGCATTGTTCAGGCCGCACGTTGCCCCTGCATCGCGCTCTCGCCACAGACCCCTCAGGAAATCATGGATTTTTTACATGAGCAGGGCTATCCCGCCGTCTATGGCGCGTGGGAAGAGGCCGCTACCTATGCCCTCTACCTCGACATGCCCACTGGCTCAGGCACCTCACGTCAGGAGCAGATGCAGCGCCGCAGCCTGCTTGTGGAGCAGATCGAAGCACTGGAGGCGCCTCTCATCCACTTTGCCCCCTGGCCCGCTGGCTGTCGCGCCGCCCTTGCCATCAGCGGAGACATCGACTCTATCACCATCCAGGACTTCTTCCTGCGCATTTTAGAGGTGCGCCAACGCGTATAGCTGGCTTTGTGCGTGCATCTGTCTTCCTGCAAGCCTGCTTAGTATATATCAGGGGGTGCCATAACCACGTAGTCATAATTGCCGGGGCCAGCAGTCTCCTCTAATTGCTTGATGATCGTCTGGGGGTTATCGTGCGGGCCGGAAATGTAAAGGGGCTTGCCTTTTTGACCGAACTTCAATTTCTGTGTTACTCGATACTCGCCGCGCGGTGGCAGTATAAGTTGTGAAAGTTCAAAATCCTTGTTAGGCTTGAAGCCGAATTGTGCCGCGTAGTCAATTGATTCATAGATCATCTGGCACGCCAGGTCGATTGAACATTCCTGCGGCTCTATGTCCTGGAAAAAGCGTGCGAGTTCAACCTGGTAACGTATATAGGGGCGATTGGCTCTGGCAAACGTGTTTTTAAGGCCAAGACAGAGCTTATCGACAAGGTACACGCCAAAACAGATCGAATCGTCGGGTTGCTTGCGGGCGACGACGATTTGTACCAATCCCGGACTCTCATTTTTCCAATCCGCACTGATCCAACATTCTACCAACGGAAAGTCGCGCGCCCGGCGCACAACCGAAGGTGAAGCGTACGATGCGGATTGCTGCCGTAGTGCTTTGGGTAGCGATGGCCCTTTGCGCTTTTTCATGAATTATCCCTTCTCTACATGGAACGCATGCAATGTATACACTACATTCTACCATATGGTACGTTTTCTACCCATCCAGCCCCAACGAAGCTATGCGATATTCACAGCAGCAACTATAATGTCTTATAGATGTATCACTAACGCATACTATGCTGGAGAGGAAATATATGGCAAGCGAATCTTTCTACGTTCATCCTACATCCGAGGTCTCGCCTGATGCCTATGTTGGCGCGGGCACACGTATCTGGCGCCAGGCTCATGTACGCGAGGGGGCGCATATCGGCGAGGCGTGCAATATCGGCAAGGGTGTCTATGTGGATGCGCATGTGCGCATCGGCTCACGCGTCAAGATCCAGAACCATGTCTCTGTATTTGAAGGGGTGACGATTGAAGATGGGGTCTTCGTCGGCCCCCACGTATGCTTCACCAATGACCTGTTGCCACGCGCCATCACGCCCGCTGGCGACCTCAAGGATGCCGACGATTGGGAGATCACGTCGACCGTGGTAAAGTATGGCGCGTCTATCGGTGCCGGCTCGGTGATCCTCTGTGGCGTGACTATCGGGGCCTTTGCTCTGATCGGCGCCGGCTCTATGGTCACGCGCGATGTGCCGCCCCATGCCCTCGTCTTCGGCAACCCCGCGCGGCAGCATGGCTATGTGTGCCGTTGCGCCCGCCGCCTTGCGCATGTGCATGAACATGATGGCGAACTGGTAGGCTGGTGCGAGGTGTGCGACCGGGAGTGCCGCTTCAGCAACGCATAACCCGCTTGACATCATCCAGGCTTCTTTGTATCATGGGGATTAATACTTCGCTCCGCTAGTTTCCCTACGTCAGGTAGAAGAGAGGCTCCGCGTTCTCTATGTAATTGTCTGTGAGAGGTCGGTTTCTATCGTGCTTCATAGTACGCCTTCTGGCGAACCCTGGCAGGGTTCATTGGCTGACCTGCCCAATGTCGTCGCTAGCATCAAGCGGCTGAGAGCCTTTGGGCGGCTGACTCTGCGCAATAGCGTGCGCCTGGGCGTCGCGCACCTCTACTTTCGCAACGGGCGACTGGTGCATGTGGTTGGGACGCGCGGCGCCACGAACGCTGTGCTGGCTGACCTGCAAGGCTGGATGCGCGGGACGCTGCGGTTTGAGCGCGGCGTCTCTACCGATCGTGAAACCGTGGCTGATGAGCAGGAACAGTCTTTTGAGCGCTGGATTGCGCAATTGCGTGGGCGCAGTGCCACTCCCCCACCGCCTTCTCGCCCGTATGTTGTTGAAGGGCAGGTGGTCGCCACACCCAGAGTCGATCAACTCATCGTGCCCTGGGAATGGCGCGTGCTGATCGAGGGAACGAGGCGCGTAACGCTGGCTGTGGCGCACCTGGTGGGGCCGCAAGAGGCACTGACGGTGCTGCGCGATATCCTCGATGACTGCTCCTCGGCTTTCCCCGCTTTCGCCGGTATGCAGATTGCCTCCGGTGGCTACCTGCACGTCAAGGATAATTCACAGCTTGATCGCCTACCTCGCGCGGCCCTCCTCGAAGGATTTGCCGCTTTGATAGCTACCTGCCAGTATTTTTGCTCACCGATCATCGGCGAGTTGGAGGCCCATAGACTCGTTATTCAAGCGCTGGGTGACCTGGGCCCGACGTTAATCAGCCTGGGCGTTTTCCGGCTAGACGATCGCCTGCTCATCAATAGAGGCTAGGCTTGGAGGCTTCCATGAAGGTTCTGCTCACAGGTTTTGAACCCTTCGGTCGCTGGCAGCGCAACCCCAGCGGCGAGGTGGCGCGTCACCTGGACGGCGCGACGATTATCGATATGGAGATCACTGGCCTGGTATTGCCCGTATCCTTCAAGCGCGCCTCCGCCCCGCTGATCGCCGCCATCGATGCGCTGCAACCGGATGTCGTGCTCAATCTTGGGCAGGGCGATCCTGTGGGCGTGCGAGTTGAGCGCGTCGCCGTGAACCGCTGTGTTGCTCCTGCGGGTGGCGATCACGATGGCTATGATCCCCAGGGCCAGCCGGTAGTTGCTGGTGGCCCTGAGACGTATCTTGCCACGCTGCCAGTGCCTGAGATCGTGGAGCTGCTCTCCAACGTCAAGTTTCAGGTCGCTGCCTCAGACTCGGCCGGCGAGTTCCTCTGCAATTATGTTATGTACACTACTCTCCATCATATAGCCAGGCAGCAGTTGCCCTGTCGTGCTGGCTTTATCCACGCGTCACCACTGCGGGAGGAGGTTCCCGATCTCACCGCTGGCAAAGGCATGCGCCTGAAGAAGTGGATTGAATTCACTGAGGCGGTCGTATACCTTCTGCGCACGTCGCTCAGTTCGGCTGGCTGAGAGTCAGTTATTCTATACGTGGCGGACCCTGTTGGATGGATGCGCGCAAGCTATCGAAATCTCTCTGGGGCCAGATACCCTCCAGGCACCAGGTTGCTCCAGCTTCGGCATAGGCTCTAAGCATTGCCTGTGCTTGCTCGTCATGAAGCGCATCAAAGACCTGTGCTCCTGTCACAATGTCAAATGGCGAGGTAACGCTGCGGTTCTGATCCATAAATGTCTTGAGCTGGCGGATCTCAGCAGGCGTGAGATCCGCAGCGGTCCCATCACTCCGAAATGTGAAGGCATTAACCCCATCCCCATGTGCTGCTCTGAGCATTGGTCCCCTTCTCGGCCAGGTGCCACTTATCCAGATAGGGATGCTGGGCGTCTGGATTGGCGGCGGCCAAAAGGTAATTTCGCTGACGTGATAGTGCTCGCCACTATAGCTGAAAGGTTTGCCGCTCCACAGGCCCCGGAGAATGGCTAAACTTTCATCAAGGAGTTCAGCCTTCTTTTTCGTATTCGTCTCTTCTCCAAAATGCGTAAAGCCCTTATCACTTCCATCGCCTGCGCCGACCCCCAGGATGAAGCGCCCGTTGGATAAATGGTCAAGGGTAACGGTTTCGCGAGCCATTTTCCAGGGCCGGCGCCGTGTCGGAGCCGCCACCATGGTCCCAATTTTGATGCGCTCAGTCTGCATGGCAATCGCGGCTAATGCTATCCATGGATCACAAACCGCGCCATCTTCAGCGTTGTAGTGGAGCGTGTCCCATAGAAAAAAGCCGTCCCAGCCAGCCTCTTCTGCCAGACGAGCAAGATCGGCTAGCACACGAGCGTCGCCATAGACGCCCGCATTTGGCAATGACAGAGCATAGCGCATAAAATACTCCTTTGCGTTTGCTATAATACACAATGCAGAAACGATTATAGTAGCAAGGAGAGTATATCACCTTGAAGGACGACAACATACAAAAAGAGTTGCCAGGCACATTGGCCCAGAAGCTAGCATTGTGGGCAGATACCTTGCGCGATTGTTCGGCGATGGGTCTTCATTTTGCCACTAATATCTATGACCAGGAACGGTACCGAAGAATTCAGGACGTTGCACTAGCAATGATGGCAACGGCTTCGAGTCAAACACTGGAGGAGATCGAGCCACTACGTACTACCCTCTTCTCCCTGCCGTCTCCTTTTCCGGTCGGCGATGGAGCAGTGATTGATGAGCATGGCAGAATACTGCTCATTAGCCGTGCCGATAATGGCCTGTGGGCCATGCCGGGCGGAGCGTTGGACGTGGGAGAAACGCCCGCTGAGGGAGTGGTGCGTGAAGTGCTAGAAGAGACTGGCTTCGCATGCGAACCGGTTGCGCTTGTTGGAACGTTTGACTCCCGGCTATGGCAGATAGGTGAGCGGCATCACCTCTATAATTTTCTGTTTCTGTGTCGTCCACTTCTGCATATTGAGAGAATCGATCCGCCCTCACATGTTAACGAAGTACAGGAGATAGACTGGTTTGCTGAGGGTGCCTTGCCTGCCGATCTTGACCCTGGGCATGTACGACGCATCCCTGAAGCCTTTCGTGTATGGCACGGGGATCAGCGTGCCCATTTTGATTGACTACACGAGGTCAACACATCCAAAGATGTAAACTGTACTTGTTTCTTTCTGTTTCGTAGGAGACGAGAGGGAAATCTGGGGCGGAGAAGCAAGATACTCTTCTGTCAGAGGAAATCGGTATCTTGCTTTTCTGCCGATATTGCCGCCAGATGCGGACGTGCGGAAGATTAGTCACTCATGCCAATCTGTCGAAGCAGGCTTGGCAGATCAATTAATCCCCGCTGCGAGGTGATCTTGCCGCCCTTGACCTCGAAGAAGTGATAACGACCAACTTCAAAATGTTTGCCAGATGCAGGGAAGCCGCGAAATGGCCCCGAATGCGTCCCGCGGAACGTCTCACAAACCGCAACCGTGTCGCCTTCGCCGACGATCTCTTGGATGATCGTCTCATGACCGGGAAAGGCGGCACTGGTAATCGCCAATGTGCGCTCAAGTCCCTCACGATTGCGTGGCTCAAAAGAATAATCGTAGTAGGCTGGATCAAGGATTTCATTAAGCACATCAGGGTTGTTCCCGTTCCAGAACTCATTGATGAACCGTAGAACCACATCTTTATTCCCGTTGATAGACATTGTACCCTCCTGTGGTAACTCAAGAACTGTTTCACTTTGAGAGAAACTGCTGTATAATAGTCAAGTAGTTTGACTACTTAGCCAGTATACGGCATTTTTGACAAGTAGTCAAGTAGATTGACTAATTTTGACGCTAACAAGAGGAAATGTGCTGATGGAAGCCATACCTGATTACGATCTCGCGTTCCTACTTCTGCTTGGTTCTCGGACAGTGATAGATCACTTGCACAAACACATGACCGCACTCGGCTACGATGATGTGCGTCCTGCACACGGTTTCGCGTTTCAACGGATCGCGCCGCATGGTGCGACTGGGAACGAACTTGCAGAATTTTTGGACATCACGAAACAAGCTGCCAGCGAGATGGTAGATTATCTCGAACAGCGTGGGTACGTCATGCGCCAACCACACCCTTCGGACAAGCGTGGGAAGATTATTATCCTCACAGAGCGTGGCTGGCGTTGTGTTCGAGAAGCTGAGGCGATCCTGTCACATCTGGAGGCACAATGGACGGCGATCATTGGTGTCAGGCGCATGGGAGAGCTACGGGCCGACTTGCGCCAGCTTGTCACTGTGGCGAATGATGGGACATTGCCACAGAAATTTCGCCCAGTATGGTGAAAATGCTGCACTCGACGATTGAGAGGCCGGATAGATTCCGACACTCTCGCTGCATGATTTGATGCATAGCGACGAGTGAGGCCCCAGGAGATTGGACGCAGATCTCATCCGCATCCAATCTCACTGTTACTCTAGATGCTATACCAACGCCAGTCGCTCTGGATGCCTCTTCCGCCAGTATCGCATGTAGCCTTGAACGGTCATCGCGTAGTTCGTGGCGATCTCGTAGCGCTCGATAGCGTGTTCATCGCGTGCGACCCTGAGCAGTTCTGCCCTGGTCTTGTCGATGAGCAGGGTGGTGATCTCTTCTTCGCTCTTGCCCTCGCGCATCGCCGTCAGCACCAGGTCTCCCCAAGCGCCCAGCTTTTCGCGTAAGCGTGTGAAGTGCTGCTGGATGTTTCTCGATGGCCCAAAATGCCCAAGGTAGAGCACATCGGGTCGCAGCCGGTTGAGCAGGCTGATGCTCTCGGACCAGGCTTCGAGGTCGAGATCGGGGGGCGGGGTCGGCGGCCGCACATAGTCGATGCCTTGCAGGCGCACACCCGCTACGTCTCCCGCGAAGAGTTCGCCGGAGTGCGCATCGAAAAAGATCACGTGGTGGACCGCGTGGCCGGGGGTGTAGTGGACCTCCAGGCGCCGGCCCGCGATATTCAGGATATCGCCGCCCTCCATCACGTGCAGGCGTTCCTGCGGCACCGACTCGATCTTACCCCACAGCGACTGCATACGCTCGCCATAGATGCGCGCTGCGCTGGCCACCACCTTTGAGGTATCCAGCAGGTGCGGCGCCCCCTTGCTATGGGCATAGACCTGCGCTTCGGGCAGGTGACGCATCAATGACCCGGCTGCCCCCGCGTGATCCAGGTGAACATGTGTCGTGAGAACATGCGTGACGCTGCGCGGCTCGAAGCCAGCCTCTTTAATCGCCGCCAGCAAATGCTCCATCATGCTCTCCGGGCCGGGATCGATAATCGCAATCTCGTTCCCCCCGGCGATCAGGTAGGAGCCAATGATATCTTGTTCCCCCAGAAATGGCAGCGAAATCTGCCATGTTCCTGGGGTGAGTTGGGTGACAGCAGGCAATGGGAACTCCCCCCTATTTCACATTCTTGGTCGAGATGGCTTTGGCCTGGGTGAACAGCAGGAGATAATCCTGGCCGCCGGCCTTGGAGTCGGTGCCAGACATATTAAAGCCACCAAATGGATGCACACCGACAAACGCGCCAGTGCATTTGCGATTGAAGTACAGGTTGCCGACGTGGTACTCCTCTTTGGCGCGCTCAATGCGCTCCGGCTCGTTTGAATAGAGTGAACCCGTCAGACCGTACTCCGTGTCGTTGGCGATATGTAGCGCGTCATCGAAGTCTCTGGCTTTGATCACCGTGAGCACTGGCCCGAAGATCTCTTCCTGCGCAATGCGCGCGTGCGGGTCTACATCGGCGAAAATCGTGGGTTCGATAAAGTAGCCTGGGTCGCGATGGCCTCCGCCGGCTACCAGTCGTCCTTCGCCCTTGCCAACCTCGATGTAGTCCCTGATCTTCTTCATCGCGTTCTCGTCGATGACCGGCCCCATATACGTCTCCGGCTGCGTGACATCGCCAAGGGTCAGCTTTTTGGTCTTCTCGATGACCTTTTGTAGTACCTGATCGTATACCTGCTCGACGATAATGGCGCGCGAGCCGGCGGAGCACTTCTGTCCCTGGAAGCCAAAGGCCGAGGAGACGATGCCATCGGCAGCGGCATTCAGGTCGGCGGTCTCATCGACCACCACAGCGTCTTTGCCGCCCATCTCCAGGATCGTGCGCTTCAGCCAGAGCTGGCCTTTCTGGTGTTTGGCCGCGCGCTCGTGGATACGCAGGCCCACTTCGCGCGATCCTGTGAAGGCGATAAAACGCACCTGGGGATGCTCGATCAGCGTATCGCCGATGGTGGACCCTGAGCCGGTGAGGAAGTTCACCACGCCACCGGGCAGGCCCACCTCTTCCAGGATGCGCACAAATTGTGCCGCGATCATCGGCGAGGTGCTGGCAGGCTTGAGCACAACAGTGTTGCCGGTGACGATAGAGGCGCTGGTCATGCCGATAGTAATGGCGCCGGGGAAGTTCCAGGGTGGGATGACGGCGCCCACGCCCAGGGGGATGTACACCAGTTCGTTCTCTTCGCCCTCGATGCGCGTCAGCTCGTGATCGCCGGCCAGGCGGATCATCTCGCGCGCGTAGAACTCCAGGAAGTCGATAGCCTCCGCGGTATCGCCATCTGCCTCGGCCCAGCTTTTGCCCACCTCGTAGATCATCCAGGCGTTATAGTAAAAACGGCGCTGCTTCAGCAGATCGGCGGCGGCAAAGATGTAGCCTGCCCGCTCTTCAGCCGGAACGCGCTTCCAGGATGCAAAAGCGCTGCTGGCCGCCTGCACCGCTTCGTTGACCTGCTCCACGGTGGCGCGAGCAAAATAGCCGATGACCTCATCGGGACGCGCCGGGTTGATAGAGGCGAACGTGTCCTTGCTGTTGATCTTCTGACCGCCAATAATCAGCGGATAGGTGCGCCCCAGTTCACCCTTCACCTGCTCCAGCGCCTGCATCTGAGCCTGGCGCTGTTCAGGCTGCGTAAAATCGGTAAGGGAGGCGTTTTTAAAAGGCGTGCGTGCGCGTGACGTTACATTTTCAGCAGTTGTTGTCATAAAAAGACACTCCTTCGTGCTTCAAACAGATTGTTCCTTGCTTATTGTATCCCATGAGAGGGCGGAAGCGATAGGGTAACCAGGATCGGTGTTTCAGCATGGTCAACACCTTCAATAGGTGTTGCCATCTGCATGTGGTAGTATCTTCTATGTACAGATACATTGTCTTGTCAGGGAAATGATGTTATTGGCAACTGCAAAGAATGCTTCCCGCAGCCTCTGCGCCTGAAGTGAGAAGGAGGGGAAACGACATGGAACTCAGCGAGCGCTACCGTGGCAGCCTGTTGGGGCTGGCTGCCGGTGATGCGGTAGGTACAACCCTGGAGTTTACACCGCCAGGCTCATTCACGCCAATTGACGACATGATGGGAGGCGGTCCATTTCGCCTCAGATCGGGTGAATGGACCGATGATACCTCTATGGCTCTCTGCCTTGCGGCTAGTTTGGTGGAACACAAGGGCTTCAATGCTCTAGACCAGATCCAGCGCTACATTCGCTGGCGGAATGACGGCTATATGGCAAGCAATGGGAGATGCTTTGATATCGGTGGCACCGTCTCTTCAGCCTTGCGCCAGTTTGAGCACAGCGGCGAGCCATTTGCTGGCCCAACGGACCCAGGCACGGCGGGCAATGGGTCGATCATGCGGCTGGCTCCGGTCCCTCTGTTCTATGCGCGCCATTCTCGTGAAGCCATTGAAAAATCTGGCGAGAGCTCCCGCACGACCCATGGCGCGGCGGCAGCCATCGATGCCTGCCGTTATCTAGGTGCGCTCATTGTGGGAGCGCTGAATGGAGAGAGCAAAGAAATTTTACTCTCTCCATCCTATAGTCCCGTTCCTAACTACTGGCAGGAGCATCCGCTGGTGCCGGAGATTGCTGAAGTTGCCGCCGGCTCATTCAAGCGGCGCCACCCTCCTGAGATTCAAGGCTCAGGCTATGTCGTCAAATCATTGGAAGCCGCGCTGTGGGCCTTTTCCCATAGCGATACCTTTCGCGAAGGGTGCCTGTTAGCGGTCAACCTGGGTAACGATGCCGATACAACAGGGGCTGTCTATGGTCAACTCGCGGGCGCCTTCTACGGGGAACAGGCTATTCCGCAGCCATGGCGTACGCGTCTTGAGCACCACCAATTGATAGCATCGTTGGCGGATCAGCTTTTCCACCTGGCAATGTCATTGACCCTGTAGATCAGCAGGAGTGCGTTAGCAAAGAATCGCATCGGAAGCCAGGGCAATCAGCACCATGCCCAGGCAGAGGAGCACCACGCCCATCCAGCCCGCCCATAAGAACGCAACTCCTGGTAGAACGGCGCCGAAGCTGCCACCGAAATAGTAGAGCGAGAGATACATCGAGGCGGCCGTACCCTTGGCGGTCGTGGCCTGCTCGCCCAGGTACAGGTTTACTGCCGGGACCGTGCAGAACATGCCCACAGCCAGCATGCCCAGGCCCACAATGACCACCGGCAGCGAGGGAATAAGCGTCGTCAGCAGTCCGCAAGCCGCCAGCGCCATAGTGAAGGCGATGGCGCGACGTGAACCGATACGCTCCGCTATAGTGCCGGCCACAGGCGATAGGACGCCTGTGAGCCAGAGCAGGTAGACCAGGCCTAACATAATCGTGGAGAGCCTGAAATGCGGTCCCGTCAGGTAGTAAGGCAGGTAGGTGAAGGTGCCGATGAAGCCAAAAAAGAGTGTGAAGCCGATGATAAATGCGCCTACGAGCCGCCGGTTGTGCAGGTGCAACCCCATATCGCGCAGCGTCTGGCGCAGGAAATCGCCGGGGTGCGGGCGTGCCTCTCCCTGGCGAGCCTTTATCTTGCTGTTCGTCTCCGGCAGGAAACGCCACAGGGCGAGCGCGGCGATCAGCGTTGGCAGTGTGAAGGCCAGCATGGAGATCTGCCAGCTATAGAACCCCGTCAGGGCGGCGCTGCCAACACGCGCGAAGAGTCCTCCCAGCGTCAAGCCGCTAACATAGATACCCATCGCCAGTCCCCGGTCCTTCCCAGCGAACTCTTCGTTGACATAGGGGATAGCCACGCTGGTCAGGCCAGGCATGAGCAACCCCTGGACGGCCCGCAGCACAACCAGGGTGGCAAAGTTAGGGGCCAGGCCGCATAAAAGCGTCGGGATGATCACCAGGAAGCTGGTGCTAACCATCACTTTTTTGCGGCCCACACGGTCAGAGAGCGGACCATAGAAGAGGGAACCAATGGCCACGGCCAGCACCAGCAATGAAACCGTCAGGCCCGCCGTGGGCGCGCTGATCTGGAAATCATGGCTGAGTACCGGCAGAATGGCCTGCGTGGTGTACATGTTGGCGAAGATAAAGGCCGGCGCCAGGAAGAGCGCGATCAACGCCCCCAGTCGTAGATGCCTCCCTGTCCCCTGGCTCGTCGGGATGGCACTGGACATGAGCTAGATCCTCCCTGTCAAGGCGCGTGCATACAGTGAAGCTTTCATTTCCCCATTGTATCATCTTTAGCGTTCCTGATCGGTCGGGCGCAGCAGGATTTCGTTGACATTGACGTGTGGTGGTTGGGTCACGGCATAGACAATGGCGTTTGCAATATCCTCGCTCTGCAATGGCGTGATCTCCTGTATGCGGCGCAGCGCGGTCTCGCGGGCGGCGGGCTGAGTGATATGAGAAGCCAGGTCGGTATTCACCACGCCAGGCTCGATCACGCTGACGCGGATATGCTCCTGGAGGCATTCCTGCCGTAACGCTTCGGAAAAGGCTCCGACGCCCCACTTTGTCGCGTTATAGACTCCGCTGCCTGCGCGCGCGATGCGTCCGGCCACCGAGGAGATGTTGACGATATGACCGCTTCCCCGTACTTTCATGACCGGCAGGACAGCATGTGTTGCGTACAAGGTCCCCAGGAGATTGGTGAAGATCATCCGCCGCCAATCTTCCGTATCCGCCCCCGCGATGGAACCCAGTAACATCAAACCGGCGCTATTCACCAGAATGTCCAGCCGCCCCCAGTGTTCCTGTGCGCGGCGAACCAGCGTCTGCACCTGCTGTTCATCTGTCACATCCGCTTTCAGCGCCAGTGCCTCTCCTCCCGCCTGACCAATGCGCTCGACCAGGGCCTCAAGCCGGTCAATGCGCCGGGCTGCGACAACAACACGTACTCCGTGTGCGCCTAATGCCCATGCAGTTGCTTCTCCAATCCCAGAGGAGGCGCCCGTCACGAGTGCGACCTGTCCTTCAATCCTCTCCATGCATATACTCCTTCTTTCCTTGCTTGTTCAGGCTCACATGTGTCTCTGGCTCAAAGATCTCGACCTCCACTTCTGGAGCAACGGAAGCGTCAGTGGAAGGCGATGCGGCGTTTCGCTGAGCCAGAAACTCTTTTTTGTGAGCGATCTTCTCTTGTAAGGCGGCCATGTGCTGCTCCAGTTTCTGCATCTGCTGTTCCAGGGAGTGCTGGTGTTGCTCAAGGATGAGCAGGCGCTCAGTGGCCGTCGCGTCACCCTGGCGGCGGAGCTCGGCAAAGTGGAGCATGCGCGCGATAGGCATACCCGTTTCCCGCAAGTTGATGAGCAGACCAAGCCAATCGATATCCCTTTGCCTGTAGCGACGGTGCCCGCTTGCTGCTCGGCCCACTGGCTCAAGTAGCCCGATACGTTCGTAGTAGCGCAAGGTATCGATGCTCAGTCCTGTCAGTTCCGCCATCTGTTGAATCGAGAATTCTCTTTCCATGCCAGAACTATACAATCTGGAGTACACTCCAGGTCAAGGGGCTAGCCGGGGCTGTTACAAAGTCGAGTAGTGGGTCAGCTTGAAATCCCGCTTCAGGTTGACAACTGATGTAGACGCCCGTATGATGATTGAGGACATTCCCAACTCCATTGCGAAAGGATACGTCCATGACAGACGCGCACTCACGTGCCAGCACGCGAAACTCGAAATTTATTAAGGCTCCACGGGAGGCTCTCTATCGAGCTTTTACCGATCCCGCAGCCCTGGCTGTCTGGCTTGCACCTGGAGATATGACCGGCGAAGTCCATAGTTTCGATGACAGAGTTGGTGGAGGGTATCAGATGTCGCTGTATTATCCTTCATCCGAAAAAACCCTTCGCGGCAAGACAAAAGCAAGGGAAGATAGATATACTGCACGATTTGTGGAACTGACGCCACCGAGCAGAATCGTCGAAGCGATCACCTTTGATTCGGTCGATCCGGCCTTCTCAGGAGAGATGATCATGGCGGTCACATTTGAGGCCGAAGACGACGGAACAAGAGTATCTATCGTGTTCAAGGATATTCCGTCGGGCATTCGACCCGAGGACAACGAGGCTGGTACGCGGTCGACTCTAGAGAAGCTGGCTCGCTTTGTCGAGTAGGGAGCCAATCGATCCCTTGGGACCGAAAGCCGTAAACAGAAAGGGACATGCTCATGGCGCGTCAACTTCCAATGCTCAATTCCGCGCAGGCTGCTACTACGCGCAAAGATGAGGTGCGCCTGGGGGTCGGGATCGAACTGGTCACGATCCTGTGGATGACTGTTGAGGCAGGCATCGCGATCACTGTTGGCTTTGCCACGCGCAGCGTCTCGTTGCAGGGCTTTGGCATCGATAGCATCGTCGAACTCATCGCCGGTGGCCTGCTGCTCTGGCGACTGCTGGTGGAGCAGCGTGGAGGTTCAGTTGAGCGTGTCGAGCAGGCGGAGCGTCGTGCCTCCTGGGTGACGGCTCTGAGCCTGTTTGCGCTCGCTGTCTATATCGTCGGGGACAGCGCCTTCACTCTGGTCACGCGCACCCGCCCGGAGGCTTCCTGGTGGGGCGTTGGCCTGGCCGTTGCCGCTGCCATCATCATGCCTCTGCTGTGGCAGGGCAAGCTGCGGGTTGCCAGGCGCATCGGCAGTGCGGCCCTCAAGGCCGATGCCGCCTGTAGCGTGACCTGTGCCTATATGGCGCTGACCTTGCTGGCCGGTCTCCTGCTCAATCGCTTCTTTGGTTGGTGGTGGGCCGACCCGCTGGCCGCTCTTGGCCTGGTGTACTTTCTGGTGCAGGAGGGCCGCGAAGCTCTGCATGAGGCGCGCACAGGCGAAACCTGCACCTGTGCTGGCTGCGAGGACGCATAACTCACCAGGGAGGATCTAGCATGGATGTCTATCGCGCGCTGAATGCAGGTGTGCCGGAGTTGCTCTTCACGGTGTTGCACCAGGCGGAGCCAACGGTTGCCAGTGAAGATTACATACGAATCGTAACAGCTCTGCACATGGATATTCGCCAGCAGGCGAGCGAAGTAAGTGAGGCGTTGCGTCAGTGGTCTCAACTACAATACGCGCGCCAGGCCGAGGAGACGGTGCAGAAGCTCCAGCGGCGCAACCTTCTCGCGGAGCATGCCGACCTGGCCCAGGTGCAAGCCACCCTCGACGAGGGTTACCAGCGCCTGGGCAACCGCATCGGAAGCACGTCCGTGATTGGCTTGCAAGGATCGGCCGAGGAAGTCTACAGCAATGCCTTGCCCGCCGACCCCACTCTCGCGCGTCGTGTCACCGCTGGCTATGAGTACCTGGCCTCGCTGGGGTTTAAGCCCGGTCAGGGTGCGCTCCAGGAGATGTGGCTGCTGTTTCGTGGCTCTATCCATTACGATGTGATGGAGCACATCGTGCGAGACCTCCTGAGGATCGACCACAGCAGTCCTGGTAGGCACATCGAGAATGTGGCACGCGCCTCTTTGAGTACTTACAACCTGGTCTACCAGGTTGGCGAGGGTCTCCTGGCCGATCTGCCGCAGGACGTAGCGACCCAGGAGGCCAGCTTTGCCTTCAATAAAGGTCCATTGCAGTATAGCCCCTTCCGGCAGGAGGTTGCGGCCCTGATGGAGCACATCGCCGAACGCCAGTCCCTGCTGCATGCCTCCTTCTGGCAGCGCAAGCTGGGCCTCGGCACCGGCAAGGAGTTTATGCTGCGCCTGCGTCTCCCCGAGGGCGAACTCCCCTTGCGCGAACTCATCGACACGCTTGCCGGTGCTGGTCATGTGGGCCAAGAGACGATTGTCGAACGCGGCAAACTGCTGCTGGGCAAGCGCGTTTTATAAGGAGCTTATGGCTATCGGCATTATCTGGTCCTCTCTTCCTATGGAGAAGAGAGGACCCTCCCTCACTGTATCGCGTTCACGCTCGTTGCCTCTTCGAGTCTATGCGTCGCGCGCACAGGTTCGTGGGCGTACCATTCATGCTGGATTGCGCGCATCAACAGCGCGCAATCCAATTCCGCAGACCCTGGTGGAAAGCGCTGTTGATCGTCGAAGAAACTTGACTCCGCCTTTGTCACCTGAAGCGGCTCAACCTTCCAGTTCTGGCAGCGCAGCTCTAAGCTATCGAGACTGCCTGCCTTCCTGGCGTCCGAATAGCCCAGAGAGCCGTGCTCAAAAAACGCCGAGGCTTCCTCTAGAGACGCAAAAATCGAGTTCTCAGGAAGATGTGAAGCGGTGTGCGCGTCAACCGCTACCCGTGTCTCGCCATCGTCACTCACGAGTTGGATGTGGAAAGAGTCATCGCTTTCTCTAATCTCAAACTGCGCGTGATGGTGAACCCCTGGAAACAGTTTTCCGCCAACGAAAGTATTGAACTGTGATGCAGTGTCTCTCCTCGGAATATACACCCCTTCTCGATATTCACCGTCCTCTTCCCACTCAACCGCGACGCGGTGAGCCGCGTTCTCGGAGGAGAAACCGAGCAGCGCTGGCAGCGAGCGTGGCCTGAGCTGTTTGAGGCGGATCAAACAGATGCCGGCTATACCCATGCCATGAATGCGCTTTGGTCGAAATGGGTCTGGCAAGAGTTTCTCCAGGTAGCCGGGATCAACGCGGTAATTCACGAGGATGCGCCGATCAATGGTGCCTGCCATAGTGGGAATATGCATATTTTTCCTCGCCTTCAGAAACAAGAAGAGCCTTCCATCCCGAAAATAACTTTTGAACCTTTCGATTAGATTATAGCTGTTAGATGGATGATAAAACCACTATCGTCCCTACGCGGATCGTGTATGCTTGTTGTCTTATGCCTCCAGGTAGTATAATGGGCGTTGATACTACCCTGAATTGTGGATTTCGGAGGACGACACGATATGGCTGAGCAGCGACAGGAATTTCCCATAGAGAAGCAGTTGCGCGCGGATATCAAGGATGCGCAGCGCGCCCGCGACCAGGTGCGGCTCGATACGCTGCGGATGGCGCTGGGGTCTATGCATAACCTGGAGGTCGCGCGCACCGATCCCAAGCACGAGGAGTATGGGCAACCCCTCACTGAGAGCGACTGCATGCGCGTACTTGAGCGCGAGGTGAAGATGCGCGACCAGGCCATCCCCGCGTATCAGAAGGCCGGCCGCACCGACCTGGTTGAGAAAGAGCAGCGCGAGAAGGATATCATCCAGAGCTATCTACAGGCGTCGCAGATGAGCGATGATGAGCTGCACGCCGTAGTCGCGCGCCTGGTGGCGGAACATGGGAATGAGTTTAAGCGCGTCATGCCCCTGGCTGCCAAAGAGACCAAAGGCAAAGCCGATGGAGCACGTGTGCAGCGTGTTGTGCGCGAGATGATCCAATAACAGCGAGCAATTCATTGAGCCTGCACCTCCCTCTTTGCGGCCAATGAATTGTTTCCTCCCATATTCAACTTTACCTGTCAGTTTCCTCCCCTTCCAGAACCGGTGTTACCCGTTTTTCATCTGCGATGTGTCTTTGTATTGTGCCAACCCGCGTAGGGGCGCTGGCGTTTTGCAAGACTCTGCTGGCGAATGAGATTGCGTGTGGAATAGGGTCAACATGGCCTCGTTTTTCCCGTTCTTGCCTGTCATACCTGGTGTTTGTGGACCCCAAACAGGCCCATTTCCATCCATTGTGTCATTCGCCAACAAAGTCCTGCGAGGGCGAGGGCTTGCCTGCGTAGGCTACGCGAACCGGGACGCGCCTGAACTATTGACGGAACGGCGCGCAGGCATTATCATATGCTGAGAAGGCAACGCCTGCATACTGTTGTTATTGTAAAAGGACACACGTGTTTATGCCCAAACTGAAACATCCCTGCTCCATTCTTCCTCCTCCTCCTGGCATTCCTCGCCAGGAGTAGACCGGACACACAGCAGAAAAGTCATTTAGAGCAAAATCTCCCGCGCCAGCTTTCGCTCGCGCGCCTCTTTCCGCTGTCCATCCTGCCCCTGGTTCTACCTGCCTATCAGCGCTACATTTGCTGTATTCCAGGGAAAGGATACCTGCTCTATGTTCCATCCGTTTACCTCTACGCGCCGTGGCCTCTGGTCCATTCTGAGTGCGGCCATGCTCTGGGGCACAACTGGAGTGTCCACCCAGGCGATTTATCACTTCAGCGCGACTAACGCCCTCTCGGTCGCTTTCCTGCGCGTGGCCATTGGCGCGGGTGTACTTCTGTTGCTCTGCTGGCACCTGCTGGGTTGGCGCGTCTGGCGCATCGAACGACGCGACGCGCTGCTGATGGCTTTTCTGGGTACCATGCAGGCCATCTTCCAGTTTACCTATCTCGCCGCCATCTCCGACTGTGGGGTGACTATCGCTACACTCATCGCGCTCTGCATCGCTCCGATAGTCGTTGTGCTCTACTCCGCCCTCTTCACTCGCGAGCGCCTTACGCCGAAGATGCTCGTCGCTCTAGCCTGCGCGCTAGGCGGAACGTTGCTGCTGATCGGCACGCCAACAGGTCCTCAACACACCAGGTACCTGCTCACGGGCGTGCTCCTCTCGTTGATCTGCGCCACCAGCTACGCGGCTGTGATCCTCGGCGGACGCGTCCTGAGCAAGCGTTACCATCCCTTGCAGGTCAACACGGCTTTGTTCGGGGTTGCCGCACTTCTGCTTTTCGCTTGTTCGTTAAGCACACCACTGGTCTTTAGCTATCCAGCGCAGAGCTGGCTTCTCCTGCTCTACCTCGGCTGTATTCCAACCGCCCTGGCCTATGTCCTCTTCCAGGCTGGCATGCACTCAACGCCAGCCACCCTGACCAGCATCCTGACCCTGGCCGAGCCGTTGACCGCGGCCAGCCTGGCCTGGCTGCTCTTTGGGGAAGGTCTCTCCCTGCTCGGCATCATGGGAGCATTGCTGCTGATCGGCACCATCTTTTTACTGACCGGCAGCGAAACAAACGCCTGCTAGCGGGGACCGGGCGCAGGCCAGCGGCGCCCCTACACGAAAGAAGGGGACATATCGGTGAGCGAACAGGACGGATGCTTGCATGCAAGAGATCATCATTT
>JALYTT010000299.1 GCA_030854145.1 Chloroflexota bacterium | reverse complement strand
GCGGTGGGCAAGAGGTGCTCTAGCCACCACTCCTACAGGTACCACGGGCCTCAAGCGCCGACCTCTACATCTATCGGTTTAAACGTGCCGTTATTGGACATTTCGGCTGAGCACGCCGTCAGACCCACATACATATCCATCTCTGCCCGCAGCACAATAAAATCTCCCGGACGCGACAGTGGAGGCGCGATCTTTATTTCGCCACTGGGCAGCACATCGACGTTCATAAAGATATTGAAGGTCGTAGGAATGGCACTGTCTGCAATACCAAATTGTGCCAGGTTGTTTGCCAGGTTCTCGAAACAACTGGGATGATGGCCCTCGTAGCGGTACATGATCTTAAACATCTCCGGGCTGCACGGCGTGAGAAGAAAATCGTGCTTGCCGACCCTGTCCTCTAGAATTGTGAACATGGGGTTACTTTTATTTGAGTAGAGAACATGCGTGGTTGTCAGGTAGACCGTATTGTTGTAGTCAAAGCTGCGCCCTGAAGAGAGCCACTCAGAGGTGTCCGGGCGCGCAAAGGCCATCAGGTCGGAGACCTGCTCTCCCTGCGGATCAATGACCCGCAGGAGTTGACCCTTCTTCAGCTCAAACCCAACGCCGGTTTGCGGTTCCAGGTGGTAGCGCGTTCCAGGTTTCATGAAAATCTCTCCTTGCTGTCAACTTCTGCATGCTGTTGATGGGGGACGAAAGGACAGCGCCAGCCTTCCTCTACAGGGCGCCCCGCGTATTGCCGGGCCTCGGAGACGACGCCAAAATCGCTGAGCGTGGCATTGATGCTGCCCTGCAACTCGTAGTCTCGCTTGCGAATAGTTTCTTGCATCCGCGTGAATTTGCCGCGCTCGCGCAGGTGATCGAACTGGTAGTGCGCATTGAAGATCAGTGTCGGCCAGGCGAAACGCCGCGTCCAACGCCAACTCAGCGCGGACAGACCCACGACAAAAAAGGCCCGTCCCGCAAAGCTAAAGGCAAAGCGCGGATCTTGAGGATTGGAGGCCACGGAAGGGTCCCACTGGTGATACACGCGATCTTGCTCATACAGACTTTGGAGTTGCGCCCACAGGTGCTGCTCGAAGTCCCTTGCATCGGCGGGCTGCGGTCCCGTGAAGCTGGCGGCAAAAGTGGTGAAGTCCTCGTTTAGCTCCGTCTGTTCCTGGACGAAGGCGAACAGGTCACGCGCCAGTCCGGCAGTTGATCCAGGGGCGTTCATCTCGCCGTAGAGGCCGAAGCGATAGGTGCCTCGACGAATTGCCGCTTTGGCCCCGACACAGGAAAATCGCGGATTGAGCACGAGCGAGCGGAAGGCATCATGCACATATTCCATCAGTGGAGTGGGAGCCTGCTCGGGATTGAGCAGTTGCACCAGGGTGTTGTGCTGGAAGGCGGAGTAGCTGCTGTTCGCACGGGCGAGATCACTGGTAAACGGGTTGCGATACTGCCGATCTTCATTGATATATGCAGGTATCATACTATGTCTATCCTTATTGAGTTGAATTATGCTAAAAAGCTCCCTTATCGCTGTATCATCTGCCCTGATGAGCGACGGAGAGAGGGATTCTTCGTGTTCAGTCGCGTCGTTTGCACATGGCTATGGCGCTGCCGCAGGACTTTCATTGGTGTCGCAGCCCTTGTAATGACGGATGTACGATAGGGCATACCTTTCGCGAAGAGTCGCATGCCCACGGCAACCCAGATACAGAGCGCGCGCTCCACCAGCCAGGCCGGAGCCAGCAGGGAAGCCGCGGGCGGGAAAACTTCTCGTCCTCCTGCTCTCCTCCTGCCCAGTTCAGCCAGGCCAATGACTGCCAGCACTCCGGCGGCCAGCGTACCCCGGCGCCGCAAGAGCATGAGCGTCAGGATCAGTGGGAGCAGCGACAATAACACCGCCAGGCGTAGTGGACGCGCAAACTCATCATATGCCTGGCGTATGCGTTGCGACCAGAAATGGCGTGAGCTGGACGGAAGGCGCCGCACAAACAGATCGAGCGGGACGACCTCTCTGCCCCCGGCGGCACGTACCGTGCGTATTAACTCCAGGTTCTCGAAGAGCACATCGCCATCGTAGCCACCCGTCGCCTGGAGCACTGAGCGTCGCACTCCCAGCGTGCCGGGCCAATCGCCTCCGCTCATGCGATTGAGGAGAGTGCGCCCGCTATCCCACAGTGTATGCCAGGACCGCGGCTCGAAGTAGTTCTGCGGTCGCACAACATGAGCGTCTTCCAGCAAGGTAGCTACGCGCCGGAGGGCGGCTTCGTCATAGCGCACATCGTCATCGGCGATCAGCAGTTTCTCGTGCCTGGCGTAGCGCAGGCCGGTGAGCACCCCTTGAACTTTCCCATTCAAGGTATGGATATCCGCATCTGGCGGTCTATGTGCCGCGAAGGCGTTCCAGTATGCCGCATGTATGGCAAAGACATCTGGGGGCGAACCATCGATCACAAGCACCTCCGCACGTTCCGCAAGCCAGCGCAGGTAGTATGTCAACTCGTCGATCTCTGCCGCGGGCTGACTACGCTTGATTGGCAAGATGTACGTTATTTCGATGATGACCTCCTGAGCCTGCATCTAAACAAGGAGCCTGCTATTAGTACGTTTAGCGAGCAAAAAGATATACAGTATGGTGAAGCACCAGCCTTCAGGTGGGGAACTCTCTTAGCGCGTGGGGTCCAACTGACCCCGTGTAGGCTCCGCTCAGCAGAACCACGACTCGGTGAGATGCGGCAGCACCTTGCGCGGCCCGTACTGTTTCAATGCGCAGGAGAGGCACATATCCTGCCCGGCGGCGGCGAGCGCCAGGGCCTTGATGCGAAAAAACGTCTCCAGCGGGTCGGCCTGGGTCTGCTCGGCCTGTTGCATCGCGTCCGCAACGTGCCGCTGAAGGTCGTCCATCCGTGGGTCGGGGTGCTGCCAGCGATACGTATACTCGGCGGCATCCAATGTCCCGGCCCAGGCTTCACTGCCAGGGGTATCCAGCAGTGCGGAGCCAGGAGGAATCAGCAGGCGAATCGAGAAGTGGACGGGATCGATGTGCTCAACTAGACGCCGCTCTTCGAAGAAGGTGAGTAGTTCTATGTAGCTCTCCAGCGTTTCCCACGGCGAGAATGGCATCAACGATGGCCGCAGGACGATGCCGGTCTGCTCCATAAGATCAAAGACCTCGGCGACATCTGCCTTCGTGTGTCCCTTGTCGAGCCGGGATAAGACCGTGTCGTTGATGGACTCGATGGCCGAGACCACAAAGATGCAGCCCAGGTCTTTGAGTTCCGGCAGCAGGTGACGCTGTTTCAGCAGGTGTTCAACCTTAATCGTTGCGTCGAAGGTCACTGCTGGAAACTCCTGGTGCATGGCGCGTGCGATACGTAGGGCATGCGTTGGTCCATTGAGGAAATCGGGGTCGCCGAATGTGATGTGTCCCGCGCCCTGTGCGACCTGGCCCTGAATGTCCGCCAGGACGATCTGCGCCGGCACAGCGAAGAAGCGTCCCTGGTAGATGGGGGTGATCGGGCAATGCTGGCAGGTATGTTTGCAGCCCCGCGTCGTCTCGGTATAGCCGGTGAGTCGCGTCGTACCCTGCCATGCCAGCCGGGTATAGCGCTCAAGGGCCGGCAACTGGCTGCGGTCCGGCACGACGAAAGCGCTGCGCTGTATCCATGGTTCACTCGGGGCGAGGCGTGTGTAGACTCCGGGGATGGCGCAGCTCTCTTCCTGTTCCAGTGCTTCGCTGAGTGAGAGCAGGGGCAGCTCGTATTCACCGCCAATGGCCGAGTCGATGGTGCCTTGCAGCAGGTACTCAGCGTTGAGCAGGGCATAGAGTCCGTAGAAACAGATGTGTGCCGTCGGGTTGAGCGTGCGGATGCGCTGCGCAATCTGTTCTCCCAGGCGCAGCGCGGTATGCATGGGCACGGAGATGGCCACAAAGCGCGCCTGGCGGATCGCCTCAGGCGTCAGTGTCTCAACAGCGGTATCGACGGGCAAGGGGCTATACCCGGCCTGTCGCAGCCGGGCCAGGAGCGAGGCAAGTTGAAATGGCTGGTGGCCCAGTTCGTAGCAAGAAATGAGTAGGATATCGCCAGGTGCTCTCATTTCTTGCGTGCCGGGGCGCCTCCACCTCCGCCTTTACTGCTGGGCGCCGCGCCCCCACCTTTACTGCCAGACGCCGCGCCGGCAGTCTCCTCTTCCGGCATCCAGCCTTCGGGCATATCAGTTGTGGGACCAAAGAAAAACTCTTCCATCTGTTCGCGCAGGATTTTGCGCGACTCTGGATCGGCCATATTCAGCCCGTAGTGGTTGATAAGCAGCGTCCTCTGCTCCTCCCACATCTTGTAGGCCTGCGCGGAGACGTTCTCGTAGATGCGCTGGCCCAGTTCACCGGGGAACGGGGGCTTGTCCAGTCCGGGCAGCTCGCGTCTCAGTTTGACACATGTAACCATTCGTGGCATGATACACTCCAGTAAAGGATCTTGGGATAACACCAATAGATGTTGCTATATTACCTATGTAGAGATGGTACATGATGGAATCGTCCCTGTCAAATGCTGCCGTTTCAGCGCACCCCTCCCCGCGTGTCCTTTTCCTTGGTATGGAGAGCAATTTTTCCTATCCTCCTCTGCGTGCGTTGCTGGAACACGGTATTGAGGTCGCTGCCGTCGTCATGCCAGCCTGGCCCATGCCCAGCCATGAGTCGCGAGCGATATGCTTGCGTGAGCGGCCACAGAGCAGGCATACGGTTTTGCCGCTGCTCAATGCTGCACTGCACCCCTCTATTTCGCGGCTTGCCTGGGAGCAGCAGATACCGCTCTGGGAGGTGCAGCGTCTGGCGGACCCGGAGACGCTCTCTGTGCTGGCGCGCTATCAGCCGGACCTCATCTGTGTGGCCTGCTTCTCAAAACGTATCCCGCGTGTGTTGCTGGAACTCCCGCGCCTGGGTTGCCTGAACGTCCACCCTTCGTTGCTGCCAGCATACCGGGGGCCAGTTCCGCTCTTCTGGACATTTCGTGGCGGTTGCCAGCAGGGCGGCGTTACGGTACATCTCATGGATGAAGGGATGGATACTGGCGCTATCCTGATGCAGGCCCCCATCGTGGTTCCCGACGGTATCAGCTATGCCGAACTGGAGGCCCGCTACGCCTCCCTGGGTGGAGAGTTGCTGGCGCGTAGTGCCTGGGATCTCTGTCAGGGGCGCGCCGTGTGCCTCCCCCAGGATGAAGCCAGGAGCAGCTATCAGCCTTTCCCCGCGGCCGAAGATTTTGTTGTGCCTATTGACCAATGGAGCGCGCGCCATGTCTACAACTTTATCTGCGGTGTTATCGATTGGGGCGGGCCGATTACTCTTCAGATCGGCAGCCGACGCTTCATTATTCAAGAAGTTATTTCGTATAGTCATAGAGAGGAGAATGAGGCATTCACCAGTGTACCGCTTTCACTAGATGGAGAGCTTTCCATACCTTGTAAGACGGGGAGGGTGGTAGTACGCTCTTCGTCTCAGTCTATGCAGACTGGGGGCTTGCCTCGACCCGCGTAGGTCTTAGCGAAGCTGTGTTAGCTGAGGAGATCTTCAATCGTGTGTAGCAGTTCATCTAGTTCGAGGGGTTTATGCATACCGATAAGCTGGCGTTTTTCAATTTCTTGTTTTGGCAGTCGCGCACTCATTATAATGGCGGGCAGGCCTGACAGTTCCTCCATGGCATGCAGGCGGTCGAACAGATCAATGCCGTTCATATTGGGTAATTGATAATCTAGAATGAACAGGTCAGGCTTCATCTTTTTCACAGCCTTGAGCGCCTGGAAGCCATCGGTAACAAGTAAAGCCTGATAAGGTGTCTCCTGTGAAATCGCCTGAACAAGGAATACTCCTACACCCTCGTCATCCTCTACTACCAGGATCATCTTCGTAAGCTGTCGTTGGTCTGACTGCGGTTCTGCGGTCTTCTGAGACATCTTCCCATCCCGTTATAAGCGTGTCGCTCTAGCAGAGTATCGTCTAGCGCAGCCGCTAATTTCGGCGTCCGCCAAACATGAACGATACCAGATTATATTACGGCCTGGCCGCCAGGATAGTTTCACAACGAGGGTCCCGTTCGCATGCTATGTGCTCTGCTCATCGCTACGTATCAGAAGGACCGGGCAGGGGGCATGATCGAGCACAAAACGACTTACATGCCCGACCGATTTTGGTCCAAGTGCTGGCCCTGCACCTCTGGGAGAGCGCGAGCAGATAATGATAAGCTGTGCTCCCCACTCGCTGGCGCACCCGACGATTTCGCGTTCTGGGTGTCCCTCGCGCCTCAGCAGTTCCGCTCCCGGAAAAAAGTGTAGCCCTTCTTCAAGGATATCCTGGGCCGTGCTCTGCTCCGCCTGGTGCATTTGTTCCTGCCTGGGGGGAGCAAGATGCGGCACGCGCAGAAAGCGCTCACGCTGCCGTTGCATCTCGTTATGCGGACCGCTATCAATGACATAGATTAGCCCAATCGTCAACTCTTGCGCTCGAAATATCTGAGCGTAGATCGTATGAATTTGTTCAACATTCGTGCCATCCAGGCAACAGAGCACCCACATGGTTTTCCTCCTATGGTAGAAGTAGCCAGATCATCACTATCCCTGCCAGGAGCATGAACGGCGTTACCAGAATACCCACCTTAAAGTAGTCCAGTCCTGATACATCAAGGTTACGACGCCTGAGAATCAAGAGCCAGAGGACCGTTGCCAGCGAGCCAACGGTGGTCAGGTTCGGACCCAGGTCGCAGCCAAAGATGGTTGCCGCGACAAAGCCCAGTTGGGTCGCACGTGTTGTATGCTGCATGCCATGAAGAGCCGAGGTAAGCACTACGCTCATCGGTACATTATTGATGAGGTTGGTTCCCACCGTTGCTCCCAGCGTTCCCACTGTGACCGCGCCCAGGCTGCTGCCTCCAGAGAGGTGCAGCAAGAGTTGTCCAAACTGTGTGGTCAGCCCGCTACCCTCTACGGCCTGGACAATGATAAACATGCCCGCGATAAAACCAAAAATCGACCACGAGATGTGCCCGGCTATAGCCTGCAAGGCGACCTGCTTCCACCTCAGCGCACCTGCGAAGAGCAGTGCTGCACCGCCCAGGGTGACCAGCGAGAGAGGGAACTGCGTCGCCGACGCGATAATATAGGCGATTACCACCAGAAGTAAGACGCAACAGGTATAGCGAAAATACCCCCTGTGCCTGGTGGGAAAGCCTGAGGAGGCGAGCCGCTTGATGTCAAAGCTCCCGCGCAACTGCTTGCGATATAGCAGAAAGAAGATCGCGATATTGATGCCGATGACAAGCAGGCTGGGAAGGAACAGCAGGCGCAGGAAGGTCCAGAGATCAAGGTGAAAAGCCGAGAGGACAATGATGTTGATTGGATTACTGACAGGTAGCAGGAAGGAAGCGGTGTCGGCAATGAACGTACAGGCGAAGAGGAATGGGAGCACAGGAAGCCGCAAGCGTGTAACTAGCGTATACACAATGGGCGTCAGGATAAGCGCCGTGGCATCATTGGAGAGGACCATTGAGATCAGGCTCCCCAGGAGAAAGACATTGAAGAGCAGGCGCCGGGGACTATTGCGTGCCAGTTGCGCGGCCCGCAGCGCCAGCCAGTCGAACAAACCGGCGGCATCGGCCAGGGCCGATAGCGTCATCATACCGAGAAAGAAAAGGAAAACGTTCCAGTCTCCCAGCAGGGTTGCCGTCGCCGCCAGCGGGCTGATCAATCCCAGTATGAGCAGCAGCGCCGCCCCGGACATGGCGATCAGTGCCTCGTTCCAGTGAAACGGACGCGTCATGATGCCAACAAGCGTTGCCCCGGCGATAAGCGCGGTGAGAAGCGTGCGGGTGAGCGCGGGCACATGAAAAAATACGAGCATGAATGGGAGACTCCCGGAGCTGTAGTCGTTGCCTATACACTACTTGTAGCACGCCCCGCAATCCTGGGAGGAGACAACACAAGACATATTCTACCAAACACGCCTTGACCTTCCAGCGATGGGAACGTGTATAGTTCTTAATGGAAGGAGGGACAAACGAGAGATGCAAGCACGGCGATCACTTGAGATGCAGAACGAGGGCCAGCGTGAAGGGCTAACCATTAGCCAGGTAGCGCGTCTGACAGAAGTGAATGCAAAAGCCATTCGCTACTACGAGAGTACTGGCTTATTGCCGCGTCCAGCACGTTCCAGCAACCAATATCGACGCTACACAATGGAAGATGTAAACCGTCTGATCTTGCTGCGCCGTATTCGGTGCCTGGGTATTCCTCTTGCTCAAGCCAGGTCGTTACTGATCGGGATGTCTGATGCTCGCTGTCTCGATGTGCAAGAGGAACTTTTGAAATTGGTAGACGCCCGATTACTTGCCATAGATCAAGAGATTGCTGAACTGCATCAGCTTCGGGGTGACATGGAAAGGTATCAGCGCAATCTGGCTGACTGTCACCCTGATGAAAGCGAAGCCTTCCGTACCTGCGTTGATCTGTCCTGTATCGTTGTCTTACATAAAAACATGGAAAGAAAGGAGTAACCGACATGAATACCTCTACTCAAGAGGAACAGTGCCCTTGTGGGTGTGGGTGCCCTGTTGGATGTAGTTGTTGCTAGCAAAACAGTAATCTAGTCTTTGTCTATCAGGCTCATAACGTGCGCGCCCAGGACCTGGCGTACAT
>JALYTT010000298.1 GCA_030854145.1 Chloroflexota bacterium | reverse complement strand
GACTATGTCAGGTCCTCAATCGCGGTAGAACAGGCCGAGTGCCAGACCGAAGGCCAGGTGGCGCACGATATTTTGCAGGAACGCGGTGCGATTAGCGAGTGGGGGCAGGGCGCCACTGCGAATCAGCGGATGGTACTTATCGGCGAGCGGGGTCAATAGCCACGCGCCCATGATGAAGCCCTCGCCGAAGATTGTGCCTTTCAGCCAGTTGGGACCGGGCAGGAAGCGCTTGAAGACGGCCGCGTACAGCTCTGCCAGCGCCACCCCGTTGAGCAGATGAAGTATCCAGGCGAGCAGCGGAAACTTTTTCTGCGCCGCCGGCTTGCGTTCCAGCAGTCCCTCGATGAAACGCACATCGTTGAAGCGATTGCCGGTAATCGACATGTCTCCCTCCATCGCGGCGCTATAGACCAGCGTTGCCAGCAGACCCGCCAGCGCCGCTCTCCCCGGTCGCCATTGCGGCGCGATGATGCGTTGTAATATGTTCATGAGCCTTATCCTTTATGACAACTATTTTTTGTCTCCCCGTTGGGAAGCCGACGCCATCAATTGCGTCCCTGCCATAGCCACAAGCCCTCCAAAGAGGGTGGCGAGAAAATTCACTCCATCGTTGTTGAGCCAGGAGAGACCGCGCAGTGGCGTGGTTCTGGTGCCACAGTTGTGGATACGCCGCTCCGTCTCTTTGTGACAGCTTGGACAGTAGTACATGGCCTGCACGGTCGCGCCTAGCAGGCTATCGAAGAGACTACCAGCCAGCCCGCTGGTGAGCGCGATGAGCGGCAAGAAGCGGCTGGCTCGCCGCGCGTGACGCCCCTGCCTGAGGCGCGTAAGCTGGAATATGCAGCCCTGGGCGAGCGCTCCCAGCGCCGCTGCTCCCATGCCGAGTGGCGTAATGCCGCCAGAGGTGCCCGGCGTCACCCGCTTGCCCGATGTTAGCAGGCGCGGCTGTTGCGGGCTGAGCACACCCAGTTCGGTCGCCCAGGTATCGGCGGTGGCCGTGGCGAGCGCGCCAGTAAAGCCGGCCAGGAACAGATCGCCCGCCGCTTGTCTCTGACCCAGCAGCCCGTAGCCCAGGGCTGCTAGCGTCGCGACCCCGCCGTTCGCGGCCACCTGTAAGAGGTCGCGCTGCGAACCCTTGCTAAACTTATCGGCGGCGGTACGCGCCTTCTCGCGCTCCCGGAAGTGCGAGAAGAGGCTGGAAGAGACAAAGAAAAAGACCAGCGAGAGTCCCCAATTCCAGCCTCCCAGACCCACAATCGTTGTTCCTGTCACCATCGCCCCTGGCACGCCACTCCGGCTCAACGAGCGCCTGCGGTACGCGAGGAAGCTGATCGCGCCGCTGAAGAGCAGCCCAAGCAGCAGGCGCCTCATCCTGGGACCAGTATACTCCTTGCTATGCATATATGTATGTGCTCCTTCCAATCATCTCTATTGTAGAGATCCAATATACCACTCCCACCCCACATAGACGCCAGACAGTAAGAATATGTGGTATATTCTGTTACAGAATGCAGTTTGTACCAGTTCTATTGAATGTAGGGGACAACCCTGCGGCTACTCTTACAATACGACATATTCCCTGTCGAACTGCCAATCGGGGAGCGCATCTATCTCGACATACAGGTGAGGTTGTAAAGGATCGATGTGCTTTGTCAGGTGAATATCCACGACGCGGTTGTCGTTGAGGCCCAGGCCCTCGCAGATCGCGTCTAATGTGATTTTAAGGCCTCCGTCGAGGTCTCTCTTGAGAGGTGTGGTAAAGTAGTAATCTAGAAAAAATGCCAGGTAGCTCTGACGAAAGTGAGAGCGCAGGTCATCGGTGAGTACTCCCTGGCGTTCGAGGGAACGCAGCGTCTCCCGGACCTGCTTTTTAAAGGCGCGCGCGCTCTGAGAACTCACACGGCGCCCATCGACCGTGGCATATTGTTCGTTGATGCTTGGAGGCAAAGGGAGGGTGATGCGAAGTTGGAGGGAGGATCCCATAGAGCCCGCACTTGTGCCTGCAGGAGCCTGCGACGTGGGGGATAGAGGGATGTTGCTTGTATGCTTCTCGCTCATGCGTGTCTCCTGTTGTGTAGTACTTTTGGTGTCCATGATGTGTATAGTATCATATCGGCGTGTCCTAATTATGCATAGTTTACTATGGATAAAGCCTGGTGAAAGTGAGGAGCAAAATGATTACGTGTAGTAATTGCGGAGAGCTAGTTGCTGCGGGCATGTCAAGCTGCCAACGTTGTGGAATGCCCCTATCTAGCATGGTTGGAAGTGTGGCAGAGTATGAGAAGGTTGCTCCCCCACAGCCAGAACTGCCAGCGTGGCTGGAGTCGCTCCGTGCGAACGAGCGTCCGGCTGCCCCAGGGAGCGGGCAGGCGAGTTTTTCGGCTGCCGATCTCGTTGAGGAAGGAAATTTGCCAAGCTGGATGCGCTCGGAGCGGGGCGTAGATACCGCTGAAAACGCCTTCTCAGGCGCGCAGACCGGCTGGCGCCCGGCGCCGTCGCCGCTACCAGATACCGGTGACAATTTTCCCCTTCCTCCGGCCCAGGGTATTGTCGCGCATTCTTTGATTGATGAAGGCTCGCTCCCCTCCTGGATGCGCGACAATCAGACGGGCGGCGAAGTGCGGCAAGGGGACCCTTTTCAGCCGGGTCAGAGAAGCATTTCAGCATCAAGCCTGGTGCAGCCCGATGCCCTGCCGGACTGGATGAAATCTCTTGAGCCGCAGTCAGCGCCCGCGCCGGCGTTTCCACCCGCGCCAGCTCCTTCTCCATCATCGCCACCGTCGTATATGCAACTCAACGACCAGGGTATACCGCCGTATATGCAACTCAACGACCAGAGTATGCCGCCGGTGCAGCCAGCGGCGCTTTCCGCGCACGATCTGATTGATCCTCAGAAGCTGCCTGCCTGGATGACCGGGAATAATGCTCCGGCGGGAGCCTCCAGCGGAAGTGACCAGAGCAGCCTGAACGCTTCATCGCTCCTCGATATGCATTCTTTGCCGCCCTGGCTGCGCGAGGAGAGCCTGGGGCAGAACACCATGGCCCCGGCGCCCCAGGTTCAGCCCTACGTTCATCCCACGCCGCAGCCCGGCCTGAGCAGTGACATGGCGGCTGGCTCTCTCATAGATATGAACGCCCTGCCCGATTGGCTGCGCTCTTCCGCTGAACAACAGAGCGGCTCCGGCCAGGGGATGTCCAGCAACCAGCACCAGGGTCCATATGGCGCTCCTCCCCGCGTAGATAACGTGCGTGTGCCAAGCCGCCCGCGTAGTGAGGTGGGACCTCACGAACAGAGTGAGGCCGCCGCCAATGTCTTTGCCTCGATGCTCGGCGTTGCTTCGGCGGCTCCTTACGTTCCTGAGCAGCCCGTGCGTGATGCCTATGGCCGTCCGTTCCAGCCGCCACCAGAGCAACCAACGCAGGCGCCGCTGGGGATGCCGCCGGGATTCGCCGGCCCTCCGCCGTCGCCAGGGAGCTATCAAGGAGTAGGAGGCTATCCAATGGGGAACCAGCCTGGCGGAATGCCCCCCTATCAGATGGGTATGCCACAGGAGTCTGCTTGGATGGGCCAGGGTCAGGCAGGATCACCGTCGAAACCCGCCAAACGCAGCTTTCTCGACGCCATTCGTGACTGGTTCTCCCGCTAGTCGCCTGGATAAAGGACAGAGAAAAAGGATACCGAGATGTATACACAACCCTATCAGGGAGAGGGCCAGCCGCCAGAGGGGCCGACCAGGAGTAATACGAGTGATATGGGCAATATGTACAGTGCAGCGCCGCCAGCGACGACCGCGAATTCAATCCTGGTGGCCGATTGCGGCACCGTTTTCACCAAGGTTTCGCTGCTTGGCCTTGTCGAGGGGCAATATCGTCTGATGGCGCGTGGGGAGGCCCCCACCACGGTGACCCCGCCCCAGGCCGATATCACCAGGGGCATCACCCAGGCCATCCAGGAGATAGAGTTTATTACAGGTCGCCAGCTTATCTCTGAAGGTCAGATTGTTTCTCCTGAACAGACGGATGGCAACGGCGTAGATGTCTTTGTGGCGACGATCAGCGCGGGTGGTCCGATGCGCCTGGTGGCCCTGGGTGCCGTTGATCCGGGGTTAGGGGAATTGGTGACCCGCGCGGTCTCCGGCCTGTACGCGGAAACCTATGTCCTGGCGGCGCCTTCCTATACGGCCAGCACAACCAGCCCCACGACGATATCCGCGCCCCTCACCATGGGCGCTGGAGCCGGGCGCCCGGCTCCAGCCGGACAGTGGACGCCGGAGCGCGTGGCCCTGGAGTGGGAGCGCCAGCTTGAGGTGATGCGTGCGCTCCAGCCGCACGCCGTCCTGATCGTCGGCCTGGCGAACGGCCCCGCCGGGGCCACGCCTATTCAGGAGGCCTGCCAGCTCCTGGTAAACGCCTCGCGGGAAGTGAATGATAACGCCTTCCCGCGCCCTATGCCGGTCCTGTATGCCGCCGCCCCGCAGTATATCGAGGCCTCCCGGCGCATGCTCGCGGGCGTGGGCGAGGTGACGCGCGTCGATCCGTTGAGTTCGCAGGTTACCCTGGGACCAACCAGCATCGCCGTTGGGGCGCTCTACGAGCGCCATGTGATGCAGCATATTTCCGGCAGCGATCACCTCTGGGCCTGGTCGGCCTCCCCACCTGTGGCGACCGCTACCTCGTTGAGCAGCCTGGTGCGTTTCCTGGCCCAACACTATGTGATGAATGTGATGGCGGTAGACATCGGCGCGGCCAATACCACGCTGATGCTGGCTGGTGAGCGCGGCGAGTTCATTCCTATGGTCAACGCAGGCATTGGCGTCGGCTCAGGCATCGGCGAGGTGCTGCAACAGGCCGGGCTGCCACGCATCACGCGCTGGCTGCCTTTTGAGATCGCCGAAGACGAGGTGCGGCAGTATGTGCTCAATCGCATGCTCCATCCTCAAGTGGTGCCGACCAGCCTGCGCGACCTCCAGCTCGGGCACGCGTTCGCCCGTGAGGCCATTGCCCTCACGGCCCAGGCTACGGGTCAGGGCGTCTTCTCCGAGTTTACCGCCGACCTGATCCTGGCAACGGGGGGTATCCTCTCCCACGCGCCAAAATACGGGCAGGTGGCCCTGTTACTGCTGGATGCGCTCCAGCCGCGCGGTGTTACCTCGCTGGTGCTGGACCGTACGATGCTGCTGCAACAGCTTGGCGCCGTGGCCACGGTCACTCCCGTCGCGGCCGTGCAGGTGAATGAGAACGATGCCGTGACACACCGCCTGGGTACGTGTGTGGTCCCGTTTGGACAGTTGCCGCCGGGTCAGGTGGCCGTACGCGTGGGCTTAGAATATAGCAATGGCCGGCAGGTGATGGTTGATGTCATGAGTGGCTCGATCGAGGTTATTCCACTGCGTGTCAACGAACAGGCGCTATTAACACTCTATCCAGCGCCAGGCGTCGATGTTGGCCTTGGACCTGGCGAGAGGGCACGCGCCGCTGAAGAGATTGATGGCGGGCTGGTGGGCTTGATTATCGATGCTCGTGGTCGCCCGCTGACACTTCCCTCTAACCAGACGGAGCGTCACGCGCATCTTTTGCAGTGGATGCAAGCTCTAGGAGCCTGAGTCGAAGAGTGGGAGGCACCCACAATTATGCCGTATCCGCTGGGCTGGGCTGTGCTCACACAGACGCTGATCCAGAGAGAACGCTGGCCCGCAGGACAGAACACGCGGGCGGTCTCTCTGGTCTATCCTGGTCAGGAAGTGCAGCCCGATCAACCTGTTATTCGCCTTGAAAGAGCGGAACCTTCTGACGCGTCGCGCGAGGTTCCGCATCCTGCGTTATCTTCTCCGGCCGAAGCTCCTCCCACGAAGATAGGAGGCGACTCAGCAGACCAGGCCAGCATATCATTCGGCAATGAAACCATTCCCGCGGGCCTGCGCGGGCGTGTGATCGATGTTACCCCGCGCGGAGGGGTGATCATCGAAAGCCGCGTCCTGGCCATCCAGGGCGCGATCGGCGTGGGAAACCAGGTAGCAGGCATCCTGACGCTCTGGCAAACATCGAGCAGGAGTCAGGGGCAGCCGCGCATCCCACCGGGCGCTATCTTGCTTATTCCGGGTCCGCTGACCTTCGCGTTGCTGCGCTTCGCGCTGAGTTCGGGCATCCCTGGTATCGTTGCCAGCAGCATTGCCGCGCGCGACCTGGAGGGCTTCTTGCGTACCGATCTTGTGGCCCTTATCGATAGTGCCAACATTGAGCAGGCCCAGGAACACCTGCCGCCCATCACTATCCTGCTCACCGAGGGCCTGGGGATGCTGGCGATGCCCGCCCGCACTATGAACATACTAAGTAAGCACCTGGGCTCGATAGTCCTGCTCTCCGGTGCGACCTCCGTACGCCGTTGCATATTCCCCGAATTGCTTATCTCGCTGCCGGCCGGGGAAGGCCAGAGTAACTGGTACCCTGTCGTACCCGACCCCGCTCTTGTGCTTGGGGCCTATGTGCGGGTATGCAGCGGCGAGCACGAGGGCGCTCTTGGGCAGATCACCTACCTTTCGCTACACTGCCTGACATTCCCCTCCGGCATTCGTGCCCGCGCCGCCCGTCTGCACCTGGAAGGCGGTTCCGCCCTTGTCGTCCCCCTGGCCCTTATTGAACGTATTGCGTAGGCCTTTGTCCACATTTATCGGCAGTTATCCACATAATATAGCAAAATATGTGGATAACTCTAGCTGCGGCGCAAATATATAGGCCGCTTCTCTACCTCTTTCCTGCCGATTCGCTCACTGATTCTGACCACTTCACACGTATCATTGAGAATGAGAGTGGATCACACTTGACAGCCTTGCGTTTCCTCTTCTATACTCAACGAGTGAATACTCACTTTTAAAATTATCATTGTTTCTAACTATGTAAGGAGGCCTGTGTGAAACATCCTCTGCGTGTTCTTCTCCTGCTGTGCTGTCTCTTGCTCGCGGCCTGTGGAGGCACGGTAGCGACCCCAGCGCCGCCGCCATCAGCAGCGGCCGTGACGCTCAATGTCTTTGCGGCGGCCTCGCTTAAGGAGTCGTTCACTGAGATGGCTACCCAGTACCAGAAAGCCCATCCGAATGTGAAGATTACCTTCAACTTCGCGGGTTCGCAGGTACTGGAGCAGCAAATTGCCAACGGCGCGCCGGCCGATATCTTTGCCTCGGCGGACCTGGCGAACATGCAGAAGGCCAGCCACGCTGGCCTGGTGGGAGCCTCGCAGATCTTCGCGAAGAACAGGTTGGTAGTGATTGTGCCTGCCAGCAATCCGGCGGGTATCACCTCGTTGAAGGACCTGGCGAAGAAGGGCGTGAAGATCGTGATTGGCGCTGTGACGGTGCCCGCCGGCAAGTATAGCCGCCAGGTGCTTGACAAGTTGGCAGGCTCGCCCGATTATGGTCCCGCGTACAGGAGCGCTGTTCTGGCCAATATTGTGTCGCAGGAGGATAACGTCAAGTCGGTGGTGCAGAAGGTGCAGTTGGACGAGGCCGATGCTGGCTTTGTGTACCGCACGGATGTCACGGCCGCGGTTAGCGACAAGGTGAAGGTCATCGACATCCCCGATACGTTCAACGTGGTTGCTGAGTACCCGCTGGCCGTGGTCAAGAATGCGTCTCATGCCAGCGATGCGGGGGCGTTTGTGCAGTACATACTTTCGGCGGAGGGGCAGGCCATCCTGACGAAGTACCATTTTATCGGCAAAGATGGGTAGCGCGCGCCAGGAGCAAGATCCTAGCATTCTAAAGAAGGCCTACGCATCCAGGAACTGGAGTGGCTGGCCTGTCAGGGTCCTCGTTGGACTCCTGGCAGGCAGCTTCCTGCTCTTCCTGGGTATTCCGCTGGCGGCCCTGCTGCTGCGCGAGCCGCCAGCGCTCCTCTGGTCCACCATACAGCGGCCGGATGTGTTGCAGGCGCTGCAACTGAGCTTCGTCACAACGTCGGCCAGCACGCTGCTAGGTGTGCTCTTTGGTCTGCCTGTGGCCTATGTGCTGGCGCGCATGCGCTTCCCCGGTCGCGCATTTCTCGAAACGCTGGTCACCATGCCGACGGTGCTCCCGCCGGTCGTCGCGGGGGTGGCGCTGCTACTCACCTTCGGACGCGTGGGGCTGATCGGCCGCTACCTCAGTCCGCTGGGCATAAGTATCCCCTTCACCACAGTCGCGGTGATCATGGCGCAGATCTTCGTCTCCTCGCCTTTTTTCATCAACAGCGCCCGCGCCAGTCTTGAGCAACTAGACCAGCGCTACGAGCAGGCGGCCTATACGTTGCGCGCCTCCCCGTTCTACGCCTTCCGCCGTGTGGTGCTGCCGCTGATCCGCCCGGCCCTGCTGACCGGCATGGGCCTGAGCTGGGCGCGCGCGCTCGGCGAACTGGGCGCCACCATCACCTTCGCCGGCAGCTTCCCCGGCATCACCCAGACCATGCCCATCGCCGTCTACCTGGCCGCCGAAAGCGACCTGGAGTCCGCTGTCGCGCTCTCCGTTGTCCTACTGGCCATCTCCTTCGGTGTCTTGCTGGCGCTGCGCCTCGGACGGCGGGCCGATAGGGGGGTGTAGGGCGCAGGCCAGCTTGTACACGGAAGAGATGCCCATATCCGTAGGGACTCGATTTATCGCGTCCGGCGCAATTTATTGCGCGAATCCGTTGGAGCGATAGAATAATAGAATAC
>JALYTT010000297.1 GCA_030854145.1 Chloroflexota bacterium | reverse complement strand
CAGTTGGCCCGGCGGCAGTTGGGCCGTGTGCTCAAGCAGGAAACACCGCTACCAGAAGGCCTGGCCAGCACAATAGCCAATGTCCAGGGCTTTCTCGAACGCACAGAGCGCCAGGTCAGCATGCAGAATCGTCTGGTAAGCGACCTCCTCGATATTTCTCGCATCCAGACCGGCCGCCTGAAACTTCAATGCGAACAACACGACCTGGTCGCGCTCGTTCGCGAGGTTGTCGAAGATCAGCGCCTCCTCACTCCTGCCCGTAGCATTCACCTGGATCGTCTCCCTCCTGGAGAGGTCCCGGTGCTGGCGGACGCAGACCGTTTGAGGCAGGTGGTGAACAACTACCTGTCGAATGCGTTGAAATACTCCGAGACCACCAGCCCCATCGAGGTGGGTGTGGAGCGTATGGGGACACAAGCGCGAGTTCTGGTACGTGACCATGGGCCGGGTCTTTCGCAGGCAGATCAGCAACGGGTCTGGGAACGCTTTTACCGCGCTCTGAGCGTTGAAAATAAAAGCCCTTCTGCCGCGGGTCTGGGCCTGGGATTACATATCAGTCGTATGATTATTGAGCAGCACAGCGGGCAGGTGGGCGTGGAGAGCGAGCCAGGAACCGGCTCAACCTTCTGGTTCGCGCTGCCGTTAGCGGAGTCAGAGAGCAGTTAACTATATTATGCAGATCGATGAAACAAAGATTGCTGGCCACTTACAAGAGGCCAGCACTGAAGTCAAACAGCGCAAGATTGAACATATCAATGTGGCCCTGGAACAGGGTATCTCTGTGGCGCAACGCGCCAGTTGGAGCGATATCCAGTTCGTCCACCAGGCGCTCCCAGAGGTAGACCTGGATGAGATTGATACCTCGACGACCTTCCTTGGACGCAAACTGAACTATCCTATCCTTATCTCGGCACTCACCGGGGGACACCCCGATGTAACCTCGATTAATCGCAACCTCGCGCGCGCCGCCGAGCACTACAACCTGGCTATCGGCGTTGGGAGCCAGCGCGCCGCCATCGTCAATCCCGCCCTGGCCGCTACCTACTCTGTGATGCGTGAACACGCCCCCAACGCGTTTCTGCTTGCTAACATCGGCGCACCGCAGCTCATCGCGCAGCTACGCCATCCTGCTTTCACTATTGAGCAGGTGCGCAGCGCCATTGCGATGATCGAGGCCAACGCCCTGGTCGTGCATATGAACAGTCTGCAAGAAGCGACCCAGGCCGAAGGCGACCGGCGCGCACTCGGTGAGGCCGCCGCGCTCAAGGCCCTGACCGGGCGCATCGAGGTTCCGGTCATCGCCAAAGAGACCGGCGCAGGTATCTGCCGCGAGCAGGCACTGCTGTTGCGTTCGTGCGGGGTCTCCGCCATTGATGTCGGCGGCGCAGGTGGCAGCAGCATGTCAGCCATGGAGGCCGCGCGCTCCGAGTCACGGGGCGATGCGCGCATGCATAACACCGGCATGCTGTACCGCGACTGGGGCATCCCCACTCCCATCGCGGTCGTGGAAGCAGGCGTGGCTGGCCTGCCGCTTATCGCTACCGGCGGCGTGCGCAGCGGCCTGGATGTCGCCCGCGCGCTAGGTTTGGGCGCAGCCCTTGTCGGCATGGCCTTTCCCTTCCTGAAAGCCGCCAGCGAGAGCTACGAGCTGGTCTGCGAACTGCTAGAGGCCACCATAGCCGAACTCAAGGTCGCCATGCAGCTTACCAGCGCCGCCACTATCACACACCTGCGCCAGACCGATGTGGTTGTAACAGGCGAGACGCGTAACTGGCTGACGCTGCGCGGCTTCGAGGAGGAGCTGAAGTCAATGGCGCGCCGCTCGCCACTACGTAATCGCGCTTAATCCGGGACACACATCCGAGGCGTGAGCACAGTCTTTCTGCATAGAAAGTCACTCCACCCTGCTCACCGTTGAGTGTGAGCAGGGTGGAGATTCGACTGCCAGTTACAAGGATGCCAGCATTGCAGAGAAGCGCAAACTCGTCTATACTATGACAGACAAATACTATTCGACGAAAGTACAGTCTGATGCTTCCGAAAGCTGGCGAAGAAAAACAGGAACAAAACATGGCGCGCACTCAGCGGCGCGAGCTCGAAGTTGAGCTGGCCGAGCAGTACGCGCAACTCCCGCGCAGGCCTCGTAACCGGCGGCGCCTGGTGGCTTTGATAGTATTTGCGGCCATTGCGGTCCTCGTAGCCCTCTATGGACTGCTGGTCTTGCTGCCCTCACCGGTTCAGACCCCCATCGCCGGCGTCGCCGTGGGGAAGGCCGCGCCCAATTTCACTTTACCTATCCTGGGTGGCGCCAACAGCACCGGCTCTATCACACTTCAGGCGCTTCACGGACATCCCGTCGTCGTCAACTTCTGGTCTGAGTCGTGCATACCCTGCCGGGCTGAGGTGCCCTATCTGCAGCGCATCTATGCGCAGTACGCCTCACACGGCGAGTTTACCTTGCTTGGCATCAACCAGGCGGACCCCAAGGACGATATCGCGACGTTCGGCCGGCAGTTTAAGGTCACCTACCCCCTCCTCTTCGATAAAGACAGCGCCGTCAACACAGCCTATGGGATCACCGCCGTCCCCACAACGTACTTTATCAACGGCAATGGTATCGTGCGCGCGGTCTCTATCACACAGCTTACGCCCGCGCTGATGAAGCAAGGGCTGGCAGCCATCGGTGTCAGCATTCCTGGCTGAAACCCTACACGCGGAGCAGATTGCTCACGTGATTACCAAAATTTAACACTCTCGCTGCCTTCGCGGCACCAGGGAATATCCAAGTCAGCTATACTATCAAAAAGAGCTTTTGCATATTGAGGAGAATACCATGTCACCACATATAGACCAGGCACGCTTCGGCCTGATGCAGCGCTACTGGGACGCGGCCAACTACCTGACAATCGGTCAGATCTATTTACAGAGCAACCCCCTTCTCAAAGAGCCACTGCGGCCCGAACATATTAAGCCGCGCTTACTTGGACACTGGGGCACATCGCCCGGACTGAACTTCATTTATGTTCACGTCAATCGACTCATTCAAGATCACGATGCAAACATGATCTACCTGGCTGGCCCTGGACACGGCGGACCGGCTATGCTGGCCAATGTGTATCTCGAAGGCACGTATAGCGAGATCTACCCGCACATTACGCAGGACAGCGAAGGTATGCACCACTTCTTCCGCCAGTTCTCGACGCCCGGCGGCGTGCCCAGCCATGTCAGCGTCCCTACTCCCGGCTCAATTCACGAAGGCGGCGAATTAGGCTACGTGCTGGTGCATGCCTTCGGCGCGGTCTTTGATAATCCAGACCTGGTCGCCATCGCTGTCGTCGGCGATGGCGAAGCCGAGACCGGACCCCTTGAAGGCTCTTGGAAAAGCATTAAATTCTTGAACCCCGTTCGCGACGGCGCGGTTCTGCCGATCTTGCATCTCAATGGCTATAAGATCTCCGGCCCGACGATCTTCGGGCGCGATGATGACGAGTCCATCCAGCAACTGCTCTCAGGCCACGGCTACGAGGTCCACTTCGTGGAAGGCAACGATCCTACACGCATGCACCAGGCCTTCGCCGAGACCTTGGAGACCTGCTACACGAAAATCCGCGCGTATCAAGCCGATGCGCGCCAGCATGGCTTCACCAAACGCCCACACTGGCCCGCCATCGTCCTGCGCACACCCAAAGGCTGGACCGGCCCCAAGGTCGTCGATGGTCTGCCCATCGAAGGTACCTTCCGCGCCCACCAGGTGCCGGTGGCCGATGTGCAGGCCAACCCGCAACATCTGAAGATCCTCGAAGACTGGATGCACAGCTATAAACCAGAAGAGCTTTTTGACGAGCAGGGGCGCCTGATCCCTGAACTGGCGGCGCTTGCCCCCAAAGGCGATCGTCGCATGGGAGCCAATCCCCATGCCAACGGCGGGAAGGTATTAGTAGAGTTGGATCTCCCTGACTTCACAGACTATGCCGTCGATGTCAAAGAGCCTGCAAACTCGTTCCATGAAAATACACGCCCCATGGGCAAGATGATGCGCGACATGTTTACCAGAAACGCCGAACAGCAGAATTTCCGCATCTTCTGCCCCGATGAGACCAATTCGAACCGCCTGGGCGATGTCTTCGAGGTGGAAAACCGCTTCTTTGAGGAAGAGATTATCTCCAGCGATGACCACCTCTCCCCCACTGGACGCGTGATGGAGGTGCTGAGCGAGCACCTCTGCCAGGGGTGGCTCGAAGGCTATATCCTGACCGGGCGCCATGGCTTATTTGCTACCTACGAGGCCTTCGCGATGATCACTGACTCGATGACGATCCAACACGCCAAGTGGCTCCAGGGCGCGCTCGACCACCCCTGGCGCGCGCCGATTGCCTCGCTGAATATTCTGCTGACTTCTACCTGCTGGCGCAACGATCACAACGGTTTTAGCCACCAGGGCCCTGGACTTATCGATAGCGTGCTTTCAAAGAAAGGCTCGGTCGCGCGCATCTACCTGCCGCCCGACGCGAACTGCCTGCTCTCGGTCACCGACCACTGCTTCCGTAGTCGCAATTATGTCAACCTTATCGTCATTGATAAGCAACCCCACCTGCAATACCTGACTATGCAAGAGGCCATCGAGCACTGCACACGTGGGCTCTCCACGTGGCACTGGGCCGGCAACGAGAAGCACATCGAGCCGGATGTGGTGCTGGCTTGCGCCGGCGATGTCATGACGAAAGAGATCGTTGCGGCGGCCTGGTGGCTGCGACGCCACATTCCAGAATTGAAGGTACGCGTGGTGAACGTGGTGGACCTGATGACGCTCTACCCGGCAGATGTCCACCCGCACGGCATAGACGATGCCGCCTTCATTGAGCACTTCACCGAGGATAAGCCCGTGGTCTTTGCCTTCCATGGCTACCAACGCGCCATCCACCAGGTGATCCACGGCCGCCCAAGCCCTGGCCGGTTCCATGTGCGCGGCTTCAACGAGCAGGGTACGACGACAACACCGTTCGATATGGTTGTGCTCAACGAAGTCAGTCGCTATCATCTCTGCATGGTAGCATTAAAATACGCCAAACGCGTCAGACACCTCGCGCCACCGCTGATCCAGGAATGCAATGATATACTTAGCCGACACCACAGCTATGTACGCACCAACCTGGAAGACATGCCTGAGGTGCGCGATTGGGTGTGGAGCGACTAGTTTATGAAAATACTGGTACTCAACGCGGGATCAAGCAGCCAGAAGAGCCGCCTATACGAGCTAGATGGCACGCCGCCGGTACAGCCGCCGGCGGCGCTCTGGGAGGCCGATGCCGACTGGTCACTACACGAGGGCCGGGCCGCGATCAAGGTCAAGACCGCCAACGGCGCGACACTGAACGAGGATCACCCATCCGACTCGCGCCCGGCAGTGATCGCGCGTATGCTCGACACGCTCTGGCGCGGTCCAACGCGCGTCATCGATCAGCCATCCGATATCGCGCTGGTCGGTCACCGCGTTGTGCATGGAGGCCTGGACTACCGCGAGAGCGTCATCGTCACGCCGGCGGTCAAGGAGGCCATCAAACGCCTGGCCGCTTTCGCCCCCGTTCACAATCCGGCGAACCTGGAGGGTATCGAAGCCAGCGAGCAGACCTTTGGCTCCATACCCCAGGTAGCGGTCTTCGATACGGCCTTCCACAGCCAGTTATCCCAGGAGACCGTGGTCTATCCCGGCCCGTACTCGTGGTTCGAGCAGGGCATTCGCCGCTACGGGTTTCATGGCATCAGCCATCAATACTGCGCCCAGCGGGCCGCCCAGCTCTTGGGACGCGACCTGCGCGACCTGCGCCTGATTACCTGCCACCTGGGCAATGGCTGCTCGCTCGCCGCCATCCACCAGGGACACAGCATCGATACCACCATGGGCTTCACCCCCCTCGAAGGACTGATGATGGGCAGCCGCTCCGGCACGGTTGATCCCGGTATCCTCACGTACCTGTTACGCCAGCGAGAGTGCAGCTTCGACGAGCTTGAAGAGGTGCTCAACAAGTCATCCGGCCTGCTAGGCATCTCCGGGGTCTCAAGCGACATGCGCGAGGTGCTGGCCGCCATCACTAAAGGCAACACGCGCGCGAAACTGGCCTTCGATATGTTCGTCTACCGCCTGCGCTTCTACATCGGCGCCATGCTAGCCAACCTGGGCGGTCTCGATGCCCTGGTCTTCGCGGGCGGCATCGGCGAAAACTCTGCCGAAGTGCGCGCCGCCGCCTGCACAGCCTTCGGGTTCCTTGGCCTTCAAATCGACCAGGCGAAAAACACGCACTCACCCACCGACCAGGATATCGCCACGCCAGAGTCCACGACGCGCGTCCTGGTGATCCAAACCCAGGAGGACTGGGCCATCGCCAAAGAGTGCTGGCGGCTACGCCCACATCATGGGGATTGATACCCACATAAGCATACAAGAGTGCCAGGAGGGTAGGGGCGCCGTTTACAAGCCCCTACCCGCCCTCTCGCTCTGGTTGGTAAAGCCTGGCCCCATCCAATCTATTTATCCCTATATCAACTACGCAACATATAGGTTATAATAGTGGTGCAAGCGAGGCATTCTTACAACACCTGGGGGTCCTGTATGAGCACATCCGCGTCCTCTTCTGCCAGCTACAAGGTTGCAGCCATCCAGTATGAACCGCTTCAAGGTGAGAAAGAGCAGAACATACACGATCTCCTGCGCCTGGTTGACGAGGCAGCTCGCCAGGGGGCGCGGCTGATCGTCTTGCCGGAGATGGCTACCACCGGCTACTGCTGGGAATCGCGCGCCGAGATCGCTCCCTATGTCGAACCCATCCCTGGCCCGACGACCGGGCGCTTCCACCAACTTGCCATGCGCTACGACTGCTACATTGCAGTCGGCCTGCCTGAAGTGGACCCCGAAACCAGCGCATACTACAATACGCTGGCCCTGATCGGCCCGCAGGGTATCATCGGCACCTATCGCAAAATCCATGCCTACATTTCGGAGCCGCGCTGGGCCCGCGACGGTGACCTGGGCTGGCCCGTCTGGGAGACCCCCCTGGGCCGCCTGACGGCCTGCATCTGCATGGATGCCATGTACTTCGAGTCGACGCGTGTCCCCGCGCTGCACGGAGCCGATGTCGTGCTTTTCCCCACCAACTGGGTCGCTGAAAAAAGTCCCAGCAGTTGCTGGATGGCACGGGCCTTTGAAAATGGGGTCTACCTGGTCGCCGCTAATCGCTACGGGCAGGAACGCGGCGTGCAGTTCAGCGGCGGAAGCTGCATCCTGAACCCCGATGGCTCCATTCAGGCGTACCTCGATAATGGCGAGGGCATCGTCTATGGCGAGATCGATCTCAGCCGCAGTCGTGATAAAAGCTGGGGCGCACCCGGCGAGGAGCCTGTGGGTGATCGCCTCGCGGACCGCCAGCCCGCCGAGTATGCCACGCTAGCTCACAATACCTACCTGTGGGAGCCGCTGCGCTATCATGGTCTCTACGGGCTACGAGAATTGCCTCCTGGACAGCTTTCTTGCGCCGCCTTCATCCAGCCAAACCTGCAAGATATGCGCGGAGAGCGCGAGAAATATGCTGCCCCGCCGCCCGCTGAGATGCTCCACACGCTATGCAGCCTGGTAGTGTACTTGATGCGTGAGCATGCCCCGGTGTATCCCGATATCCTGGTGCTGCCCGAACTGATGCTCCCCGGCCCCGTTCCGCCGCTGGATGGCGACCTGGTATCCCATATGCGCGCCGGCGCTATTCGCGTTCCCGGACCGGAGACTGAGGCACTGGTGGCGCTGGTCCGCGAGTTCCAGATCAGTCTGGTCCTGGGCGTGGCGGAATGCGTCGGTACAGATGCTGCGGGGGCCCGCGACACGCCTGCCTACTACAACACGGTGCTGCTGATCGACCCCGAAGGTATCCACGGCGTCTATCGCAAGCTGCACCTGACACGCGCCGACCACCTCTGGGCCAGCCCCGGCAACCTGGGCTTGCCAACATTCGATACCCCCAGCGGGCGCATCGGCCTGGCCACCGGCTACGATGTGCTCTTCCCGGAGACCCTGCGCATCCTCGCAGGCAAGGGCGCCGACATGGTCTGCGCGCCCGCCTTCCTGAACTTTCCAGACCCCGTCAGCCTGGGAGCAACGACCATCCCCTTCGGACCACATATCGCGCCTGAGGGTGACGATCCCATCCACAGCCTGCTCTGGCGCGTGCGCGCCGGCGAGCACAACGTCTACCTGACGCTCGCCAACTGGAGCGGAGAGTACAACGGCGTGCGCGCCAACGGCATGAGCGGCATCTTCTCGCCCTCCTGCTCCTCATATCCCTGGAACGAGGTCATCGCCGAGGAGGGTGAGCCGGCAGTCATGATGATGACCATCGATACGCGCGAGCAGCGCACCGGGCGGCGCTCGACTGCACTCTCGCCCAGCTACGCGCCCGGCGACGTGGCAGGCTCGCTGACCGGCGAGCTGGCCTATAGCATTCGCGATACCATCCCCGGCAACATCGCGCGCGGCAAACCGCTGCTGCGCAAGCGCCTGCCGTACTGGTATCTTGACCTGGTACGCCCTCGCTTACCAGAGCATTCTGAAAATCGTGGACAGCCCCCTCTCGCGTAGGGATCCGTCAAGCTTCGATTGACGGGTATCGGGGCGCTTCCCCCTGCCGCGTAGGGATCCGGCTTGCCGCATCCGGGTGGCTAGAGG
>JALYTT010000296.1 GCA_030854145.1 Chloroflexota bacterium | reverse complement strand
TCCGTGTGCCGGCCTCGCGTGCGAGGGCGGGAGAGGCCTGCCACACGGATGCGGCAAGCCGCATCCCTACGCGGGAAAGGGCCAACTCACCCGTGCCATGAACTTTGACAGAGCAGTAGCGGCCCTAATTAGAAGCGCCTCTTGCGGCTATACCTTACAATATTCTCACTACACAAATACGTCATGGAGCACACATGCCAGCTACACCACTGCAACGCATTATCGTAGAGCGCATCCAGCAGGCGGGGCCGCTGTCCTTCGCCGACTATATGCGCATGGCCCTCTACGAACCGGGGGGCGGCTATTATGTGACGGGGGCCGCGAAGATGGGCTGGGAGGGCGATTACTATACCAGTCCCGATATCGGTCCCATCTTCGCACATTGCCTGGGTCGGCAATTATACACTATGTGGGGAGAACTGGGGCGACCGCGACCGTTCGTCGTACTGGAACAGGGTGCGGGGCGCGGCAACCTGGCGCATATGGTGCGCGAGTGGGCCGCCCAGGAGCGTCCAGACCTGCACGAGGCACTCGACTACGCTATCCAGGACATCCACGCGGGACAGGATGTCATAGGCACGCCAGATAGCTCGCGCGGCCAGACAAAGCCAGCGGTCATTCTCTCGAACGAACTGATCGATGCCTTCCCCGTGCATATCGTCGAGAAGCGCGGCAGGCAACTCTACGAGGTATACGTTGATCTGCGTGAGGGCCAACTATGCGAGGTGCTGGGGGAACCAGGTTCGCCGGAGGTGGCCAGCTACCTCGACGCCTATCAGGTTCCCTGGCGCACCTTTGACGATGGCTGGCGGGCGGAGATCAACCTCGACGCGCTGCGTTGGCTGCAACGCGCAACGGGCCTGCTGGAGCGCGGCTTCATCCTCACCATCGACTACGGCGACAAAGCTCGCAGGCTCTATACCCCCCAGCGGCCACGCGGCACGCTGGCCTGCTACTTCCGGCACCAGATGAACGAACGCCCCCTGACACGCCCCGGCCAGCAGGATATTACCGCGCACGTCAACTTCAGCGCACTGCTCGCCGAAGGGAGACGGCAGGGCCTGCACCTGCACACCTTCAGCACACAACGACTATGGTTGGAGCGCATGGGCATCAACGAAGAAATAGAGTATCGCCGCACGCATGAATTTGCCGCCGCCGAGACAGAACGTGCCAGCGACCGCGGTCAGGTAGCCCTCCTACGCTGGTACAACCTGCGCCAGCGCGTCCTCGCGCTGACCGACCCGGCCGGTATGGGCAACTTCCAGGTTCTGATCCTCAAACGTGTGTAATAGGCTATATGAACATCTGCCGCACGTATGCAGGGGGTATGCTTCCGACCGGGTGGCGGAACAGCGATGTATCTATCTGCTGGCATTTGAGCGATGTACCCGATGCAGAACCGCCCTGATGAATGTTGATCCACAGCGAGCGCTGCGTGATATCGACATTAAGCAATGACACGGGAAAGTCATCGAGGGAGACACCGTTTTCATCGGTGGAGAACTGGCCAACGCTCAATAGTCTGGGGGCATCACAATTATCCTGATGGAGCGTCACAAAATAGTCTGCATGCGGCACCAGCCCCTGGACCTTGAGCTGGAGATGCGCGCTGCTCGACTGCGAAGCGGGAATAAGCTCCGCCTGGATAGACGCGGTGGCACTATTGAATGTAGTGGATGCGGTACCGCCCACACCTCGCAAAAAATTCGCCAGGGTCGTGCCAAATAGGGCAAAAAGGACCAGCAAGATGAAGGCCAACACTGCTAATCGAACCAGTACTTTCATGGCTCACGTCCCCTCCTTTTTTCCTTCCCTGCGCCCTTTCAGAATACCACACGGCCCTATACAATGATCGCGTACGTTCATTATAGGCGAAGTCATGCCGGCTGTCCACTGGTGTATTCGCGCCGGGTCTATTATCCCTTTGGGAGGTTCGCGGCATCTTAAGAGGGGTACATACACGGGCATTTCTCGCAGCAACACTCACTAGAAAAGGAAACAACCCATCATGCAGCGACATAACCGCATCGAGCCAAGTCCAGGCCAGGAGTCAGTCTGGGATTATCCACGCCCTCCCCGGCTAGAGGACAGCAGCCGGCATATCCAGGCCATCTTGAATGGCGTCGTCATCGCAGATACGCGTCGCGCCAAACGTATCCTGGAGACCAGCCACCCGCCGGTCTACTATATCCCACCGGAAGATGTGAAGCTCGCCGCATACTTCATCCCTACGCGACACACGACATTCTGCGAATGGAAGGGCAGCGCCTCCTACTACACAGTCAAGGTCGGAGAGAGATCCCTCCCCAACGGGGCCTGGTATTATCGCCAGCCAACCCACCCCTACGAGGCGCTCGCCGGCTATGTCGCCCTCTATCCCGGCAAGATGGACGCCTGCTATGTGGATGGCGAGAAGGTGCAGGCGCAGGCGGGGGATTTTTATGGAGGGTGGATTACAAGTCAGATTGTTGGGCCGTTTAAAGGCGAGTCGGGTACTGCTGGCTGGTAAGGCATGTCCAGTACCGATAAAATGGCAAACCAGTCGCTCTGATCTCATCAGCTCTCCTCAACGCGTTTTAGCTCATGTGTAGGAGGGCTTATGAATTAGGAAAAGCCCTCGGTACCTGATAAACGAGAGTGCAACAAAAACAGGATGTCAGCGGCCCTATGTAGGGCCGCCTGAGCTACCGCCTCCGATCATTACCCCTGTATTCGCGCTGAATATGACGTAGCCCGTATTCTCCATCTCTTTCTGCCGCGTTTGATCGTAGTACGTACTTTTCCATATCACGATACAGACCAGTTCTTTATCCATCGGGTTGGGCGCACTGGCTTCTCCTGGCACTCCTTCAGTGATACCAACCAGGCCAAGGGCGCTTTTATAGTTTGTGAAGGTAATCGTGGGCGTGCCGGTAGTGTTCAAATCTGAGAAAGTATGCGTTTTAAGGTACTGCCTCACATCCTCTACAGTAAATGAAGGAATGCCCGGCAGGTGTGGGGTAATCCCTGACGTGGGAGTCGCAGCATCAGTCGGCCCTACGTATTTTCCCAGGGAAGTATTCCAGAGCAACTGGCCGCTCTGGATATCCAGAGCTGACATTGCGATCACAGCGGTATCAGGGTAGTCGGACTGCATATAAGCCACGCCTCCCTGCGCAATTGTCGGTGCCGTGTAGAGTCCATTGCTCTGGTAATACCAGCGGAAAGCTCCCGTATCGGCCTGTAATGCGATGACATAGCCATCCTCTGAGCCAACCAGGACTGTATGAGCGGTGACGGATCCAACGAATACATTTCGATCATCACTCCTCGGCAAAGCATGAAGCTGATCCATTTCTCTGGACCACTTGAGCATGCCGCTGTTGGCATCGAAAGCATAGACTTTATTCTCATCTGATCCGATGTAGACGGTGTTTCCCACTACAACAGCGGAGCCTACTGGTCCGCTATCCAGCGTATAGTGCCAGAGGACCTTGCCAGTCGCGGCGCTCACAGCCGCAAATTCATCTAGATGGGGACCAAGATCAACCTGAGTATTAATGCTCACATACATGCTGCCATTTGCCACAGTTGGGAGCGAATTCACCCCGCCAGGTCCATCATTCCACAAAACTGAACCATCTTTTGCGCGCAGGGCGGTCAGGGCATTTCCTGAAGAGCTGACATAGATCACCCCATTGACCACGATAATACGATCAAGAGGCTGGGGAAGCATACCCGTGTTGAGATCATGGCTCCAGAGAGGTGCTCCATCGCTCGCGTGTATAGCATAGATCTTGAAATCGCCCCCACCAGGAGAGGCGCAGACATAGATAACTCCGTCAGCGAGAACAAGCGGAGGTGAAGCTCCCATGACAACGCTCGCTCCCCAGGCGGAACCCCAGAGCTTCCGGCTCCAGAGCAAGGAGCCATTGCTGGTATTCCATGCCTCAATGGAGTTGAACCCGTTTTGCGGCGGGTTAGCGATTGTGTAGAGAACGCCACTATTAGCCAGGACTGACCAGCCTGGAATATCGCTCATAGAAATGCGTCGCAGTTGCAGGCCAGTGCTGGCCTGCAGCGCGTAAATTGAATGGAGACCGTCTGTTGCATAAACGACCGATTGGTCGAGAGCAAACGTTGGGATGTCATGATCTGACGGATCGTCTCCGTATTGGTGGTTAAGCAAAGTTGGCGGCTGTGTTAAGGCTGGCAAGGGGTTGATTACCGAGTGATTACGCCCAGATTGCGGCAGATAATGGGTAAAAAGCAGCAGCGCACCCAGGCCCATAGCCACGACGACCATGCCAGCAGCAATCATATTCAGGGAACGCGTCATGCGCATGCGGAAAGAAGGTTGCACCTGGTCAGGCTTTTCTTCTCTCAAGGGACGAAATGGTTCAAGCATCATTTGGTACCCCCTTCAGGCAGATTGAATGGGAGAGTCACATAGTTGCTCCCTTAGGGAATTAGACGTAACAAGAACGACAAAAGTTCCTGGCTTTTTTAGCAGGCATTCATGGCTCTCCGTCGAAAATGGGGCGAAGGTCTGCAATACCTTAACACTCCTTTGTTGTAGAATAGAGGCAGATAATCCACGATACAATCAGGGACGCGGAAATGCACAGGTTAGCACTTACAACAACCCCGTTTATTGGTCGATCACAGGAAATCGCTGATATTAGCATGCTGCTGGATGATCCATCCTGCCGCTTGTTGACGCTAGTCGGACCGGGTGGCATCGGCAAGACACGCCTGGCGGTAGAGGTCGCCTCACAGAAACGTGATGTGTTTCCCGACGGCGTCTTTTTTGTGTCGCTTGCTCCGCTGAACCAGGCCGACGATATTCTGACAGCGATCGCCGCAGCCATGCCCTTTTGTTTCCAGCAGGATCACCGTAGTCTGCATGAGCAGTTTTTTGCCTATTTACGAGAGAAAGATGCTCAACGTATGCTGCTGGTGGTAGATAACTTTGAGCACCTTCTGGATGGCGTGAATATTGTTTCCGAAATCCTGGCAACCACCACCGGCCTGAAAATCCTCATCACTTCCCGCGAGGCGCTCAACCTTCAGGAAGAATGGGTTCGGCAGGTCACAGGCCTGGCCTATCCTGATCGAGAGCACGGCGAGCCAATCGCCGATTACAGTGCTGTGCAGTTGTTTATGGATCGAGCGCGCCAGATACGTGGCGATTTCGATCTGGCCGAAGATAGCGGAAGCGTGGTGGAAATCTGCCGGCTGGTGGAAGGGATGCCACTGGCAATTGAACTGGCGGTCGGCTGGCTCAAGACGCTCGCGCCCGCTGACATTGTCCATGAAATTCAGCACAACATGGATATTCTGGCGACCCGTTCGCGCAACCTGCCAGAAAGGCACCGGAGTATCCGCTCTGTGTTCAGCCAATCCTGGCAATTGATGTCAGAAGACGAACGCGACGTTTTCCAGAAGTTGTCGGTCTTTCGCGGCGGCTTCACACGCGAGGCAGCGGCAGGCGTAGCCGGAGCCTCGCTTCAGACATTGGCCGGGCTGATCGATAAATCACTGGTGCGTTTGAACGCGGGTGGACGCTACCATGTCCATGAATTGCTCCGGCAGTACAGCGCGGAACAGATGGCTGCTGCCGGGCAGACAGGGATGGTCCAGCGGGCATATATCGACTATTACCTCGGTCTGCTGCACCAACTTGAGCACGACATCAAAGCGCGGCGGCAGGTTGCGGCGTTAGATACCATCGCGGCTGACTTTGAGAACATGCGCCATGCCTGGCAACTGGCCATCCAGCAAAGACAGAGTGTCGCGCTTCACCAGGCAGTGGAGAGTCTGCACCTGTTCGCCGATATGCGCGGACGCTATCACGACGTTGTCCATCTGCTCCAGGCAGCGGTTGAGCAGTTCTCGCAGACCTCCAATCATCAGCAGGTGGAAATGCTCCACCGCATCCAGGCACGGCTGATACGCCTGATTTTGCTGGGTAATCTCCGCATTGAAGGTGATGTGCGCTCCCAGATCGATCGCTGTCTGGCAGCCGCGCACGCACGACAGGACCAGGCAGAGATCGGCTTCTGCTTGTTGGTATCGGGCATTGTCGCGGTTTGGGAGGCAGGTGATGAAAGTTTCTACGCCTACTCCAGGGCGGCACTAATCTTCCAGGAATGCGCTGCGGTGTGTGAGGCGCTCGGCGATCCCTTCTACCTGGCGGAAGCTCTGGCCTGGGGGGCAGCGACGATCGACAGTGAGGAACACGATTTTGGCCAGGAGAGACTCAGGCAAAGTCTCGACCTGCGGCGCGCGATCGGAGACCGCAACGGTATCGCCTGGATTACGCTCAACTTGACCGAGGTTATGCTCGCGCAACTCGATTATGTCGAATGTGAGCGGTACGCACAGGAGGCGCTTCTGTTAATGAGCGAAATTGGCAGCGTCAAAGGCATGCTTCATGCTATGTTCCAGTTGACACATCTCGTCATGTTAAAGGGCTGCCTGGAAGAAGCCCGGATGCTCGCTGAGCGGATGCACGACCTGGCCAACGAGACCAGCAACCTCGACGGCAAAATGCTGTCGGCGGGGGTGTTGGCGTTTCTGATCTGTGTGATGGATGAAACGTATATGGAAGGGGCAGCGCTGGCCAGAGAGAGTCAGACCATTGCGCAGGAGCCGTTCTTCGGCAGTGGTCACACTCAGAGCGAGTACTGGAGGCAGGTCGTTCAAACACCTGGAAGTACAGCGTTGCCGAGACATAGTTGCAACACTCAGAGAGCGCGCTGGGGACAGGTGGTAGCGGACTGCGGGCTCAACAATTATGCCGCCGTCCGGCTCGGCTACACCTCTTTATTTGGGGAGCGACGTGACGATCCCGGCCCGGCGACGATCTGCCTGGCACTAGAAACTAGCGCCCGCGCTTCTGAGGGTAAGCTGGAAGAAGCCGTTGAACTGCTGGGCCTGGCCTTTCAGCAACCCGACTGGGCGAGCGGATGGCTGCATCGCTGGCCTCTGATAGCACGCCTACGCGCTGACCTGCTGCGTCAGCTTGGCGAGGAGGCGTATCAAGCCGCCTGGGAGCGCGGCAGCCGTCGTGACCTGGAGGCCATCATCTACTCGATCCTCAGCACAATGGACAACCCACCCCATCCCACCGCCAACCACGCGTTGCTCGAACCTCTGAGTGAGCGCGAATTGGAGGTATTGGGCTTGATCGCCGCTGGACTTTCCAATCGCGATATCGCCAGACAATTAGTGCTTTCGATAGGCACAGTCAAGGTTCACACCCGCAACATCTACGGTAAGCTCAACGTCAACAGTCGCACGCAGGCTCTCGCACAAGCCAACAGATACAATCTCCTGTAACGCCGCTATACTCCCCTCGTCTGTCGCCAAAAATACCCCCGTTTGGGCGGCGGATTACCACTTTAGGTAGATCACACTACCACCGCCTGTCGCCTATGCTTGGTACATCATCAATGAGCGATGCTGCTGAGAGATGAAAACGGCCACTCGACAACCCGGACCATAGCATGCGACAAAAAAGAAGGGAGTAGCACATGTATCCTTTTTCTTATACCAATCTGAAAATTATCCACGATCAGGAGATTCACGAAGCCCTGGCACAACACCGCCTTGATACAGGACAAGCAACGCAAAGGCAGGGACTGCTCCAGACATTTAAGATGTTTCTTGCTCGTTTCAATAACCATCTGGCTGGAAACAAGCAGGAACTCCTGCCTGACTGCGCCAAAACCTCGTCAAAGCCATTCTGATTTGCTGGAAACTCATTCTGAGCAACCGAGCTTTAGATCTGTTTCTGGTCTCACGGCACTGCCAACACCTGTTGGAAAGACAGTGCCGTATTTTCCTGGAAGTCGCAAGCGTTTCCACTGGCTGGCAAAGTGAAATATAGGCTCAATGCTGTCCTCTTTCACAGGTATACTAAAAAGCACAATCGCAAGCGCCCGCTGCACAACGATGAACCAGCGGCGCGCAAACGAGGTGAATGTGAACATCAATATTCGTGAGGCAAAGAGAGGACAGACGATGACAGGCAACATGGTAGAATTTGAGGCTGCCGGGAGCAACGGCAGAACCACCACAGGCTACCTGGCGGTACCCGCGAGCGGCAGGGGACCGGGGGTTCTGGTGCTGCACGCGTGGTGGGGACTCAACGAATTCTTCAAGAGTCTCTGCGAGCGACTAGCCGGAGAGGGTTTTGTGGCGCTGGCCCCTGACCTCTATCACGGTAGAACAGCCGCCAGCATCGATGGGGCAAAGCAGCTTATGTCCACCCTCAACAGCGACGAAGCCTCCCTGGATATCACGGGCGCCATCGACTACCTGCTGGCACAACAGGCTACTCAGGGAGACAAAGTAGGGGTGATCGGTTTCTCAATGGGCGGCGCCTGGGCCTTGCAGCTTGATCAGCATGTTGCCGCCATCGTCACCTTCTACGGGCTGGGTGACCCCCAGGACGTTACCGCCAACGCGGCCTTCCTGGGACACTTCGCCGACCCTGACGAGTTCGAGTCCATCGAGGATGCGCGCCAGCTCGAAGAGCTTATCCGCGCCTCTGGCCGTGAAGTCACCTTCCACATCTACTCCGGAGCCCAACACTGGTTCTTCGAGGAAGACCGCCCCGACGCCTACAATCCCGAAGCTGCCCAGCTCGCGTGGGAGCGCACACTCGCGTTCCTACACACCCACCTCCCACACCCGTAGCGCGTGGCTTGCCTCGCCGTCCCTGTAACCA
>JALYTT010000708.1 GCA_030854145.1 Chloroflexota bacterium | reverse complement strand
CCCTCTGGATCGAAGGCAGGCGAGGTATCATGGAGCACAGGCTCGGTTACATAATGGGTCTCGCCGCTTTCCAGGTTGCACAACTTGATGGCGGTGGTCTGGGATGTGCGTGCGAAGCCATATGCCAGCCAGTTGCCATCGGGCGACCAGGCCACACCTTGAATACGTGCATAGTTGCTGTGGTCAAGGACCCGTGCCGTCCCGGTCTCCAGGTCGGCGACGATCAATTCATTCCGGTGGTTGGTAATCGCGACTCTATCGTCGGTTGGCGAGACATGCAATCCGACAGCGCGACCAAACTCGATGTCGTCATATGTCTTCTCAGTGGCATCTTCGGGAGTAAAGACGAGAAGCGCCTCGCGCTCGCTGGCGTCACTGATCGCCACCAGGCGTTTGCCATCGTTGAGCCACTCCAGCAGGCGATAGCGCGCCCCATCCAGCAGACCATACTGGATCACCGGTCCCTCCCAGTTGCCTAACGAGAAGGCCTTGCCGCGCGTCGTCAGCGCAACCATGTGTCCCTGGGGATGGAGGGCGTAGCTATCGAGGTAATGGCTGGCTGAGACAAACTTGCGGTTGCGCTGTGTGCGTGTGCTCGGTAGATCTATGTCCAGGCGCCGCGCCTCCTGGCTGCCGGGATCGAGGAGGTAGAGATCGGCGCCCGCGTGATAGACCAGGCGCTCGCCGTCGGTGGAGAGGTTGCGCGCATAGAAATCGTGATGCTCGGTATGGCGGCGGATATCCTCGCCAGCAGGCGTGCAGGAGTAGACATTGCCCACGCCTTCATGGTCGGAGAGAAAGTAGATGCGCGCGCCGACCCAGCAGGGGTTGGCGATGTTGCCATCCAGTCGCAGCAGGCGCTGGAAGGTGCCGTTGCCATCTTGATCGCACCACAGATAGCCTACGGTGCCGCCCCGGTAGCGCTTCCAATGGGCAGGCTCGCCGATGTTGCGTCCGAGCACCACGCCACCTTGAGGGCCATAAGAGATGGCATTTGCCGCGCCAAAGGGGAGCTGGCGAGGCAGACCGCCCTGCGTGGTGACCGCGTAGATCACCTTGAATCTCCCGTTCATCTGAGCCGCGTTGCTGCCGTACAGTATCTCGTCGCCGGCAGGCGACCAGCCGAGGACTTCGCAGGAGGCGGCCTGATGCGTCAGGCGCCGCTCCAGGCCCCCCTGTGCCGGCATACTAAAAACTTCGCTTGGCCCTTCCTCGCGGCCTACGAATGCCAGCGTTTGCCCGTCGGGCGAGAAATGCGGACTGGTGATCCTGCCTACCCCCGCCGTCAGGCGCTCTGCGCGTCCACCATCGCTTGCTACAAGCCAGAGGTCGTCCTCGGAGACGAACACAATCTGATCCTGGTGAATGGTTGGGAAGCGGATATATCCCTGAGATGGCATGTTTCGTGCCTTCCTTTTTGCGTGTAAACATACTCGCTATGTTGCTGCGGATGTTCGTTTTGCAGTAACAGTCAATCCCATATACTGTTATTGGTAGAAGATTCTAGCACATAGTTAGTAAATTGTCGAGTTCCTGATTCATGCGCCTGTTTGCTTCAGGGTTTTACCTACTTGTCAGGATTGGTAAAACGTGGTAACCTCTGCTTGCATTTGTTATTCATCATCATCTACAAGTATTCAAGGAGATATATATCCATGGCGCAAACCATGAAAGGAAAGACAGGGACATTGCAGCAAAAAAACCAGAAACCGGGGCAGCGTCAGCAGGAGCGCCTGAGACGCATCGCGCGCCGGCGCCGGCGCTGGCAGATTATCTGGAGCATCGTCGCGGTTGTTGTGATCGCGGCTATCGCATCGCTGAGCTTCTGGCAGTACCAGCGTATCACGGCGCAGCAGACTGCCTCACGCATAGCGACAGCCACTGCCGTCGCCAATCTCCATATCCATGCTACCGCCACAGCGATCACACGCGACTGCTTTATATCTTCTACTGCCTCTGACCAGGTGCCGGCTATTTATACCGCCAAAGCCACTCCCGCGGCGGGTCCGGCCTCCTCTCCTCCGATTACCGGCACCCCAGTGACGCAAAAGGATGGCCTCAAGTACGTTGATATGAAGGTGGGAACCGGCCCTGCCTCTAAGAAAGGCAGTACGATTAGCGTAGAATATGCGGGCTGGATAGCAAGTACCTGTAAGAAATTCGATAGTTCCTTTGATCATGGCGGTCAGTCCTTCCCTTTCAAGGTTGGTCTGGGCCAGGTCATTAAGGGTTTCGATGAGGGCCTGCTAGGTATAAAGACAGGCGGCATTCGCCGCATCTACATCCCAGCGCCGCTCGCCTATGGTGCGCAATCGCCCCAGGGTTCGAATATTCCCCCTAACTCGGACCTGATTTTTGATGTGATAGTCACCAGCGTGAAATAATAAAGGTTGTGTCGTAGGGCGTGACTTGCCTTCGCCGTCCTGGGAGTGACAGGACGGCGAAGGCAAGTCACGCCCTACGACACAACCAGGCAATCTTGCTGACCCAAAAAATTCATCCCAAATTCCCTTGACTTTTCCGAAATAGCCGTGTATACTTTGAGCAATTTGAAACCAGTGTTCAGTTGTTCCACTGTGTGGA
>JALYTT010000295.1 GCA_030854145.1 Chloroflexota bacterium | reverse complement strand
TCCTTACGCGGTCTGGACACATCCATTTAACTGGGCGGAAAACCCGAATTGCCAACGCGCTCGCCGTGTCCTGAGCCAAGCGTATCAAGCGTCAGGCGCGCCGGATGAAACTGCTCGCTGGTCGGCAGGACTACCACCAGAACGCCATTGCCATAGGTCACATTGGCGCGCTCACCATCAACGGTCTCCGGCAGCGTTAGCTCCCGATGGTAGGTCCCAATGCTCCACTCATCCATTAGCAGTTCCTTGACGTTCTTGAGCGCCGCACGCAGCTCGCCGTGGAGTATCAAGCGGCCATCAGGCGTGACCTCCACCACAATATCCTCCGCCTCCATGCCTGGCATGGGGGCTGCGACCATCAGGCGCGCTTCGGCACGGTACATCTTTACAGGAATATGCTGTAACTTGGCCTGCTCCTCCATAGCTCTCACCTTTCATCAAGTTCTATTGACCGGCAGCCCTCTAGCTCGCCGGGTTCTGCAAATCGTTAGCAAAGGCTGTACCTGAATCTCCATCTCCTGATGAGGCAGGCTCCCCAGGAGTCCGTGTAGCTGTTTTATGCACGGACGAGGTTTGATTCTGCGCTGTCTGGTGCGCAGCATCCTGCGGCTGACCCGACGATGGCTGAGCCTGATTCGTATCCTGCGGCTGACCCGACGATGGCTGATGCTGGCTCATCTGCTGTAAGCCATCCAACATATGCTGAATCGCCCGGTCACGCGTTGTGCCGGCGGCTATTGCTGCCTGGTTGATATCTTCCAGCGTGATATTGCGTTCGTCCCCGTGGTTATCATCTGGCTTTCCGCAGCCACAGCTTATGCACATCTTGTCTTCTCCTTGTGCAATAGAAATAGAATAGGTGTCAAGTCGTTTCCTATGAAAAGACACGAAGCACGCGCCTAAAAGGTGTCAGCATGGCCCACATCAGGGCTATCAGTACTGTGCGCTTGAGTTTTGCCTTCCACATCTGTCATACTGCGAAAGAATTGTTTTGCAGAGCACAAAAAAACACGTTGATTTGGGAGGCGCACATTTGGGCATACAACTCAGCACCGATCAAGTTATGGCCCTGGCCCCCGATAGCAGTTCGGCGAACGCGGGCAAAAAGCTTGCCGGAGCGCGACACTGGCAGCACCCCGGTCAGAGTGCGGAGGCGCTGTGGGGAGAATGCCAGGGAAGCGCACTCTACCAGGTACGCGTCGATCTCTCCAGCACCACCATCCAGTGCAGTTGCCCCAGCCGGAAGTTCCCCTGTAAGCACGGCATTGGCCTGCTGTTACTGGCCGTCAACACTCCTTCAGCCATCCCAACTGCTGAGCACCCCGAATGGGTGGCGACATGGCTAGCTAAGCGCTCGGCCGCGAGCAAGAAGCGCGAGAAGCCAACCACTCCCGAAGATGCAGGAGCGCCGCAGGCTCCCGCTCGTACTGATGCAGCCCAGAGCAAACGCGCGGGGAAGCGACTTACCCGCGTCTCACAGGGCCTGGACCGCCTCGATCTCTGGTTGAACGACCTGCTGCGCAGTGGGCTGGCAAGCGTCGAGACGCAGCCCGCCTCGTTCTGGGAAAATCAGGCCGCGCCGCTGGATGACGCGCAGGCCCCCGCCATCGCCAACCGCCTGCGCGCCCTGGCAACCATCCCTAACGCGTCGCCGGATTGGCCTGAACGGCTGCTTGCGCAGGTAGGCCGCCTGGCACTGCTGACCCACGCCTTCCGCCAGGGTGAGAAGCTGGATACCGCGCTGCAGGAAGACGTGCGCCAGATGATCGGCTGGTCCATTCCAGAGGAAGAGGTGGCCACACGCGGCACGGTCGTTACCGACGATTGGCTGTTCCTGGGCCAGCGCGTCGAGCATGGTACACGCTTGCATACTCAGTACACCTGGCTGCTAGGCATACATAGTGGACGTAACGCTATGCTGCTGCAATTCGCCGTGGCCAGCACGCCTTTCTCAAAAGTGTACCTGCTCGGCACCCGCCAGCATGCTGATGTGGCCTTCTGGCCCGGCGCCTACCCCCAGCGTGCGCGTATCGAAGTCCGCCGTGGCGAGATCGCTCCCATTACAGAGCGACTACCTGGCACAGAGAGCATGGATACATTTCTAGCCAGTATTGCAGCAGCCCTGGCACGGCAACCCTGGCTGGAACGCAACTTGTGCGTGCTTCAGAACGTCACGCCTGTCTACGATATCCAACAACAACGCTGGTCTATTCGCGATCAGAGTGGAGCCGCCCTCCCGCTCGCAAAAGGCGAGTACTGGCGCCTGCTGGCTCTCTCAGGAGGCAGACCCATCGATTTCGCCGGCGGGTGGGACGGAGAGGCACTGTTCCCCCTGGGTGTACTGGCCGATGGCGCCTATCACTTGTTGTAACACGGACTTGTAAACGGCGCCCCTACAAAGAAACCTATGAAGGGGAGATAACAATGGACGCATTCGTCACCGCCGCGCTCCTTGGCACCGCGCAGGTGGATACGACACATATCGAGACGGGAACGGCCGTAGATACCCTCACGGCAAAGCTCTCAGAAGCGCAGGAGAAAGAACGTGCGCTGCTGCTGACCGCTGGCGTCTGGGCCATATACAAGCAGGCGGGAAAGGTAGCAGAACAAATTCCCACTATCCCGGAGCCAGCGCCGTCTGAGACTCTCCCACCATGCTCAGCAGCGGCGGCCACGCTCTTAGCACAGTGCATGAACGGAGAATATAGCGAAGAGATCCTGAACGAAGCGCTGGCACTCCTGCGCGACGCGGGCAAGCGCCTGCCACCCGAACTGCTGCCCGACGCACTCAATAAACATTCAAGCGAGACCCGCAGAGCCGTGGCCGCCGTGATCGGCGAGCGCGGTCGCTGGCTGAGCCAGTTCAACCTACAGTGGTCATGGGTCAGGGCCACGACGGCCGATAATGCCCTCCCCTCCGACGCCGAAACGCTCTGGGAGGAGGGCACGCTCGTGCAACGCCGCGAGCTTCTGCATACGCTGCGAGCTATAGATCCCACGCAGGCTCGCGCGTGGCTCACAACAGTATGGAAACAGGAGAAGGCCGAGGCACGCGCTAGCCTGCTAGAAACATTTGAAGTGGGACTCTCCTCCGAGGACGAAGCCTTCCTCGAAACCGCCCTCGATGATCGCAGCAGCAACGTGCGCGCCATCGCAGTCGCGCTCCTGGTGCGCTTACCCGCGTCGGCTCTCGTGCAACGCATGCAGGCGCGCGCTGACGCCATGCTTACATACACCGATGGCAAGCTGGCAGTCAAGCTGCCAACTACACTCGATAAAGCCTGGGAGCGTGACGGCATCGCGATCAAACCTCCATCTGGCAAGGGAGAACGCGCCTGGTGGCTGACCCAGGTCATGGCTGTCGTCCCGCCCGCGCATTGGGAGGAACGCTTTAGCTGCTCACCCGACGACCTTGTGAAGGCCGCCACTTCTCATAAATGGAGTGACGCCATTCTCGAAGGCTGGACCCGTGCCGCCATTCTCCACAAGCATCCACGGTGGGCAACCTCCATTGATGACTGGCTTCACCAGCAAAAACACGACAAGGGTTCATGGCGGGAACTGCGTGGGAAGTTATTTGCATGTATGTCACCAAAAGCGGCGGAGAACAGAGTCAAGTACATAATTACCCATCTGACACTCTCGGAAAACGTGGATTGGGAAGACATGCTGGCCGCACTCCCCCGACCCTGGAGTGAGGAATTAGGCAAGGTGTACCTCACAACACTTCAACTGCATATCAATCTACTGCTACGGCATACAAAATCATCTGACTATCAACCCTGGATGACAAGTCTTACAATAGCTGCTACGGCCTTGCCCAGGACATGCTTCGACGCAGTAGTAGAGCCTGGGGCATGGACCTTGCCAGAAACAGAGATGAACAGGTGGGAGAAAGACTATTGGGCACAAGAACTGCAAAAATTTACTGAAACAATTCAATTTCGCCAGCGCCTTATGGAGGAGATTTCACGATGAGCAAAACGCATAATAGCAGAAATAATGATACAACCAATGTGGACGAAGGTGATCTGCACCCTCAAGCAAACGCTGAAACGACCGCACTCAATAGCGTGTTGCGCCAGCACGCCGAGCAGCAATTCGCGGAAGAGCTTGCTGAGGTGCGTAAGATAGACGAGCGCCAGCGCCCGCCGAACTGGGAGCTTTCGCCGTGGGCCGTGCGCCTCTACCTGCTTGGCGGCAAGCTGTCCAACGGCTTCGTGGTCTCGCCCAAATACATCGGTCACGCGCGCCTGATCGAGATTGCCGTCGCCACCCTGGCTACCGACCGCGCCCTGCTGCTCTATGGCATACCCGGCACCGCCAAAAGCTGGGTGAGCGAGCACCTGGCGGCGGCCATCGCCGGCGACTCGACACTGCTCATCCAGGGCACAGCGGGCACCGACGAGGGCGCGATCCGCTACGGCTGGAACTACGCGCGCCTGCTGGTCGAGGGTCCCTCGCCCGCCGCCATCGTGGCCAGCCCCATGATGCGCGCCATGGAGACCGGCAGACTCGCGCGCATTGAGGAGCTGACCCGCATCCCCAGCGAGGTGCAGGACACGCTGATCACCATCCTATCCGAAAAAACGCTGCCCGTGCCAGAACTCAACATGGAGGTGCAGGGGCGCAAAGGCTTCAACATCATCGCCACCGCCAATAACCGCGACAAGGGCGTCAACGAGCTATCCAGCGCCCTGATGCGCCGCTTCAATACCGTGATCCTCCCCCTGCCCGACACATTGGCCGAAGAGGTCGAGATCGTGGACCGGCGCGTTGCCACCCTGGGCCAGGCTCTTGAACTACCAGCCGAGAAACCCGCCCTCGAAGAGATCAAGCGCGTGGTGACCGTCTTCCGCGAGCTGCGTTCGGGCATGACCCTCGACGGCAAGACCAAACTCAAGGCGCCCAGCGGCACGCTCTCCACCGCCGAGGCCATCTCTGTGATCAACAGCGGCCTGGCCATGGCGGCCTACTACGGCGATGGCCGCCTCAATGCCAGCGATCTGGCGGCAGGCATCACGGGAGCCATCGTGAAGGACCCGGTGCAGGATCGCGTCGTCTGGCTGGAATACCTGCAAACGGTGGTCAAAGAACGCGATGGCTGGAAAGACCTGTATCGCGCGTGTCAGGAGGTGCTCTAGCCTTGAGCATTCACATCTTCGGCGTGCGCCACCACGGCCCAGGGTGCGCGCGAGGCCTGCGCGCCGCTTTACACACGCTGGAGCCAGATATCGTGCTGGTGGAGGGGCCGCCTGACGCTCAGGCCGTCCTGACGCTCCTCATGCACGCTGAGATGCGCCCGCCCGTCGCCCTGCTCATCTATGCGCCCGACAATCCGCAGAGTGCCGTCTACTATCCCTTCACGCACTTCTCGCCCGAATGGCAGGCCCTGCGCTACGCCCTTGAACACAGCATCCCGGCGCGCTTTATGGACCTGCCCCAGGCCTTCCAATTAGGCCGTGAGCCGCTCAGCCCTGAAGGAGAACAGGTTATCACAGGCACGCCTCCAACAGGCGCTGAGAACACGCCTGATGAAAACGTGCCTGATGAGCATCCGTTAGATGAGGAGACGCCCGCAGAGGCTCCTCCAGCGCTGCCACAGGATGACCCGCTGGCCATGCTGGCGCTGGCCGCTGGCTATAGCGATCATGAACTGTGGTGGGAGCGGCAGATCGAGCAGCGGCGCGACATCACCGACCTGTTCGAGGGCATTCTGGAGGCTATGACGGCCCTGCGCGTCGATACTATCCCTAAGAACGAACACGAGGCCCAACGCGAGGCCCATATGCGCCAGGCGATCCGCGCCGCCGAACAGGAGGGTTTCACGCGCATCGCCGTCGTATGCGGCGCCTGGCATGCGCCAGTGCTGACCAATCTCGATACACCGCCGGCCAGAGCCGATGCCGCCCTGCTCAGCGGCCTCAAACGCGTCAAAGTCGAGGCCACCTGGATTCCCTGGACGAACTCGCGCCTCTCGTACCGCAGCGGCTACGGCGCGGGCGTCACCTCGCCCGGCTGGTACGAGCACCTGTGGACGGCGCCTGATCGCGTGACGATTCGCTGGCTGGCCAGCGCGGCGCACCTGCTGCGCAAACAGGGCCTGGACGCCTCCTCCGCCAGCGTGATCGAGGCCGTCAGGCTCAGTGAGACGCTAGCTTCGCTGCGCGATCTACCCATGCCGGGCCTCGCCGAGCTACACGAGTCCATCGAGACCGTGCTGTGCCACGGAGACGCGGCCCCTATGCACCTGATACGCGCTGCCCTGGAGATCGGCGAGCGCCTGGGCGAGGTGCCAGCGGAGACACCAGCGGTTCCCTTGCAGCGCGACCTGGAGATCAAGCAGCGCCGCCTGCGCCTCAAGCCCTCAACCGCTATTGAGAAGCTGGACTTCGATCTGCGCAACGATACCGACCGCGCGCGCAGCCAGTTGCTCCACCAATTGCGTCTGCTTGGCATCGAGTGGGGCAACCCGCTGCGCGTCTCCGCCGGCAAGCGTGGCACCTTCCACGAGTACTGGCAACTGCAATGGCGCGTCGAGTTCGTGGTCTCGCTGATCGAGGCCAACATCTGGGGCAATACCGTCGAGGTGGCCGCCGCATCCTTCGTGCGCCACCAGGCCGACGAGATCAACGATCTGCCAGCCCTGACCGAACTGCTCGACAGAACGATTTTGGCCGAACTGCCAGGCGCCATAGACCATCTGCTACGCTGTGTACAGGAGCGGGCTGCGGTCTCGGCCGATGTGCGCCACATGATGGATGCCCTGCCGCCACTGGCACGTATCGCGCGCTACGGCAACGTGCGCCAGACAAATATCGAGCAGATCAGTTCCGTGATCAACGGCCTCTTCGAGCGCATCATCGTGGGCCTGCCCGGCGCCTGCGCCTCCCTTGATGACGATGCCGCGCAGGCCATGGTGGGCAGCATCGACAATGTGCAGGAGAGCGTGAATACGCTGCATCGCGACGAGCAGCAGAGCGCGTGGCAGTCCACCATGCGCCAACTGATCGACAACGATAGCATTCACGGTCTGGTGCGCGGGCGCTGCTGCCGCCTGTTGCTGGAGCAGCAGGTGCTGGACGAGGAGGAATTGCAACGCCTGGCGCGACTCACCCTCTCGCCGGTGACGCCCGCTCCCCAGGCCGCCGCCTGGGTCGAGGGTGTGCTGCGCGGGAGTGGGCTACTCCTGCTGCACCAGGATGGCCTCTGGCGCGCCCTGAACACCTGGCTAAGCACACTGTCACCTGACGATTTCGTGACCCTGCTGCCCCTGTTGAGACGCGCCTTCTCAGGCTTCCAGCCGCCGGAGCGCCGCGCGATGGGCGAGAAGGTCAAACGGCTCGACTCGACGGCTGCGGGAACCACGCGCACCACAAAGGCGCCCGGCACCATTGAGGTCACAGTGCCCACGCTCAACCAGGAACGAGCGCATATGGTGTTGCCAGTACTCGCACACATTCTGGAGGTACAACTAGATGACAATCGATGAGAAGGAGCGCCTGCGCCGCTGGCGGCTCGTGCTGGGCAAGGAGGCACAGGGCCAGAGCGGAGTAGGCGGAAAAGGCCAGCCAGGGGAGGGTGGGGATGGCGAGGGTATAGGCGTCGGGTTGGGTGGCGACGATCTGGGCATGGACAAAGTACTGGAGGCACTCTACGACAGCGAACGCTCGGCGGGCCTGGGTGGCTCCTCCCCCAACGTCGCGCGCTGGCTGGGCGATATCCGCACCTACTTCCCGACTTCGGCAGTGCGAGTCATGCAGCAAGACGCGCTGGATCGCCTCAACCTCACGCAGTTGTTGCTGGAACCTGAGCTGTTGGAAACGGTGGATGCCGATGTCCACCTGGTGGCCAATCTGCTCTCGCTCAGCCGCGTCATCCCTGAAAAAACGAAGGAGACCGCGCGCCACGTGGTACGCAAGGTGGTGGACGATCTGGAGCGCAAGCTGGCAAACCAACTTATCCAGGCCGTGAAGGGCAGCCTGAACCGGGCCACGCGCACCTATCGGCCGCGCGCCAATGAGATCAACTGGGACCGCACCATCCGCGCCAACCTGAAAAACTACCTGCCCGATCGCGGCACCATCATCGCCGAGCGTCTGGTGGGCCATGGACACAAACGCTCCTCCCTGCGCGACATTGTGCTCTGCCTCGACCAGAGCGGCTCGATGGCAACCTCAGTGGTGTACGCGGGCATCTTCGGCGCGGTGCTTGCCTCGCTGCGCTCTATCACTACGCGTATGATCGTCTTCGACACATCGGTGGTCGATCTGACCGACGACCTCAAGGACCCGGTTGACCTGCTCTTCGGCGTGCAGCTTGGTGGGGGCACCGACATCAACCGCGCGCTGGCCTACTGCCAGCAGGTGATTACCAGGCCAACGCAGACTGTCCTGGTGCTGGTTACCGACCTGTACGAGGGCGGTGATCAGCAGGAGATGTTATGTCGTGCCGCCACCCTGGTCCAGCAAGGCGTGCAGGTCATCTGCCTGCTGGCCCTCAGCGACAAGGGAACGCCCAGCTTCGACCAGCACAACGCCAGCGCCTTCGCTAGCTTCGGCATCCCCACCTTCGCCTGCACCCCTGAACTGTTCGCTGATATGATGGCCGCCGCCATCCAGCGCCGCGACCTGAACTCCTGGGCAGCCCGCAACGACATCGTCGCGATACGCGCCGAGGGCGAGTAGCCACAAGGGAGGGAGGGGTGCGATTGACAAGCC
>JALYTT010000018.1 GCA_030854145.1 Chloroflexota bacterium | reverse complement strand
TGAGTCCGCTCTACTGCATCCTTCGTCTGGCGATAGCGCTCATGAAGCTCTTCCGTTGTCAAGGCTGTTTGCACCGATACTCTTTTTCCCATACCTCTAGTATACACTATCTAGACGGACTTCATATAATAGAAAGGCAAGAATGTTATAATTTTCCTGCATGAAGTAGAACGAGGAAGAGCTATAATCACCGATTTGTAGGTGTGCAGAGAGACCGCGATGCATACAAATTGAGTCAAGGGAAAACGGTTAGTAAGGAACTTTAGCAAGAGATATACCTACCGCAGTTGAAGAGAGAGCTAACAAAGAATAAATGGAGTAAGCACACAAGAAGGAGAAGTTTACCGATCGTGATACCTACTCTTCTGCGCCTTGACCATTAGAAGGACGCTTGCTCAGTAGTCTCTTCCCGGTATAAGCCACTGAACTCCTTGCTCCACGACAAATGGTGCCCGGCTTTGCTCAGGCTGCCAGCCCGCTTTCAAGGCCCGTTGAATGATCCAGGCTGCATATTTGGGAGTATGAAGATACACTCTCCATGACTGTGAGTGTATCTCATCAAGACCAGGTGACATACCAGTCCGGAGCGGACCCCCACTCACAGGATCTTCCCAGCTAAGAAAAGAAACCTGAAGAGGACTGGCTTTCATCTGGAGCAGATAGGCAGTAAAATGATCATGACACTGCCATGGATTCGCGGGATCATGAGTTGCCACATAGCCTGGAACAAACTTCCAGAGATATATTTGACCATCAACCATAATCCGCCTGAGTTTCTTTTTCATTCCCCGTCTCTTTCCGGGCTGTTTACCTCCCTACTCTTCATGCCATGTCTGGCGCAATACGCGCACCCAGTTCTCGTGGGTGATCTTGCGCAGGGCCTCGTCGTCGTAGCCGTGCGCAGTCAGCGCCGCGATGAGTTTGGGCAGGCCGGTCACGTCGCCGATCTCGCACGAGATGAGCGTGCCGTCGAAGTCGGAGCCGAAGCCGACGCGGTCGATGCCCAGGCGTTCAACCAGGTAATCGATGTGCCGTACCATGAATTCGAGGGGCATGTTGGCATCGAGGGCGCCATCCGGGCGCGTGTCTGGCACGCTGAAGTTCAGGCCAACCATGCCATCTGAGGCTTTGATGGCGTCCAGTTGCTTATCGGTCAGGTTGCGCGTCCGGGGGCTGATGGCGTGTACATTCGAGTGCGTGGCCACCAGCGGGGCATCCGAGAGGCGAGCCACATCCCAGAAGCCCTGCTCGTTGAGGTGCGAGAGATCGAGCATGATGCCCAGGCGATTGCAGGCCCGCACCAGTTCGCGTCCGGCCGCGGTCAGCCCTGGACCCGTGTCGGGCGAGTGCGGATACCTGAAGGGCACACCGTGAGCGAAGGCGTTGGGGCGACTCCAGACGATACCGAGCGAGCGCAGGCCCATGCGATAGAAGCTCTCCAGTTCGCTCAGATCGGCGCTGATTGGCTCGGCCCCCTCGAAGTGCAACACCGCCGCCAGGATGCCTTCACGCAGGCACTGCATTAGCTCGTCGGCGCTGCGTACCACCCTGAGCTGGCCCTGCGACTCGGCCTCAAGCTGGAACAGCAGGTCGATCATCTCGCTGGCTACACGGCGAGCATACACGGGATCTATGGCGCCGGCCAGGGGTACCTCGTATCCTGTCGCCGTCATGGTCATTTGAGGAGGACCGTGGTGTGCCTCCTCTGAGGCCTCTGGGACGAAGATCGCGAAGAAGCCACCAGCAAAGCCTCCCTCACGCGCGCGTGGCAGATCGAGGTGTCCTGTGTCGCTGCGCACAAAGAAGCTGCGCTCACACCCACGCTCTGGTAGGTACAGGTTCAGCAATACGTCGTTATGGCCATCGAAGACCGGGAAAGCTTGCATGCGCTACACCTTTTCCTTCACGCTTTGAACCTTTTCTTTTTCCTTCGCACTCTGGCTGCGAGCCACGCGCTCTTGCTCCGCCTTCTTATGGGCGGTGTCGAGGCGCTTGCGGCGGATGTCCACGTATGTGCGCCACGTCCTATAGATCAGCGGGCGATAGACATAATCCTGGGTAGGTAGACAGAGGCGCGAGTAGCCAGCGAAGCCGCGCTTGTACTCGTATACGCCCCACATCTCCTCGCCCGGCTCCAGGATTTCGGGGATGGCGCGGAAGTCGAAGAAGCTGCACCCCTGCTCTTTAGCCCATAGGAAGCAGCGATACTGTAGCAGGTACGTAGGCTTCAAGTTGCGCTTGTTGTTGGAGGAGGCACCGAACATATCCACGCACCAGTCACCGTAGCGCAGCAGCATTTTGGCCGCCACAGCCTCGCCCTCGTGCTCCGCCAGGTAGAGGATGCCGTGGCCCTGGCTGGCAAACTGGCGCAGCACCTCCTTATGGTAGTCTTTGGACAGCACCAGGAAGTCATCGCGCTCGCTGGTGATCTTGAGCAGTTCGTAGTAGCTATCGAAGTCGGCGTCGCTGACAGCTTCGCGCACGGTCACGCCCTTGCGCTCGGCGATGCGCACATTCTGCCGCCATGTCATCTTAAAGTCGGCCAGCAGTTGTTCGGGACTGGGGCAAATGTCCAGCGCCCAACTGCGGCGCGGATGGAGGGCGTGCGGGTTATCTCTGAAACCAAGTTGGTGGAAGGCCGCGACCCAGCGCTGCATGTCGGGCATGTCGTCGGTAATATTCGGCTCCAGGCGCAGGATTACCGCGTGCTCCTGGCGGGCCAGCTTGTGGGCGAACTCGACCAGGGCCGCGAGGGCGGGCGAGTCAGGGGCTTCGACGACGGGTCCGCGCAGGCCATAGAGCCAATCGGTGCGCAGGCCAGGGACCGTTACAGGCAGAGGCACCGAGGTGACCGCGAGGAGTAGCGCGCCCACCATGCGACCATCCTCCAGGGCGCCCAGGCGATGGATGCGCCTCCCCTGGTACTTATTCAGCTCGCCCCATTCAAAGGATTGCAGAATGTGTCCGGTCGACTGGCTCGCCACAAACCCATTCCACTGCTCACGATCGTTAATCTCCTGGATGATGATGGTCATACGCCGTTACACCATGCCTTTCAAAGTCAGTATTTCGAGGCAAAGTATAGCATAGTTTCTCCCCGTTGACATCCCCCAGCCTGATGGTTTATACTCTCATTACATTAAATTACTTACTTGTCGATAAATGAATTTACACAAATACGTTTTACATAAAACTGTGCGGCTTGTTCGGCCCCGGAGGTGTGTATGGTTCGGCCCCCAATTTATACTATTGGTTATGGTAAACGCTCTTTGGAGGAATTCATTGAACTGCTGAAACGCTACGGGATTGAGTTCTTGATCGATATTCGTTCGCAGCCCTACTCGCGTTTCAGGCCTGAGTTCTCGAAGGCGGCGCTGGAGAAGCATCTGGAGGAGTACGCGATACGCTACATATTTATGGGCGACACCCTGGGGGGGCGACCGGGCGATGAGACATGCTACGTCGCTGGGAAGGTTGATTATGCTCTGGTGCGCGAGAAGGCGTTTTACCACCAGGGCATTGCTCGCTTGCAGACCGCCTGGCAGAAGCAACTCCCGGTGACCCTGCTGTGCAGCGAGGCCAGGCCGCAGGAATGCCATCGCGGCAAGCTGGTGGGCAATACGCTGATGGAGCAGCAGATCGCTGTCGCGCATATCGATGAAACGGGGAAGATCAAGACCCAGCAAGCTATCAACCAGGATCTGACGGATGGCCAGTTGCCCCTGTTTGAGCAAGAATCGCTAATTACGTTAAGCGGCAAAGTGGGGCGGTCGCGGAAGAAACGCGCTTTAAAGGGGTCGCAATGAAAAAGATTGTGACCACCGGTGTCTATGGTTTCAATGAAACAGGCTTCTTTCAAGCATTGATACATGCAAACGTTGACACATTCTGCGATATACGCCTGCATCGTGGCGTGCGTGGCGCCAGATATGCCTTTGCGAATAGTGGGCGCCTGCAGAGGCGGCTACACGAGTCAGGTATACGCTATTTCCATAGCAAAGAACTGGCGCCCGCCAGGACGCTACGCGCGATACAGTGGCAGGAAGATAAAACCCTGGGAATAGTCAAACACAGGCGGGAAGCCTTGGGTCAGGCTTTCATCACAGCCTACGAGCGCGATTGCCTGGCGGCCTTTGACGTGAGCGCGTTCGTGGCAATGCTGGGAGAGGAGACACAGGTACTGGCGCTCTGCTGCGTCGAGAGCGAACCTCAGGCCTGCCACCGCTCTCTACTCGCCGCGTGCCTGGCGCGCGAACTACGACTGCCAGTGGAGCATATCAGGCCGTAAAAAAGATGGCTATGGCTTAAGGGAGGTGCAATGTGGTAAGGGTTTTGATCGTCGCCAGGACACGTATGATCGGCGGTGTATGCATCGGCGGGTTGCGGCTCGATAATACCGCGGGGGTGCGCCTGCTCACGCGCTATAGCTCGAAACAACCTGTCGACACGCCATTTGACATTGGACACATCTGGGATCTGCGCTTCCGCTCCGCAGGCGTGAGACCGCCGCATATCGAAGATGTGACAGTGTTTAGCGAAAAATATATCGGCGTGCAGCCTGACCTGCGCGACTTTCTCCTCCATAGAGTCTGCCCCTGGCATGGTGGGCCTGACCAACTCTATAATGGCCTGCTCTGTGCGGACGGCAAAAGCGGCTATATCTGCGCCAGTCGCGGTCTCCCCCGGTGCAGCACAGGCTTCTGGCTGCCCGATAAGCCGCTGCACCTCACGCGGATTTTCAATGACAAGCTGTATTACTCTTACGAGGGCACGCTCAATATCCGCTACGTCGGCTGTATGGACCCGCTGGAACAGATTCCAGCTCACAGCCTGCTGCGCGTTTCATTGAGCCGCTGGTGGGCGCCTGAGGGCGTCAGAGAGGATAGATGCTACCTGCAACTCTCCGGCTGGTATGCACACGCTCCTCCTTCTCGCGTAGGGATTCGGCAAGCCGAATCCCTACGCGGGCGGGGAAGCGCCTGCTCTCCTGCCGATTGAAGCTTGACGGAGCACCACGCAGATCACGATGAACCGCCAGAGTGTCTGCGGAGGAGTTCGCCTCTACTTCAAGCTATCAGATGCGATGGCCGGTAGCAGGTGGTACTGGATCTTCAGGGCGATGATGCGGGTGACGGCCTCGTTCACACGGGCCATTGACAGTGTGCCGTTGGCCAGGGCCTGTTTGATGCCGTCCAGCATAATCTGCATCTGGTAGGAGCCGTTGGCCCCCAGCAGCATATCGTCGCCCGCGTTCAACGCCAGCACCGCTGCCTGACCCAGGTTCCACTTGTCCGAGATACCCTTCATATATAACGCGTCGGTGATCACCACGCCGTCGTAGCCCAGTTGCTTGCGCAGGATATCGGTGATGAAGGTATGGGATATCTCGGCGGGCCAGACGGGATCAATAGCGGGCATGAGGACATCGGTCGGCATAACCATGCCGGGGTTCTCCAGCTTATTGGGCGATTGAATGAAGTGCTTGAACGGCGCCAGTTCGGTCGCGTAGATCTGATCTCTAGTGCGCTTCACAACGGGCAGATTGAAGTGCGCGTCAGTGCTGGCCGCACCCAGGCCTGGGAAGTGTTTGATACAGGCAATGAGGCCGTCGCCCTGCACCGCCTGTAGGTAGGCACCGCCGAACTTGATCACCGACTCCGGCGTGTAACCCCACGTGCGCAGGTACTGGTCAGGGCCATTCACCAGTTGCACATCGACATCGGGGGCCAGGTCCGTATTGATACCCAGTGCTTGCAGATCATGGGCGATCCTGTGGCCGGCCGCCGTTGCCAGGCTGACCTTGCCGGTCTGGTAGATCTCCAGCGCCCCCGGATGGTGGCCGTAGATATTCTGCACGCGCTCGACAAAGCCCCCCTCTTCATCAGTGGAGATGATCAGCGGCAAGAAGGCATGCTTCTGCATCTCGGTGATGTCATGCTTCGTCTGGTCGAAGGTGTGCATCTGCAAGGCATACGTGACCACGCCCCCTACGTACTGCTTCGTGATCATCGTCTGCAGGTCGGCTGAGTACGAACTATCGTAATACTCCGCCATCATAAGCTGCCCCAGCTTCTGATCGAGCGTCAAGCGCGACACATACACGCCGGCCAGCGCTTTGTATTTTATACGCACGGCCAGGTGTCTGAGGGCATCAATCTGGGTAGGACTCATAGGCGCCTGCACAAAAGGGCCGGTCACGGGGATGACTGTCACCGTTGGGGTGACGCGCGGCACAAACAGGTTGCGCTGCACATCGCCGCCCACCAGCACAACGAGGCCGCAGAGGATCAGCAGTGTCACGACATATGAGAATCTCAAGCGGCGAGGCTTTGGTCGTATCTGCATGCTTTCTTCCACCGGGAACGGTTTGCTGATAATCGGCTCCCCTGGAGAGAAGGCAGTATCTTGTGGTCGCTCTTTAATAGACATAGAGGCTCCTGCTTATTATCCTTTTTATCATTGTACCGGTACAAAAAATAGCTATTAATTCTGTGGTGGGACAGCCGGCATAAGATGGGACGCCATCTTGAGAGCAATGATGCGCGAGGCCGCCTCATCAATGCGCTCCTTGGAGAGGGTCCCATTTTGCAGCGCCGCCTTCAAGCCATTCAACATAGCAAGCATCTGACCGGCGCCCGTGGGGCCGAGCAGCATATCGTTGCCCGCATTCAGCGCCAGTACCGCTGCCTGGGGCATGGTCCACTGATTCGAGATGCCCTTCATGTACAGGGCATCGGTCATCACGACACCGTCATAGCCCAGTTGCTTGCGCAGGATATCGGTCATAAAGGTGTGCGATAACTCCGCCGGGTAGGTCGGGTCGATGACCGGCATCAGGACATCGGTTGACATAATCATACCGGGACGCAGCAACGGGTTGGGCGAGTTGATGAACGCCTGGTAGGGGGCCAGCTCGGTCGAGAAGATCTGGCTGCGGGAGCGATTGACGACCGGGAGCGTCTTGTGAGCATCCGGGATGGCCGCGCCCAGGCCAGGATAGTGCTTAATGCAGGCGATCAGGCCATCGCTTTGCATGGTCTGCATGTAGGCTCCGCCGTACTTGATTACCGAGGCAGGCGTCGTCCCGAATGTGCGCGTGACGGTATCTGCGCCAGGCGTAATCATGACATCGACATCGGGTGCCAGGTCCTCGTTAATGCCCAGCGCCAGGAGCTGATGCGCCAGGATATGCGCCTGCTGCCTGTCATAGTCAAGGCTGCCCTTCTGGTAGATATCCCAGGGTCCCGGTCTCGGTGGATAGATGTGCAGCAGCCGGTGAACTTCCAGTCCGCCCTCTTCGTCGGTTGAGATCAGCAGTGGGATTTTCGCGCGCTGCTGCATCTGGGCGATATCGTGTTTGGTCTGGTTAAAGGAGTTCATCTGGAATTCATACATAATCACGCCGCCCGCGTGCAAATTATTCACCATGTAATCGAGGTCAGACGAGTAGGTAGTCGTATCGTATTCGACCATAATCAACTGGCCCAGCTCTTCGTCCAGGGTCATACGGTTCACATAGAGGCTGGCGAGCTGTCTATAGGTCATGACGACGCTTTTATGCCTGAGCGCGTTCACCTGGGTGGGATTGAGCGGCGGACCGAGCATCGGCCCGATAGATCCTGATGCTGGCGCTGTTGGGTCAACGCCGGTATTACCGGTGGTATTGGCACCAGTCGTCACGCGCCCCAGGAAGCCGGTCAGAACGACGATAATTATAAGGATACTTAGCACGAGCAGCGCAATAATGCCGAATTTACCACGTCCACGGCGCCTGGGCAGCCTGGGCTGCAATAGAGCAGGGGCGGAAGGCTGTCCGAAGTCGCGGAAGCCTGTCCCGATCTGTTTCCCGTTGACCGCGGCCGTGCGCCCATTTTCGGGCGCATCCTGGGCGGCCACTGGCGTACGCTGCACCTGCCCTTCTGACTGCTGCCTGGCTTGCTGGTATTGCTGGGCAGGCATTGGTCGCGATGGTATGAGAGATTCTGGCTGCCCCGCCGGCCTGGTCGGACCATTGTCCTGCCCTGAGTGCGCGGCCTGCTCCGGCTGCTGATTGTTTATAGAAGCTTTTTGTGAGTGCTCATTAGAAATAGACATATACTCTCCCCAAGTTTTTCCTGTGTCTATTATAATCCTACACGTTATATACCAGACTTATTTTCTGGTTCCATCGCGCGCAACTCTGGTTCCTGAACGCCGTCTGTTTCCTCTTCTACTGATTGTAACGCATCGGGGGTATCATTTGTTACGCCAGGGTGACTCCTGGGGGTTTGTGCGAACTTCGTGCGTGTACTGGAAAGCGACATCTCCTCCTGGCCCGGCTCCCCAGGCTCGCCGGTCAGGCTGTCTTCTTCGATGCATGTAGGAGTTAGCGGTACCGAGGGAGCGCGCTGGGGATCGGCCGGCGAGATGGATGTGGTGGGGAACGTTGAAAACTCGATGGGGGCCGGGTCTGGTAACCTGCGACTGGTCGTGCTATGTGGGCGGCGCTGGCGAGCGGCGGCGCGCACATTGGGAACAACCGAGGGAGGCTGCAATGCGTAGTCGAAGACGACCTTGATGGCGCGACTCTTGCCCTTGTCCATGGCTGTCAGCAGGGCATGCCGGTAATCGTTGAGGGCGAAGCGATGGGTAATCAACTGCTCAGGGTAAAGCAGTCCCTGCTCGATCAGGTCGGCGGTGACCTCAAAGGTGGAGCGGTATGTTTGCGAGCCGATGGGCCACTCCTCGGCGCCATGGGCCATAGTGCCGATCAGGTTCACCTCCTGATACCAGACAGGCGTAAGGTCAAGGGACATCAGGTGGAGACTGACGCCGACGAGCACGACGCTCCCACGCGCGCGCGCCCAGCGCAGGGAGTTGTGGATTGTGCTTTTGCTGCCCACGGTATCGAAGATGACATCGTAGCCGCCCAGCAACAGCTTGTTGCCCAGCAGGCCCTGGTACAATTGCGCGCCTGTCGCCTGCTGAATGGTTTTATAGCTATCCTGAGGATAGATAATATGCGTCGCGCCCATGCGTGTGGCCTGCTCCACCTGGAAGGCGTGGCGCGCCATGACACTCACTTCGGCCTGGGGGGCCAGCGCGCGTACCGCCTGTAACGTAAGCAGTCCGATAGTACCCGCGCCAATAATCAGTACCCGGTTGCCCGCCTGTGGCACACAGCGCAGGACCGCGTGTGTGGCCACCGCTGACGGTTCCAGCAGGGCCGCCTGCTCATCGGAGAGTTGCGGGGTATCTGGTTGATTAATGGCGTTGGGGATGCGAAAGAGCTGTTGTTCGTGCAGTAACATCTCTTCACTCCAACCGCCGCCGATGGACGCGGGGCCAGGCAGAACGCCGCGCTCGCAGAGATTGTAATTGCCGGCTGCACACGAACGGCAGAGTGGTTGAATGCCAGCCGATAGACAGTTAGGGCGATGTTGGAGCACCACATTATCGCCGACGCGCAAGGTCTGCGCCTCATCTCCCACCTCGATAACCTCACCCACCACCTCGTGGCCGGGATAGGTGCGGTCGATGCCGGGCAGGGCGGCAGGCGCGATCCGCGGATCGCCATCGAGGTAGATCATGTGGAGGTCGCTACCGCAGACGCCCGCCAGCCGGTTGCGGACGCGCACCCAGTCCGCCGCCGGCAAGGCAGGGCGAGGCAGGTTCCGCATCTGGAAGGGAGCGAAGGAAGAGAAATACGCCTCGCGCCAGAAACGCCCCAGGAGCTGTGTAGCGATGGCTCGGAGCGGGTCAAGTTCCAGTGTCGCAGTCCACATGGCAATTTATCCCTTTGCTTGTGCAGGTAATACAAGCCGGCGAGGCCCCTGCACAATCGTATTTCACCTTATATCGATGCATCGAAGTGTATCATGCGCGAGGGGGAAGGTCAATTGTCACAGGTCCCTTACACGCTACACGGCAGCTTCACCGTAAACGTCGTGCCCGTTCCCACTTCGCTCTGCACGCAGATATCTCCATGGTGGGCCTGTACAATTGCCAGGGCTATCGCCAGTCCCAGCCCCGCTCCTGTGATCGGCGTGCCCTCTTGTTTATATGGCGGCACGTGTTGTCCCCGGTAGAAGCGGTCGAAGACGTGAGGCAGGTCTTCAGGGGTGATGCCACAGCCGTTGTCGATAACCTGCATCAGCGCCTGATCGTCCTGCCTATCAAGGCGCAGGATAATCTTGCCTTCAGATGCCGGGCGGCTGTGTTTGATCGCGTTGTCGAACAGGATAAAGAGCACCTGTTTCAGGCGATCAACATCGCCCAGCACCATCAGCCGCTCCTCTGTTGCCAGGTCCAGCAGCACCTTATAGCCCTCGTCGACCAGCACTTTGGCCTGTTCAACGCCCTCGATGGCGACATCCACGAGGTCGACGCGCTGGGTCTGGAAGGGGCGGCCCTCGTCGATGCGAGCCAGGGTCAGCATATCGTTGACCAGGCGCGTCATGCGCTCGGACTCGTTCTTCATAAGCTTGAGCACGCGCTGCGTCGTCTCCGGGTTGTCCTTCGCTCCGCGCATCAACACCTCGGTCAGGCCGCGGATAGATGTCAAAGGCGTGCGCAGCTCGTGGGAGGCGCTGGAAATGAAGCGATGGGCGCGGCGCTCGGAGGCGCGCTGAGCCTCGAAGGCCTGCTCGATCTGGTCCACCATATCGTTGAAACTGGTGGCCAGCTCGCCAATCTCGTCGTTGCCGAGCGGCAGACGCACGCGCTGTTTGAAATCGCCAAGGGCGATGGCGCGCGCGGCGTCCGCCATATCGCGCAGCGGACGCAGCATCACACCTGTGAGCACGAACGTCGTCGCCATGCCTACGATGATCGTCACAACAGAGATGATGCCGATGATGAGTAGGAGATTGCTGAGCGTGGTATGCTCGGCGCTGTAGGAGATCAGCACACTCAGCAAGACTACAAAGACGCCAAAAAGCGTGACATATACGAAGGTAAACCGCCAGCGCAAGCTCAGCAGCGAGCGCAACCAGCGGGGAAGCGTGTGCGGATCTTCCCGTCTTCCCTGGTGTGAAGACGAGCGTGCCTCGTACTCAGCCTGCTTTGTATTCGATTGCTCCTGCTGTTGAATCATGTATGTTATCTCTATACTATATAAGCGCGTGATATAGCGGCTTTGCCAGCATAATATGGCCTAGCCTTTCAGCACATATCCCACGCCGCGTACCGTTTGGATAAGGCGTGGCGCGCTTGGAGAGTCTTCAATCTTCTCACGAAGATAGCGCACGTAAACCTCGATGATGTTTGTCTCACCAAGGAAGTCGTATCCCCATACACGGTTGAGAATGGTCTGCCGGTCGAGCACCTGCCGTGGGTGACTCATAAACAGGTGAAGCAGGTTGTACTCTGTGGCAGTCAGCTCAATCATGCGCCCGGCACGCGTCACTTCGCGCGTGGCGAGGTTGATCTGCAAATCGCCGAACTGCAAAATATGGCTCTCGGGCGAGCCGCCATCCTGGGCCGGGCCGCCCACGCGACGCTGGCGGCGCAAAATCGCCCGTATGCGGGCAACCAGTTCCTCAAAGCTAAAGGGCTTGGTCAGGTAGTCATCCGCCCCCGTCTCCAGGCCGGTGATACGATCACGCACATCATCTTTGGCAGTCAGCATCAAGATCGGCGCATCCTGGGTGACAGGATTGCTGCGCAGACGCCGGCAAACCTCCAGGCCATCTATGCCCGGCATCATCAGGTCGAGGATGATGATATCTGGATTGACGCGTTGCGCCGCTGTTAAGCCCTCCTGGCCATCGCGAGCAGACTCTACCTGAAAGCCTTCGTAGCGCAACCCAAGCTCTATAAATTCGATGATGGTCTTCTCGTCATCGATCACAAGCGCTTTTAACGGCTTTTTCTCCGGCTCGGTGCGACCGTGAGCGTCTTGCTGCATTGCATGCTTCCTTTCTGGATGTTCATTTTTCATTATAGTTACCACGCGCACTAAGTGCAAGGAATTACGCCCTCCTCAGTCTTTTCTCAGCAGAAATTAATCCTACTCGATGTGATTTTTGATGACATTGCGGCCGCTAACTAGTAGAATAGGTCACCAGGAGACAAAGAGAAACAGCATCCGATGCAACGCATTTTCATAAGGAGTTGGAGTGGAGTGGAGATATGAACAGACGGTTACTTATTATCAGCGGTGTGGCGGCGGCGGTCGTAGTGCTTTTTGCGGCTGGCATTGGCGTCGCGCTCGTCATGGCGCGCACGAGCCAGTCAACCACGGCGAATAGCGCGACTCCGATAGTAACGTCGGCGGCAACACACAAAGTGCGCACCATTACGGGAGTGATTCGTTCTATCAACGGTCAAACCCTGGTGATCAGCTTCCATAAAAAAACTACCAATGTGACGGTAAACGCTAGCACAACATATACCGACTTTGTCGGGAATGGGCCGGCCTCTGTGAGCAATCTCCAAACAGGTCAAACGATCCAGGTCAAGGGCGAACTTGACGCGCGAACCCAGGATATGCTCGCGAGCCGTATAACTATCATGCCTCCCCTGGGCAAGATTACCGCCATCACTGCCCAGGCGCTGACGGTTGCGACAACCGGGGGCCCAGGCGTGACTGTCAACATCTCAAACTCAACAATTGTATATGTCGATCTAGTCCCGGTGCCGGCTACCTGGCTGGCGGTCGGAGAATCGATTGGCTACCAGGGCACATCTCCCGCGTCCGGCAGTGGGACGGTGAGCGCGGCCAGGATCTGGCTTTTCCTGCCCAGTGTGCGTGGAGCCATCACAGCCATCAACGGAAATACCCTGACCTTGCAACCCACAAACGCGCAAGCTTCGCCAGTGACCCTCTCTCTCAGCCCCAATACGGTCTACGTCAAAGCTGGCAAGGCCTTGCGCCAGGGTACACCCGCGCCCTCCAACCGGCAGATTATCCAGGTCGGCAGCAAAGTGCAGATTGTGCATAGCCCCAACGGGAGTGCCGGCGGCACCAGCGCTGTGGTTGTGATAGTCATGTGATCAGATTAGGAATATTGTTGTGAGAATGTAAGGACCTTCTTTTGCCAGAAAACTGGCTCTGGATGCGCATTCTTGCTGGATTCAGGGCCAGGAGAAAGATATTCCGCTTGATTGACTTTTCAGGAGTCACCTATTACAATTGATGTATGTTGAGCAGACTCATGTAACTATCAGGAGGCAGATTCATGGCAGTTGTGCATCCAGACTTTTATCGACATGAGAATTTCGTCCGTAAGTCGATACAGATTCCCTCGACACAGCACAAAGAGTTAAAGGCTCTGGCCGTTGAACTGGATTCCTCTCTCGGAGATGTCGTGGAGACGATTATGGAATTGATGAGACGAGACGATTATCAACAGCTCAAAGCAGCCGTCCTTCAGAAGCGCGAACAGGCCCTCTCCTCCCTCACCCACTCACTTGACGAAGCTTACACCTATCTAGGTTCTCTCCCCGAAACACTTGAGGATGCCCGCTTCTTTTTTGAGGCCGGGCGCGAAGGTATATTTGCATGAATAGTGAGGCCAGGCAGACATCGCCCAGCCCCAGACACAACGAAGCGCATGTATCGCCACCCAGCCCTCGTCGCGGCGAGATCTGGGATGTCAACTGGTCGCCTGGTCGTGGCGCCGAGCAGCAGGGGACACGCCCTGCTCTCGTCATCCAGAACGATCGCGGCAACACCTCCGATTCCTATCCTCTGACGATTGTGGCCTCTATGAGCCGCACCGAACGCGAATTGCCCCTGCATGTGCGTATCGCTCCCACACCTGAGAATGGCCTGACCGATTTCACCGATGTAAAGTGCGAGCAGGTCATGACCATCGAAAAATCTCGCCTGTTGCGCAAACGCGGTTCCATCAACGGCGAAGAGTTGGCGCGCGTCGACCTGGCACTGCGGCTCAGTCTCAACCTCCTGACCTGAGTGGCTGGTACGCATTGGCTCAATTGGCTGTAGCACGCTCGCTCTCCGGTATGTTAAGATGGTGATACAAACGTTAAACAAGTGCAAGTGCCAGGAGACGATCAGCTATGCAAAAACATACAGGAACTGTTCAGGTAAAGCGAAACTTCCCCGAAATGTTGAAGGGTGGGGTGATCTGCGATGTGGTGAACGCCGACCAGGCCAAACTGGCGGAAGAGGCCGGAGCCTCGGCTGTGATGGCCCTGGAACGTGTGCCGGCCGACATCCGCGCGCACGGCGGAGTTGCGCGCATGAGCGATCCCGAACTCATTATTCAGATTAAAGAGGCTGTCACCATTCCTGTGATGGCAAAGTGCCGCATCGGGCATTTTGTCGAGGCCGAGATTCTCCAGGCGCTGGGCGTGGACTGCATCGATGAGTCAGAGGTGCTGACGCCCGCTGATGAGCGTTTCCATGTGAATAAACACCTCTTCTCGGTGCCATTCGTCTGCGGCGCGCGCGACCTGGGCGAGGCGCTACGCCGGGTGGGCGAGGGCGCGGCCATGTTGCGTACTAAAGGCGAGGCCGGCACCGGCAATGTCGTGGAGGCGGTGCGCCATATGCGCGCCATTATGGATGGCATTCGTCGCCTACAATCGCTGCCCGAAGAAGAGTTGATGAGCGAGGCCAAGAATCTGGGCGCGCCCTATGACCTGGTGTGCGAGGTGGCGCGGACCGGCAAACTCCCACTGGTGAACTTCTCGGCCGGCGGCGTCGCCACTCCCGCCGACGCGGCCCTGATGATGCGCCTGGGCGCCGAGGGCATCTTCGTTGGCTCCGGCATCTTCAAATCAGGCGATCCCCTCAAACGCGCCAGGGCCATCGTGAAGGCTACAACGCACTTCGAGGACGCGGCGATCATCGCGGAGGTCTCGCGCAACCTGGGCGAGCCGATGGTCGGCATTAACCTTGATACGCTGCCCGAAGAGGAGCTGATGGCCCGCCGCGGCTGGTAATCGTTGAGAGCGTGCCCGTCTCGTAGCGCGTGGCTTGCCTCGCCGTCCTGATTGTTGCAGAACGGCGAGGCAAGCCATGCGTTGCGAGACAGGACGGCGAGGCAAGCCACGCGCTACGAGCCTCTATCCTGGAATAAACACTATGGACACAAAAAACTACAACCGCAAGCCACGGATTGGCGTATTAGCATTACAGGGCGATTTCGCGGCGCACCTGAGAGCGCTGACCGACCTGGGCGTAGATGCCAGGGCCGTGAAACTCCCTGAGCAGCTAGAGGAATTAGATGGTATAATTATACCGGGTGGTGAAAGCACCACCATCGGCAAACTCATGGTCGAATATGGCCTGGACCAGCCGTTAAGACAGAAGATAGAGGAAGGGTTTCCCACCTGGGGAACCTGCGCGGGGTTGATCTTATTAGCAAGAGAGACGGACAACGCACTCGCCGGACAGCCGTTACTGGCGGCGATGCACATCAGTATCCGTAGGAACGCATTCGGCAGTCAGCGGGAAAGTTTTGAGACTGATCTGTCGGTACCGGCACTAGGGGAAGCGCCGTTCCACGCGTTCTTCATCCGTGGACCCGCCATTGAATCGGCCGGCCCACAGGTGGAGATCCTGGCGACGCTCGACGATGGCACGATCGTCGCTGTCCGTGAAGGAGCCTTGTTAGGTACCGCATTTCACCCGGAGATTTCAGGAGATCTACGCTTCCATCACTACTTTCTCCGCATAGTACAGAGCGTCAAAGCGTAGGGGTTGGGTTAATGTGTAGGGGCATCCCTGGCGGGTGCTCTTGCAGGTTGACATGTAAGGGCATCCCTGGTGGGTGTCCTGCCCCGCCGCCCACGTGACGCGGGAGCACTGGATGATACGACCGGTACCTTATGTCGATCTTCCGGGCATCATCTACGCAATTGATCGTCGCGCTCGTAGCAGGCAGCACGAGTTCGCGAATTTTGTGTGCTGGCTCGAACCTGTAGAGAAACGTGTTCCCTTGCCTCCTATCCTGCGGAATATCTTTCCTCTGAACCCGGCCTCGCGCACCTGGCTCTGTGAAGATCACTGGCACATTCTGGGCTTTGCCCAGGTGCGCGAGCGGCCATCGCGCACCATGTGGGACCTGGCATACCTCGCCTCCATGGCACACAGCAACTTGCCCAGCGAGGATGTGCTGAACGCGCTGCTGGAATATGTCCTGGAGATGGCCTCCATGCATGGCATGCTGCGCGTCTTCGCCAAGGTCGAGGACGAGGTTCCAGAAGTGGACCTCTTTCTGCGAGCCGGGTTTCAACGCTACGCGCGCGAGCTTAGCTACATCTATGCGCCTGGTGAGACCACAATGGGAACTGGGCCGGCGGCCGATGCCGGCGCGATCCCTTCGCTGCGCCGCTGGAATCGCCACCATGTCTGGGGGCTGCATCAGCTTTATCGCGCCGTCACCCCGCAACGCGTGCAGATGGCGGAGCTACTGGAGAGCAGCGAAGAATATGCGAAACTACACGTCGGGTCACTGCGTCAGTTGCCTTTCCCTTTCTCGCGTGGCAGCGAAAACTACGTGTGTGATCTTGGCGTGCGTTTAGGGGCCTGGTTGCAGATCCGCCCAGGGCATGGGACGGCCTCCCACCAGCTCTCTCTTATCGTTCATCCTGAGCATGCTGAACTTGGCGATCACCTCGTGCAGTTCGGCATCAATCGCCTTTGGGAAGGAAGCGTACGCCCCATCTATTGCCAGGTGCGGGAGTACGAGTCCGCAGTTATCACTACTTTGCGTACCAGTGGATTTGAGCATATCTCGACCAGGGTTTTGCTCGTGCGCCATATGGCCTTGCTAGCTACACGGCAGCGCATGGTCCCCGCACTGGAACAGCGAGTAGTCTACGGCGTGAAAGGCCTGGGGACGGTCAATTCGCGTCAAACAATGAGGTGATAAAACTGCCTATGTACAATGCGATCACTGACGATCTGGAGGCTCTGCTGGACACTCTTCCTCCCAGCATCCACGACGCGGTCAATCGGCTCGACAACCGAAGCGAACTGCTGGAGATCGTAATGGACCTCGGACGCCAGTGCGAGGGCCGGTTCCCAGAAGGGGAGGTGATCCTAAGTAAACAGCCAGTGACCTACGCCGACCTGGAGTACGTGGTCGAGCGCATCGGTGAATTTGGCGACGACAACCGCGCTGGGATTGAGCGTACTCTCCATCGTATCAGTGCGCTGCGCAACCGTAAGGGACGAGTGGTAGGTCTGACCTGCCGCATCGGCCGGGCCGTGCTCGGCAGCATCGCGTTGATCCGCGATATTGTCGAACAGGGACAATCCATCTTGATTCTTGGGCGGCCAGGTGTGGGCAAAACCACCCTGCTGCGTGAAATAGCTCGTGTCCTGGCCGACGAGGCCAATAAACGAGTGGTGGTGGTCGATACCTCCAACGAGATTGCTGGCGATGGTGATATCCCGCATCCGGGTATCGGTCGCGCGCGCCGCATGCAGGTGGCGCGCACGGTGGAACAGCACGCGGTCATGATCGAGGCCGTGGAGAACCACATGCCGCAGGTTATTGTGATCGACGAGATCGGCACCGAGCTGGAGGCGGCGGCTGCCCGCACTATCGCGGAGCGCGGCGTGCAACTGGTCGCCACAGCCCACGGAAACTCGCTGGGCAACCTGCTGGTGAACCCGACACTCTCCGACCTTGTCGGCGGCATCCAGACGGTAACCCTTGGCGACGAGGAGGCACGGCGACGGCACACGCAGAAGAGTATCCTTGAGCGTAAGGCGCCTCCGACCTTCGATGTTGTGGTGGAGCAGCAAAGCTGGGAAGAGCTGGTCGTGCATCGCGATGTAGCGGACACCGTGGATAGCATGCTGCGCGGGCAGCCGATTAGCGCCGAGGAGCGCACCCGTGACGAAGAGACGGGACACGTTAGCGTGCGCCGGCTCACTGCTGGAGGCATGGATGTGCCTGCCTGGGGTGTGAACAGTTTCGGCGGCTCCACAGGCCACTCCTCTGACTACAATACCGGCTTTGAGCGGGCCTCTGGCGGAAACTGGGGCATGCGCCCGGTCGGGCCACAGAACTTTCGAGGCCATGGCGGCGGCGGCGACCGCGTGCGCACCGGCAGTCGGGCGCAGATGCGCACGCTTGCCCCTACCGGCACAGCTCCCGCCGATGTCGCGCGCGGCGTCTCAACGCTGGTGCCAGTGAACTATACCGAGATCAACGAAACGAAGGGCATGCCCCAGCCTCAGGAGGCGGGGGAGCTTGCCTCTATCATGAAGACCATGCGCATCTATCCCTTCGGAGTGAACCGCGACCGCCTGGAGCAGTCGGCACGCCAGTTGCGCGTCCCGATTATCATCACGAAGGATCAGCGCGAGGCCGATGCTGTGATCACGCTGAAGAACTACTATCGCCGCCAGCCGGAGCGCCTGCAGGATGCAGAGCAGCAGCGCAAGACGATTATCATTCTGAAGAACAATACGATCACCCAGATGCAGCACGCGCTGGCTCACATCTTCGATATTCCGATTGAGCAATCAACGGAAGACGAGGAGGAGGAAGAGGTCGGCGATGAGGTAAATGTCAACAGTGACGATGCTGCGACGAAGCGCGCTCTGCTGGAGACCGAGGACGCCATTCATCAGCTCCTCAACAAGGGGCTGACCACGGCCGAACTGGCGCCCGCGAACGCCTACGTGCGTCGTCTCCAGCACCAGATGGCCACTCGCTACAATCTGCTCTCGCGCAGCCGCGGCAAAGAGCCATACCGCCGTGTCAAGCTCTTCCGCGCTCGCTAAGCGCGTTTGACAGGCAATTAGTTACAGAGGCCTCCCTTCAAAATCGGGAGGCCTTTGTACTATCATCTTATACGACTGCTTGTCGCCAAACTATTTAAGTTGTGTTATACTGTTGCTATTGGATGTAAGTGGCAAGAGAGGATAGAGATATGCCAGGTTCCTGGGACAGCGGGCTGAAACGCCTGGTCAAAGCTGTCCCTGAAGATTTTGTGGCTCTGCTCGCACCAGAAGCCGAGTGTGTCAAGAATATACCAGTCGAGGCGGAACTACACCACCAGGATATTCACGCCGATCTGCTCTATGAGATCAGCGAACGAGGAAAATTGTTGCTGCTGCACCTGGAGCTTCAATCCACAAGCGAAGTTGCGGTGATGGCAGAGCGGCTGCTAGAATATAACGTACTGGCCAGACGGCAGTACAAACGGCCGGTGCGTTCTTATGTAATCTATCTGCGCGATGATGGCCGGGTGGCCTCGTCACCTCTGATATGGAAAGTACCCGTAGGAAGAGCTGGCGAGGAGACCGTTCTGATCTTTCACTTCCAGTCCATCAAGGTGTGGGAGATGAAGGCGGAGGATGTCATCCGCTCAGGTTTGCCGGGACTTTTGCCTCTGCTCCCTTTGACGTACAATGGCGGGAGGCATGAAGTAGTGGAGTCAATGATCGATGGGCTACTCGCCCATGATCAACTCAAACTTTTATGGATTGCTTTTTCAATTGCGGCGCTGGTGTTTAAGGACCCCAGCGAAAAAGAGTGGCTCGAGAGGAGGTTTGCGATGTACGAGGATATCCTCACAGAGTCCTGGGTCTACCAGGAAACAGTTCAGAAAGGCCTTGAGAAGGGACTACAGCAGGGACTACAGCAGGGGCGCCAGGAGGGGCGCCAGGAGACGTTGACCCAGGTGTTGCTCAATATTGTCGAAGCGCGTTTCCCGACCTTGCTGCCTCAGGCAAAAGCACTGGTGGAGCATGCATATGATCCGCTGACCTTGCAGCATGTGATCATTATGCTGACGCTGGCTCAGAGCACTGAGGAGGCCAACCAGAGCTTGAGCAACGGGGCTAGCGCCTCATAAGGCGTCCATAGTTGCTGGCGCGAAGACCTCTCTATACAAGATCTTCGCGCCAGAGCGGGGTTAATCTAGCCAGCTATAGGGGTAGCTTGGATCATCAAAGGACTGAGCCTGCGCAGTGAGTTTGAGCGGGTAGAAGGTATCAACCATCACCGCCAGCTCATCGGTGCTCTCGGCCCCCAGGCTCTTCTCAACGGTGCCGGGGTGCGGGCCGTGAGGGATGCCACGCGGGTGCAGGGTGAACGACGAACGCTCGATGCCGCGCCGGCTGCCGAAGTTGCCGCTGACATAGTACAGCACCTCGTCGCTATCGATGTTGCTGTGGTTGTAGGGTACCGGGATGGAGAGCGGATGGTAGTCCAGCTTGCGCGGCACAAACGAGCAGACGACGAAGTTGGGACCCTGGAAGGTCTGGTGGACGGGGGGCGGCTGGTGGATACGCCCGGTGATCGGCTCGAAGTCGGCGATATTGAAGATCCAGGGATACTCGTAGCCGTCCCAGCCCACCACGTTCAACGGGTGGTGGTCATACCAGTAGCTAGAGATGGTATTGCCGACCTTCAGACGCACCTCGAACTCGCCGCGCTCAGTATGCGCGACCAACTCTTCGGGACGACGAATGTCGCGCTCGTAGTAGGGAGCGTGTTCGAGCAGTTGCCCGTTCTTATTGATGTAGCGGTGGGGCGGCTCGATGGTGCCATGCGCCTCGATCACCAGGAAGCGCGTATCGGGGCTATCGGCGGCGAGATCGAAGCGAAAGGTGGTGCCGCGCGGGATCACGATGTAGTCGCCCTCGTGATAGGGTAGCAGGCCAAAGTTTGTCTCCAGGACGCCATGACCGTCATGCACAAAGTACACCTCATCGCACTCGCCGTTGCGGTAGAAGTAGCGCATCTCCTCCGTCGGGCGCGCCACGGACAGCACGACATCGTTATTGAACAGCAGCGGCTGGCGACCAAGCACGGCATCGCCGCCACGCGGGATCTCGGCGGTCTTGAGGTGATGATGGCACTGAGCATCCTGCGGCCACTCCTCGATGCGCACATCCTTGAACTTCTCGACCTTCTTGACGCGCGTAGGTGGAGAGGTATAGTAGAGAATAGAGTAGTTCCCCGAGAAGCCCTCGGTCCCGAAGAGTTCTTCGGCATAGAGGGTGCCATCCGGCTGACGGAACTGCGTATGCCGCTTCGGGGGGAGCTGCCCCAGATGATGATAACTTGGCATATGTGCCTCCCATGCTTAGACTATGCGGTTTCGCAATACACCAATGCCCTCAGCTTCCATCTCGACGACATCGCCGCGCTTGAGCCAGGGTTGTACCTCCGGACCCAGTTCCAGGATACAACCGGTGCCGACGGTACCGGACCCCAGGACATCACCAGCGCGCAGGCGCGCGTTGCGCGAGGCCCAGGCGATCATCTGCGGGAAGCTATAATAGATCTGATTGAAGTTCGCGCGCGAGACCTCGCGACCGTTGACGCGCGCCAGCACTGTCATGTCGTAGCGCTCGCTGGCGCCGCTGCCGCTGTGGCGCACGGCCAGTTCGTCCGGCGTCACCAGCCAGGGGCCGAGCGAGGTGGCGAAATCCTTGCCTTTGCCAGGACCCAGGTTCAGCTTCATGTCCTCACGCTGGAAGTCGCGCGCACTCCAATCGTTCATAATGGTATAGCCGGCAATATAGTTGGCGGCCTCCTCCACGGCGATATCCTTGCCATCACGGCCGATGACGCAGGCTAGCTCCAGCTCAAAGTCCAGCTCCTGGCAGCCGACCGGGTAGGGCACATCGACGCCAGTGCCGTAGATCTCGCTGTTGTTGGTAAAGTAGAAAATGGGGATCTGGTACCATTCCGGGATCATGGTGGCGTTGCGCTTCAGACGAGCGGCCTTGACATGCTGCTCGAAGGCATAGAAATCGCGTACCGAGGGCGGATCAGGTACCGGTGAGAGCAGGGTCACTTCGTCGAGGGAGAACTGCTGGCCAGCGGCCTCCCTGGCGCGCGCCATGCCTGCTGGATCGCGCAGCAGTTCCAGCAGCGAGGGGTAGTCCAGCCGGGTAATACGCTCATCGCGGATCACCCCGGCGTGCGTGCTGTTAGCAGACGTTCTAAAGGTGGCGAGTTTCATCAGAGGTTCCCCCGCAACGCCTGCTCGCGCTCCAACGCCTCGAAGAGGGCTTTAAAGTTGCCTTCGCCAAAGCCGCGCGCACCCTTGCGCTCGATCACCTCGAAGAAGACCGTGGGGCGGTTCACAATCGGCTTGGAGAAGATCTGCAACAGGTAGCCCTCGTCATCGTGGTCTATCAGGACACCCAGTTGCGCCAGGCTCTCCAGGTCTTCATCGATAGGGCCAACACGGTCCAGCACATCCTCGTAGTAGTTGCTGGGCGTCATCAGAAACTCAACGCCGCGCTCCTGTAGGTTACGCACTGTTGCGATGATATCATCGGTGTTCAAGGCGATATGTTGCACGCCGGGGGTGCGGTAGAAGTCCAGGTACTCTTCAATCTGCGACTTGCGGCGTCCCGGAGCAGGCTCATTGATGGGGAGCTTGATACGGCCGCTGCCATTCTGCATCACCTTGGACATCAGCGCGGAATACTCGGTGCTGATGGCGCGATCATCGAAGTGGATGATCTGCGTGAAGCCCATCACGCGTTCGTAGAAGGCCACCCACTCGTTCATCTTGCCCAGTTCGACATTGCCAACGACGTGGTCGATGGAGGCCAGACCGGCGGGACGCGCGCGACGCGGAACCTGGGTCTCTATCTGACGATAGCCGGGCAGAAAGGCGCCCTTGTAGGCCTGGCGCTCGACGAAGGTATGCAGGGTTTCGCCGTAGGTCGCGATGGTGGCCAGCTTGACCTCGCCATGCTCGTCCTTGAACGTTGCTGGCTCACGCACGCCGCGCGCGCCCCGGCTGGTGGCCTCGCGATACGCTCGCTCGGCATCCCCAACCCGAAATGCTACATCTTTCACGCCATCACCGTGCAGCTTTACATGCTCAGCTATCTCACCCTCTGGCTCAAGCGACGAGGTAATCACCAAGCGCACGTTGCCCTGCTCCAGGACAAAACTGCTGCGATCGCGCAGCCCCGTCTCCAGGCCCGCGTAGGCGATGGGTGTGAAGCCCCAGGCATGACTAAAATAGTACGCTGCCTGTTTCGCATTACCGACATAGAACTCCAGGTAATCAAAATTCTGAATAGGCATGAAATCGTTGTCAGACATGCTGCTCTCCTTGGTATGTTCGATCCTCTTGTTTACAACCGAAAGCCGGGCGCAACGACAGAAGGAACCACAAGGAGTTGGGGATACTGAGCAGGCGAGACAATGCTCAGGGAGGCCAGGCGCGAGGATGATCTCTTCCTGCGCGTTCTCCTGTTGCGCCGCGAGCAACCCGAAACTCCTTTGTTTCGATTCTTTGCGACTGAGCGAGATAGACGTGTGTAACATCTAACGCCATTATACGAGACCAGAAGAGGCGACCGCAAGTTGACGTGAAACCGACGCCATCGCCCCTACACGAAATGCGCCCCTTCTTCGTAGCTGCGCGATTTATCGCGCGTGGGCAAGCCAGTCGATATGGTTGCCACGCGCGATAAACTCGCGCAGCTACGAAGAGCAAGCAACTTTTAAATGGCCCTGATGTACCCAATTTTACATAGACACTCTCTATACGTTATGTTATGATAAGCGGGGTATCAACCGCGCGCATACCCGTTTTGAACTCATCCATTTGATAGTAACAGTACACAGCGAAAAGGAGACTTAGTATGTCCTGGGACCCAAACCAGGGGTCACAACCTGGAAGCGGACCGAATCCATACGAGCCACCGCAGAATCCGTATGGGGCGCCACCGCAGAATCCATATACGGCGCCTCCACAGAACCCATATACAGCACCCCCGCAAGATCCGTATGGAACACCGCCACCAGCGGGCAGCGGTTACCAGCCAGACTACGGCTATGCCGCTCCGGCCTCGGCTCCTCTGCCTCTGGGCCAGGCGCTGGCGGGATTGCCACGTCAATACCTCAAAGCCGTAACCAAACCTTCGCCCCGGACCTTCGCGGAGGAGATGGGCAAAGCAGACTGGGGCATTGTCTGGCTACAGATCCTGTTTTACGTGATCATTTACGGCGTACTCCGATTTCTAGCCTCGCTCATCAATCCCATCAGTTACAACACAGGGACTACGACACTGCCGTCCTCCAGCGTCCAGTTATTGACCGTGTTGAGCTCGGGGTTGGGCAGCGTGTTTGCCGCCATCTTCATCTTCATTTTCCTCTTCCTCTGGAACGGTCTTGTTTATATGATCGCGAAGGCGTTCGGAGGACAGGGCCGCTTCGTAACCCAGATGTACACCTACCTGCTGTTCGCGGTGCCGCTAGGTATCCTGGGTGGCCTGCTCGGAATAGTGCCCATTGTGGGCCTGCTTGTCGCCTTCGCTGTGGGAATCTATGACATCGTGCTGAATATCTTCTCGGTCATGGCAGCGCACCGTCTGAGCGGTGGAAGGGCCACAGGAGCGGTGCTTATTCCTATCGGCATTCTGTTCCTACTCCTCTGCGCTTTTATCACTGTTATCGTGCTTTTTGCCGCAGCGGCGATCAATGCTGGTCATTAGACCATCCTATACAAGAAAATGGAGAGGCGCTCCTTGCTGGTCGCCTCTCCATTTTCACCTATCAACGCAAAACCTCTAGATATCCTCAAGATACGAAACCGCAGAGCTTTTTTGCTACATTTGAGATAGACACACATAAACCCGCGTGCTATCATGGAATCAGGGGTCTTCAGCGACACACACCCTATGCCATAGCATTAAGACGCTCTGTACAGCGGAGAGAGGGGACTCGTGGACACACTCATTGGCACATTCCTCGGTGGGTATAAGATCACACGCTTCCTGGGAAGTGGCGGGATGGGCGCGGTCTACCTGGCGGAGGACCCGCTCATCGGCCAGCAGGTGGCGTTGAAAATTGTGCGCACCGATGACGCCGACTACCCCGATGCGGGGGCCGCGAACCTGGCGGCAGAGCGCTTCAAACAGGAGGCGCGCGCGGTCGCCAGCCTGGACCACGTGCATATCCTGCCGCTCTATCGTTATGGCGAGGAACTGACGGAGAGCGGGCAGCGCGCCTATATGGTGATGCAGTATCGCCCGGAAGGCGCGCTGTGGGACTGGATACGCCAGCGCACAGGGGCGGTCAGCGGGAACTCGCTCGCCACAGCACCGGTGCTGCCGGCAGGACTGCCCACGGAATGGCCTATGAGCCTGGAGGAGGCGGGTACATACCTGCGCCAGGCGGCCTCAGCGCTGCAATATGCCCACGAGCGCGGCATCATTCACCGCGACATCAAGCCGGCGAATTTCTTGCTGCGCATCGGCGCGGACCATAGCGTCCACTTGCTGCTCTCCGATTTCGGGCTGGCAAAATTCTTTTCCGCGCACACCTCCAACAGCCAGGTCTTTGGCACACCGATCTACATGGCCCCGGAACAATTCGAGGGCCTGGGTGGACCAAAAAGCGATCAATACGCACTGGCGGTGATGATCTACATGCTGCTTGCCGGCCGCGCGCCCTTCGAGGGCGACCCTATGCACCTGATGCACCAGCACTTGAGCAAGGAACCACCGCCGGTTCGCATGTTCAACCCTGCAGTGCCGGCAAACATCGAAAGTGTGCTGAACCACGCGCTCGCCAAAGATCCGGCGCAGCGCTATCCATCCGTCGCGGCCTTCGCCAACGACTTTGATCAGAACATGCATCAGTTCGCGCCCGGCCTCTTTCCCCAGTTCTCTCTGCCCTCGCTCAGGTCAAACGAATACGCGCAGCCAGGGTCTGCGCACGCCTCAACCGTACTTTCAAGCACTAGTGATCGACTGGCGCCACATAATACGCCAATGGTCCAGTCACAGATCACATCTTCTTCGTCTGTGCCACCCTCAATAACCTTCCAGCCCCAGGAGACATTCACCCCGCCGGCGGTCTTTCCGACCGCTCCAGGGCTGGCACCTACTCAGGGAGGCTACGCGCACACGCCAGTAGCCACAGTACAAACGCCCCCTTCCCAACCCCAGAGAATCACACCGGGCGGACCACGGACGAGCCGGCGCACGGCTCTGGGATGGCTGCTCGGCGGCGCGGCCCTGCTCACGATTGGAGGCGGCACGGGCATCTACCTCTACCTGCGCAACAACACACCCGCACACGCGCTCTATGTCCTGCGCGGACACAGCGCTGCCGTCACCAGCATCGCCTGGTCGCCCGATGGCACGCGGCTGGTATCCGGTTCGCGCGATAAGACGGCCCGCCTGTGGTCTGGTGCCAATACGACGAACATCTACAGCGAGGAGAATGCTGCCATCCTGGCGGTGGCCTGGAGTCCTGACAGCAACCTGCTGGCCTCAGGCGGCGAGGATCAAACGGTGCAGGTCTGGAATACCGCGGGCGTGAAACAACACAGCTTCCCCAGCCTGGGCGCGAGTGCCAGCGCCATTAGCTGGAATCCTGCCGGCAGAGGTCTGCTGGTCGGCACTCTAGGTGATGGCACATATGATCTGCTATTGAGCGGCAAAGTGACGAAAAGTGTGTCCCGGATCAGCATTCACGCCATCGCGTTCTCCCCCGATGGACATTCTGTGGCGGCAGCGCTGGACAACGGCAGCATTACGGTGAGCAACCTGCAAGTGCCGCATAGCACACACGTGTACCATAGACACGTGGGCGCGGCCCTCACGGTCGCCTGGTCGCCCGATGGCAGCATGCTGGCCTCAGGCGGAACTGACAATATCGCACGCGTGTGGGAGACAGTCACAGGCCATGTGGTGCATCACCTGCCACACAATGGAGCCGTCAATGGCCTGGCCTGGGAGCCAGCCAATACCGGTCGCCTGGCCAGCGCCTCAGCCGACCACAATGTGCGTGTCTGGGACGTGCAGAGCAGCGCCAGGACCGTGTATAGCGGCCACACAGGCGCGGTCACGTCCGTGGCATGGGGCGCACAGGGACTGGCCTCCGCCTCGATAGATAACACGGTGATCGTCTGGCACGTTTCGTAGAAACCCGATTTGTCACATCCGGCGCGATTGATCCTCTGAAAGGTGTTTCGCAATATTTCAAAATGGCGACGCGCCCCACATGTGTGAGAGCAATAGTACTTCCTGCCCGATATATTGAGACTCTGCAATGCTAGCGCTATAATGATCTTCGTTACCGCAAGGGAGAGTGCAGGCTAGCGGCGCCCAATACGCGTCTCCGTAGGGGCCGATGGCTTGCCTCGCCTGTGGAGCCTACGCGGGCGAGGCAAGCC
>JALYTT010000294.1 GCA_030854145.1 Chloroflexota bacterium | reverse complement strand
CATCAGGACGGCGAGGCAAGCCACGCCCTACGGGTGCCGTTATATCGTCGCCTTGATATACTGGCTTGCTCTGTGCGCCAGGCCCATAATCGAGAGCATCGGATTGACGCCGGACGCCGAGGGGAAGACGCTGCCATCGCAGACAAAGAGGCCTTTGACGCCGTGAACCTCGTGATTGCCAGCGACCACAGACTCTTTGGGGTCGGCGCCCATGCGGCAGGAGCCCATCTGGTGTGCGGTAAACATCACGACGCGATTGACGCCCATGCCGTGACGCTCCAGTTGGCGGTCGAACTCGCGGAACTGCTGCTCGTTCATGGCGCGGTCCTCCACGCGATCGAGGCGCGTCGGTTTGCTGTGCAGCGACATGACGGTGTCTGCGCCTGCCGCGAAGTGTGCGCGCGCGGCCTGGCGCAGACCGTGCAAGAGGTGTTTGCGGTCATAGACGGAGACGACATAATCGATGACTGGCTCACCATCGCGGTCCACTGTAATCGTACCCTCGCCCTTGTCGCGCGTGAGCACGATGAAGGTGCCGATAGAGGCGGCATTGCTCAGCATATCGCGATAATCGCGCGCCGAATGCCAGGGAGTCGCCAGGCCCAACAGGCCGGGATGCGTTGGCGGCACCTCCAGCACATAGCCATAGTTGCCGTCCAGGCGCGCGAACTGGTCGCTGTAGGCCGATTGCATCACACCCTGCCAGGCATACACCTTCTCAGGGTAGATACCCGCGATGGTGGAGACCGGATGCAGCTTGAGGTGGCGGCCGATATGCCGGTTCTCCAGGCCCGAACGCAGCAAGAGCGCAGGGGAACTGACCGCGCCCGCCGCCACGATCACGACTTTGACGCGCACGGTGACGCTGCGGGTCTGCCCCGTCTCTGCATCGGTGACCCTCGCCTTGACGCCCACCGCGCGTCCGTTCTCGACAAGCACCTTCTCGGCATTGCAACGTACGATGATACGCGCGCCGTGGTCGTAGGCATCCTGCAGGTACGTCTTCATGGTGGACTGCTTGCAGCCATAGCGACAGCCAAAGCCGCAGCTCCCGCAGCGCTGCTCGCAGCCCACGGCGTTGCGCCGGAGGTTGCCCGTCTGGTAGCCAAGCGCGCTACAGCCATCGACGAGGAGTTGATTCTGCCTGTTGTGGGCGCTATTCTCAGTGTTCACATGGATGCGCTCCTCCACCGCCGCAAAGCTGTCCTGCAAGGCCGAGCCAGTAAGCTCGCTGAGGCCCGATTGGCGCGCCCACTCGTCGAGTACATACTCAGGTGTGCGAAAGGATGTGGTCCAGTTCACCACGGTACCGCCGCCAAGCGTGCTGCCCGCCAGGACAATCACACCCAGGTCCTTTGAGGACAGCATGCCGCGCTTCAGATAGAGTTCCGGCGTGGCCTGAGCCTCTTGCAGGGTAAAGTTTGCTTCGTTGTTGTAGCCACCCTTCTCCAGCACGATCACGCTCTTGCCCGCTAGCGCCAGCTCAGCGGCCACCACACCGCCGCCCGCGCCGGAGCCGATCACGACAGCGTCGGCCTCCAAGGTGGTATCCTCTGTAATTTGCAACGGCTTGATGGGTTGAGAGGCAGCGACGGGCGGCGGTTCCGGGGCCGTGTAGTCGAGCGCAGCCCAGTTGGGATTGACGCCCTGCTCAGTGGGAGCAGAGAAATAGATGAAACCGGCCAGACGTTTCAGGGCCTGAAAGCCCTGGCGCAGCGAGGCCACAGGGCTATTCGCCATAGCCAGCAAATAGCGCTCACGCTGTTCATGTGAGAGCGCAGTAAAGCGCTGCGGTCCCCTGAAGAGGAGCATGCCACCGAGAGGACTGGCCAGCAAGGTCAACAACTGGCGAAACTCTGTCTGGGCCTGCACGCTCTCCCACGCCAGCGCCTCGGCGGCCAGCAAAGCGACGTTCAGGTCACCGGCACGGCGCCGGTAGTAGGCGGCCTGCGCTTTAGTGCTGCCGGCAGGCGGCTCCAGCGAAGGCAGAAGGGTATCGCAGACAGCTTCCAGGATAGCAAACTCATCTTGTGAGAGCCAGCCTGCAACGCGACCCTCCGTTGGCGTAGTACTCGCAGACGAGGTGACAGCCATGAACGAGACCTCCTTTGGGGGTATGATTACATTGCCGTATATAAAAAGTGAAATTGGCCGGAGAGGCAAATAAGGCAGAACATTGTCCCTGGAAAATCAAAAATGCACCTTGCAAAAAGATTGGATAGAGCACTGCTTATGTAGTATAACATATTCGCTCACGATATGAGATATGGATCCGTATGCCGACAAATTGGCAGATTTTTCGCCTTGAAAGCTGAGATTGCATATGTTATAATCAGTAGATATGAGCCAGAAAATTTCTACCCGGCAGGGGTCCTTCAAACGAGCCTTTCTGTTGGGGTATTGCAACCCTTACCATATCATCTCAGATGATATCGCCGCATAAGCCTGGCGCATCTGCTTATGCGGCGGAAAAGTAGCGCCTACGTGGGGACACGAACGTTCTTTTGCGAACGGACGCGTCTCTATTGCGTGGCATGTTCTGCTTCTCCTCCCCATCTTCCTATCCGCCCCGATCTTCACGCTCTCTATTGGCACGTGCTTCTTCACCGCCAAGCTGATTGCCGCCAGGCCACCCAACTTTTATAGATACTCTTTGTCTGTGACTGGCAATCACGTGGCTTGCAGACAAGATCCTAGAAATTCTGGCTAGCCTGTGAAGTGAAGGAGACTCGAACAATGTTACTCGTCAATTTTTCGCGTGTGAGCAAAGATTACGCTGGCAACCCGGTCTTTCGTGACCTCGACCTGGATATTCTGGAAGGGGCGCGTATCGGCCTTGTCGGCGAGAATGGCAGCGGTAAATCGACCCTTTTCAAGCTTTTGTGTGGCCTGGAGACGCCTACAAGCGGCCAGATCGCCCGCAAGCGTAACCTGACCATTGGTCTATTGCAGCAAGAGGTCGACATCTCCGAGTATTCGAAGACGATCTTCGAGGCCGTCTCCACCGCCTCAGCGGAGCTTCCTGGCCTTGCGAAGCGCCTGGGCGACCTGGAGACGCGCATGGCGGCGTCAGAGGTCGTTGCCGACGCGGACCTGCTGGAGCGCGTCCTGGCCGAATATAGCCAGGTCCAGGCTCGCTACGAGGCGCTGGGCGGCTATACCTTGAACTATCGCGTCGAGGCGGTGCTCAATGGGCTGGGTTTCGCCAGCCATGAACATACGCACCTGGTTGGTTCGCTGAGCGGGGGTGAGAAGAAGCTGGTGAATCTCGCCAAGATCCTCCTGCGCCAGCCAGATCTTTTGCTCCTCGACGAGCCGGATAACCACCTGGATATTGAGGCCAAGGCCTGGCTGGAGCAGTATATTCGTGACTACCATGGGACCGTTGTGATTATCTCTCACGATCGCCACCTGCTGGATCGCGCGGTAACGAAGATCATCGAATTGGAAGACGGTACTCTCTCTGAATATGCCGGTAGCTACAGCTTCTTTGTTGAGGAGCGGCAACTCCGGCTTGAGCGCCGCAAGGAGACACATTACCTGCAACAGGAAGAGATCAAACGTCTGAAAGAGAGCATGCACCAGTTGAAGGGCTGGGCCAGGATGAACTCTAAATTCGCGGCGCGCGCGCGCAATATGGAGCGGCGCGTCGATAAGGCCCGCTCCGAGGCCATCGCGCGCCCCATTATGACGCGCGACCGCATCAACGTCGACCTGGATGCCGAGCGCAGCGGCAAAAAAGTGCTGGAGATCAAGGGCCTGAGCAAAGAGCTTGGCGGCCACCTGCTCTTTGCTCCCTTCGATCTACTGCTGATGTATGGCGAGCGTGTAGGCATTGTCGGCCCCAATGGCAGCGGCAAGACGACCCTACTGAAGACCATGCTGGGTCTGTTGCCACCAACCACCGGAAGCGTCAAGATCGGGGCGAGTGTCAGCGTCGGCTATTACTCTCAGGAGCAGGAGACGCTGCCCTTTGAGAAGACACCTGTTGACTACATCCGCGACCTGAAGAAATTGACGGAGCCGCAGGCCATCTCCTTCTTGCGCGGCCTGCTTTTTACCTACGAGGACCTGCGCACGTCGATCGCGCGTCTCAGTGGAGGCGAGAAGAGTCGTCTGCAATTCGCGCGCCTGATGCTGACGGAGTCCAACTTCCTGCTCCTCGACGAGCCGACGAACAACCTGGATATCGCCTCGATCGAAGTCCTGGAAGGCGCTCTGGATGACTTCGAGGGGACATTGCTGACGGTCTCACACGACCAGTACTTTCTCAATCGCAACGTCACGAAGATCCTGGCTCTGGAGCCAGGCGGCCGGGTACGGGTCTACCCCGGCAACTATGCTGATTACCTTGAACAGCGGGCGCGCTGAGCGCGCTGGCCCTCTTAGCATAGGGACGCAACCGCGCTCAGCCGTGTCCCTATGCGATTCGGGGATGCCACCAGTTTTTGCCCATAGCACATCCAGGCAAAACGCGGATTGGTATGAACGTTTCTTCACCACAAGATTACTCTCTTCCACCGAAAAAAGCTTCTCCCATCTTGCTGATGTAGGAGCACATGTCTGTACAAAAATCCGTGGCACACACCAGTCGCACAAGCACCCCAGCAATTAGACAGCCTCAACTCCCGCATGCTATACTGCCTCGTAGCAGTAGCGTGCATATTTTCGTCGATGGAGAGTGTACTATTATGACCACAAGCGAACGTTCCTCGCAGGAGGCCCACGGACTCAAGGGGTCGCAGGAAAAGATCCATGAGCTACATCGTCTGAGAGAAGAGGCCATGCTCGGCGGCGGCCAGAAGGGCATCGATACCCAGCACGCCAAGGGGAAGCTCACGGCGCGCGAGCGGTTGGATCTGCTGCTCGATCCGGGCAGCTTCAACGAGCTGGATATGTTTGTGGCCCACCGCTCCACGGATTTTGGCCTGCAAGAACGCAAGTTCCCCGGTGATGGCGTCGTGACAGGCTACGGACAGATCGACGGGCGCCTGGTCTACGTGTTCTCGCAGGACTTCACAGTGTTCGGCGGCTCGCTCTCCGAGACGCATGCCGAGAAGATCTGCAAGGTCATGGACCTGGCAATGAAGAACGGCGCGCCCGTGATCGGCCTCAACGACTCCGGGGGGGCGCGCATCCAGGAGGGCGTGGTCAGCCTGGGGGCCTATGCCGATATTTTCTTGCGCAACACCCTGGCGTCGGGCGTGGTGCCGCAGATCTCCGCCATCATGGGGCCGTGCGCCGGGGGGGCTGTCTATTCGCCCGCCATTACCGACTTCATCTTCATGGTCGAGAAGACAAGCTACATGTTTGTCACCGGCCCGAACGTTGTGAAGACGGTCACGCACGAAGATGTGACGTTTGAGGAACTGGGCGGCGCGCTGGTTCACAATAGCAACAGCGGGGTAGCGCACTTCTTCTGCCCCAGCGAGCCCGATTGCATCCGCACGATCCGCACCCTGATGAGCTATCTTCCGTCGAACAACCTTGATGACCCGCCCCGCGTCGTCCCCGTGGATTCGCCCACGCGCGCCGAGGAGGCGCTGAACAGCATCATTCCCGACAACCCCAACAAGCCGTATGATATGAAGGCAGTGATCCAGCACATCGTTGATGACGGCGTCTTCTTCGAAGTGCAGGAGTATTTCGCCAGAAACATCATCGTAGGCTTCGCGCGCCTCAACGGGCGCCCGGTCGGCATTGTCGCACAGCAACCGAACGCACTGGCGGGCGTGCTCGACATCAATTCAGCGGACAAAGGGGCGCGCTTTGTGCGCTTCTGCGATTGCTTCAATATCCCGATCATTACCTTCGTGGATGTACCGGGCTTCCTGCCAGGTATCAGCCAGGAGCATGGCGGCATCATCCGCCACGGGGCCAAGCTACTTTTCGCCTACTGTGAGGCCACCGTACCCAAGATCACCGTGATTACGCGCAAGGCCTATGGCGGGGCATACGACGTGATGAGTAGCAAGCATGTGCGCGGCGATATCAACTACGCCTGGCCCATGGCCGAGATCGCCGTCATGGGCGCGGAGGGCGCCGTCAACATCCTCTTCAAGGACGAGATCGAGCATGCTCCAAACCCCGACCAGCGGCGCAAAGAGCTGATCGCGGAGTACACCGAGAAGTTCGCCAACCCCTACATCGCCGCCAGCCGCGGCTATATCGACGAGGTCATCGAGCCACGCTACACCCGCACGAAACTCATCACAGCCCTGGAGATGCTCAAGAATAAACGCGACAGCAATCCACCGAAGAAACATGGGAATATCCCACTATAACCCTCAGATTGGCGGGCTCCTTATGGAGAACCCGCCACCCCAAAGTGGGGGGATTGGTCACATATTTCTTCTTCTCTTCTTCAAGTATACTTGAAAAATCAGCAAAAAACATCGTCCAAAGGATCATTGTGCCTTTCTCGTCCTTCCCATATGATACAAGCGATGTCTTTTGGCTTAGTTGACACGAACAATCCTCTCTATGCCGTTCTTCAGGCATAAAGGCACACGACAAGGAGGCAAACCGATGCAGATTCGACGCTTCAGTTCTGATCTCAAAAGGAGAGCATTCCAAAACGGGGGCAAATGTATGTGCTTTTCACATCAAAAGAATCCCTCTTCTCAGACGAGGACGCCATCAGTTCTGAAAAGCTCAGCAGGTAGCCCCCGTTTTGGAATGCTCTCACTGTCTCCTGCATAGTGACATTTTCACTGAACACTTACCCTATGACAATATCACTGAACGCTAACACCGTTCCTACAAACAAGTTGACAATACCTTGAATTGCGCGTTATACTTTGTTGGTGTCACATTGTAGTATCACCATGCATATATCGTGTTGTGGTGACGTCTTATCTTGCACAAAAGAAACAGAGGTATTTATGAAGGCTAGAACATTCAAGTTTATCCGCCATACAACCTACCTGATTGTTAGTTGTTGCATAGTTCTTTTAGGACAAGTGATCACAACTTCTCGTGTGTCTGCGCACACGTCAACGCCTGGACACCTTCAACAAGCAACCACCACTTCCTGCCTCTAACCACCACAAAATGTTAACCTGATGAGTTTGTCGGATACACAGCTTCAGTTGTACGGTTTACCTACCCATGCCGTCTTCAAGGAGAATCTAAAGCTGTGGACTCGCATTCTTGCTAATGCGAAGTATCATTCATGTAGTCCAGCACAGAATTCGAAGCTACCGACTGGTCCTTCTACTAAAAGTGGTTTTACTCCTAATACTGTAGGATGCAATGCTCCTGGAGACATGTGCCCAAATACTAGCTGGGCGGGAAATGAAGCGGTGGGTTCACGAGGTACATACAAAGAGGCTGATACTGAATTTTTCGTACCATCTATTTCGACATCAGTGGTAGGCTCACATGTAAGCCTTTGGGCAGGAGTAGGTGGTGACCCCAACTTTGGAGGAAGTACCGTTTTAGTGCAAGCAGGAGTTGATGTCAGCGTTGACAGCAATCATCATCAATACAATGTGTCATGGTGGGAAGTTGTTCCAGGCTTTAACGAACAAAATCTGCCATTCACAAAAGGGCTTCATATAGGAGATGATATAGCAGCCATTGTTCATTCAAATTCTTCTAATTATCCTAACCAGGATGCCTTCTTTCTTGATAATTTTACAACGCACGAGTACATCAACAAAATATCAAGTTCGCTCGCGCTCTCTGATAGTGCGTCAGCTGAATGGACAGTGGAGCGAGTAAGCTGTGGCAACCACTGTCTCTATCCACTTGCCCAATTTCAGAATAGTGGGCAGCCAGCAAACACCGTAAGGCTTTATGGGAATGAGGCTGAAACGAATGGTTCGTCCCAAACGTATTCGGTTGCGAGTTTGACGCATCTCTACAACCAAATCTACGTTGATCCCAATAACCTGAACACCCTTATGGCAGACGCCATACCGAATGTTGTGTAAAGGAGCAAAGAAGAAAAACGGGAATCCAGCGCTGAAGGGCGCTGAGCGTCTACTTGCTATCTATGATTACACAACATTCGGTATGGTGTCCTTATGGCATCAGTAGGACCCATTGCTAGCAATGGATACGACTACAGCGTAACCTGGCATAGAGGAAGCTAATAGCTTCTCTGCCTGTAAAAATGTGAACTCCTTTTCACACGTTTGTGTGAAAAGGAGTTTTTACTTTCAGCAATGGATGGTAAGCGTATAAATGAAACTTCTACTCTGATCAATACGAGGGAATAAGTGACGGTAGTCCGATAGTCTTGGTGAACAACGTAATAAAATGAACATCGGTCTCGCGTGCATCCTTATTTCCAATTTCTAAGAATTGGCAGTATGTTGCTTGCAAATCCATCTGTTGTATTGATGTTGAGTTGCGTAAAAATGTGAGGTGATAGACAAGGCCGAGGTCTTTCGGACAATTATATACTCCTTTTGCAGCAGGAAGGGCATACGCAGCCGTATACAATTGTTGCACTGTTGTTGCATCCGTCACGGTTCGGTCAAATGAAGTGAGGTGTTTTGCATAACGGTTACTACTGGTTCGAACAACATGTAATGCGCTAGGTCCTGAAGTTGAGTCTTGCGAAGCATTCATAGTACCACATGCGGCAAGTAGGAACAGAGGAAGCATGACAAGGATGTTTTTGAGTTTCATCGTCTCCTTCTTTCATCTAGTACATGGCGGCTTTGAAAAATCCATGATAGAATAGGAGAAAGAAAACGTTTGTTGTCGGATGAAGGAGGTGCATGCGTGCGAACAGTGAGACCCATCAGT
>JALYTT010000293.1 GCA_030854145.1 Chloroflexota bacterium | reverse complement strand
GTACATCCGTAATACTATTATGTGCATCAAATAACTTCTATGTTTGCTCAGCGTAGCGATACCTGTAGAGTGTTGATATACAAGGGAGGCGGCATATGGAAGAGGAAACTACTTCAGAGCAACGATCCAAGACGAAGCAAACCAGGAACAGGGCAGCCAGTTCCAGTACCCATAAAGCATTACGTACTGTGCTTCTGGCTGTGCTATTTCATATGTATTGGCCCAGGCGCCTTTCACGCACTGACATCATTAGCTATCTGTCGCCATTTTACGGCGATACGTCCCTGCCTGCTCTCTATCGCGATCTCGCCACGCTCACAGGCTCCCTGGTCGAAGAACTGCCCGCTCCAGGTGCTCCTGAGCTTGACGAGTGGTGTCTCACACAACACCGGCATAGGCTGCTCGCGATTACCTATGATCGCCGAACGAACACCTTTGGTCTGGAGCAGTCCCTGTTTTCGCTAGAGATTAACGAGGATGAAGCGCGGGCGTTTGTTGCACTACAAGAGGGGTTCTCTCCAGGTACGCCGTATGCTGGTGCCGTGCAGCAACTACTGGGACGCTGGTCGTGGCTATTCTCAGAACGGGGCCACAGTCTGGTCGCACAGAAACGCAGGCGCCGGGCACGCCCGCTATTGTTACCCCTCTCGCCCGTAGAGGACTATAGCCGGCATGGAGATACCATCCTGAGCCTGGATAAAGCGCTGGAGCAGGGGACGTATATCTCTTTTGCCTACACACCCCTATCACAGAACTGGGATACACAGCCGGTTCTGCAAGAACGCGCCGAACCCTACGAACTGGAATACCGGGATGGGCACTGGTATTTCACCGCCTATCTACCGGAACAAGGCTCTTTTGTCGATTATCGCGTGGATCGCATTCAACCCGGCTCTGTTGACCTTTCCACAGACCATTTTCTCGCCGGAAATCGCCGCCGCCGGGGCGTCAAGATACGCTACTGGGTAGCGCCAACCCTGGCTCGCCACGGGAGCCTTAGCGCGCGCTTGCAGGAACAGAGCGTCTCGCTGTTGGAGGACGACCAGGGCGCGATAGTTGAAGGTTATGCCAGGTCGATCTGGTGGGCCAGGAGACTGCTTCTGGGCTACGGAGCGCAGGTCAGGGCGCTGGAGCCTGAGCAGTTGGTGAAGACGATGCGGGAGGAAATACAGGTGATGGCACAACGCTACGAGGAGGAAAAATGATGCCGCCCTCTTGAGGGCGGCGGAGTGAAGCAAATCCAGGCGGACTAGTGGTAATGATTACCACGATGTACCAAGTCACTATTTTTCAATCGCACACTTGCAATTATTCTATGTGATTATACCATATTCTCGTTAAAGGGAGAGAAGAAAGTGTTCAAGAAGAGACATGGTTTCATTGTTGAGTCATAGAAGCGAGGTTTTTGTTATAGTAACTTATACAAGTGGAATCATCACCTATTGATAACTACAAAATGATCGATTATGCTTAATGCCAGCAAAGCTATTTGAAGCTTTGCATAATAGTTCTTGTCAGGAAGGAGAATATATATGGCAAGAAAAAAATACTCGGCTCCTGAAAAATTGAAGCACGTCATATCCAGTTTCAACGATGGAGTCATAATCACTAACTATTGTGTTGTACAAAAGGTTTCTCGTAGCACGCTGTATCGCTGGCGAAGGGACTTTTCAAGTGCCTTCGATAAAAAGGGATTTCCCAGGAGATAAGACTTACAAAAGTCCACCTGTGGTAGAAGAAAAATTAGAGGAATCCATCAGCATATGGTGTCTAGCTTGTTGGTAGGTAGTTAAAAGTAAAGGGCTACCTACCAGCTAGCAGGGAAATAGGATAAAGTAGAAAGGGCCGATGAACAACTTTAATTTACAGATTTCGCCTGTCTATTCTGAGTATCATTCAGATAGGTGTATCGGCTCGGTGCGCCTGCTGAAACACCAGGTCGCCACGCTGGACGCCTTTCGCGACCCCGACATAGATGTGATTTTCAATACGGCTATGACCGGCGATGGGAAAAGCCTGGCTGGCTATTCGCCGGCGTTTCAGGAGGGGCTGCATGTCATTGCCATGTATCCCACCAATGAACTGGTGCAGGACCAATTTAGCGCGCTGGAGAGATACGGGCGCGATCTGGGGGTGCGCCTGCCTCGCTATGATACGATGTACGGCGCCAAGATCAGCCAGCTCATGCGAGAACATAGCAACGAGGTGCGCCTGGAAGAGGTGCGGAAGCTCCTGGAAAGAAATGGCATGCTGCTCACCAATCCCGACCTCATTCACCTCATGATGAGCCACCAGTATGGCTGGGATCACCAGCGAAAAGAACTGCCGGCCACCGTCGGCGCGTATTACAACTATTTCCTGTTCGACGAATTCCACGTCTTCGGCGTCCCACAGGCCATCTCTGTGATGAATATGCTGGGCTACCTGACCGTCAACTATCGCGAAAATCCCCAGGAACGCAAGAAGTTCCTCTTTCTCTCGGCGACGCCCAACAAGCTGTTGCATAACCTGCTGGATCGCGGCGGCATCCGCTATCAGAGGATTGAGGGGAGCTATACCTCCTCACAGCAGGATGGATATCGCTGCATCTTGCAGCCATGCGAGCTACAACTGCATGAAACCAGCCAGGAGGCGCCGACCGAGAGATGGGTGGAGGAGCGCCTGCAAGAGATACTGAGCTTTTTCCAGCAGCATAAGGACTCGAAGGCCGCTATTCTGGTCTACTCGGTGGCAACCGCACGCCGTCTCGTAGCCCTTTTAAAAGCGTACTTTGAGCCACGCGGCATTACGGTAGGCGAAAATTCGGGGCTGGCCTCCAAAGAAGAGCGGCTAGCTTCTTACAGCAAAGATATCCTTGTAGGGACAAGCACCGTTGATATCGGCGTGGACTTCCACATCAACTACCTCATCTTTGAAACGTTCGGCGCCGGTAGCTTTTTGCAGCGCTTCGGGCGCCTGGGCCGGCACGCGGAGTTCCCGGCCTACCAGGCTCACGCGCTGGTGCCGCGTTTTGTGCGCGAACGCCTGGAGCAGAAGTTTACGGACGGCATGCAGGTGGAGAGAGAGCGGTTCAACGAGGCGGTCCGCGAGGCCTTTCCCGGCGAGCAGGAGTTTGAGAAATACACACAACGCTGGGGCGTGGTGCAGGCGGCGCAGGTCATCAAAGAATTGGAGGGCCAGCGCAAACGGGACGCCAACCAGGCATTCACGGCGGCCTTGAGGGAGCAGTTTGAGCGCTTCTACGGCAGTCAGGGAAAATCTGTCATGCCGAAGGCTGAAAAAAAGTTCTGGGCCTTGAGCAAAAACGTGCCGGAGATCATCAGCGGGCTACAAAGCTTTCGTGGGCAGAGTCCGCTCTCCTGCGGCATCTGGGATAGCGATAATCACCTGAAAACCTATGACCTGTTCTTCTTGCTGACGAACGCGAACTTCGAGCCAATGTCGAAAGCAGCATTTTTACAGGAGGTGGCGAAACGCGGGCTGGAGGAGCGCGATTTCCGCGATCAGTTGCTTTACCTCAGAATCTGGGGCTACGAGCCGGAGCGCATGTATCTGACACTAGGATTACAGCGTAATTTTGTAGAAGAGGCGCATATCCTGCACCAGATCGTGGTCCTGGATGGCTTCGTTGTGCGCGAACCACGACCTACCTGGCTGGACGAAGTTAATCGCAAGCTCAAAGGGCTGAAACTCCCCTGCATCATCAGTCCTATGTCGCGCAACGAGTTGAAGCAGCGGCTCAACCTGGGGGCCATCTTTCCCATCTATCGCCTGCGTGATGGCCTGGAAGGTGAATACTCCGTCGCGTTTGGCCAGGAGGCGCTATTGCTCGATTCGCTGCTCTTCTTTCGGAAAACGCAGGACGAGCGGCCATTGATGCTGTAGATATCCACGAACATGTGAACGGCGACAGAACAACTATGGATACAAGTGAAAGGAGTGGATGTGTTTTATCTTGATTTTCTGAAACAGGCGCTCGATCCCCACGACCAGGTGACGCGTGACTTTGTTGAGCATATGCTGCCGGGGATGATGGAGCACTACGCGGAGAAATCGGCGAAAGGAGGCGAACATAGCGCCAATACACGGCTGGAGGAGGAGACAAAGCGGAAGTTCGAGGCCAAAGACGATCAGAGTATGGTCAGCCATCTCTTGAACGGCATCTTCCCGACCATGCGCCTGCTAAACCTGCTGGAAGCGGAACAACTGGGGCCGGCGCCATTCTCTGAAGTGGAGCGGCGCGTCTATATCCTGGCCTACCTGATGCACGACGTGGACAAGATACGCGCTATGCATGGGGTAGACACGGAGAGTCGGGAGGCCATTGAGCGCGCCAAAGACGTGGTAGCGGAGGAGCTACGGCGCTGCAACGTCGAGGGCTTCTTCCCCGATTTTGCCACCTACCTGGAGGACATTACGTTCCTGGTCGTCAATACGCAGCAGAAGTATGGCACGCACCTGCACACCTACCTCTGGCGACTCCAGTTGAGGGAGCGCAGGGTATTGCTACTGAGGCGCCTGTGTACCTACTCGGACCACATCGCTTACCTGGTCACCTCGCCCTCAACCATACTGCTGGAGAACGAGACGCTAACGACGATCCTGGCGGAACTGAGCGACGATGAACTGGTCTTCACCTATCACCAGCTACGTGAAGTGCGCGGGCTGCTGACAAATGTCATCAATAACGGGGTGGTAGACCTGTTCACGAGGGGACAGGAGGGACACATCTGGCCCTACCTGTTCTTCTCGGATGGCGTGGTCTATATCCGGCGCAAGGCGCTCCAGTTCACGCTCACAACGGCGCAGATCGTGGAGGCGGTACAGGACAAATTGCGCGCCCTCTGCGCTCAGACAATTAAAAAAGAGGCGCCGGGCTTTAAATTCAGTATCCAGGGCATCGCGAAACATCCGGGGTACTACTTTGAATTCTTGAGCCTCGAAGACTATGCCACCCTGCTGGCTGACTTCACTATCAAGCGCACAACCAACGATGTGACGAGCATTCCATTCGCTAAGTTGCGCCAGATGCAGGCCAGCGGCGAGATTGCATCCGACCTGCTGCTGGATTTCCCGGCGGGGGAGAAGCGCATCGGCATGATTGGTCGTTTCCTCTCGGTTGTTTTCGCCACCGTGCTGGGGCTGCTCGACAAGAAGCAGGAGCTGCTGCGCCAGCGTGTCGAGCAGGCGGTGGTAGAACACCTGGGGCTGGCGCCTTACTGGGAGCAGGCGCGGACTATCCCCAACAAAGGGGGCGTAGAGTACCGCTGGTTCTGGTTGGGAGGCTGCTACCTGCGCGATCATCCAGGGATCACCGAGTACGAGGGCCGGGGCAATCTCTCTGAGGTGTTCACCTCGACCCTGCGACTGGTGCTGGACCTGGCGGGCGATGAGCTGCGCAAGCAATTGCCTCAGCTCTACCTCAATCACCTTACCAGCTACCTGGAGAACGTGATCGAACTCCCGCTTTCGCTACGGTCAGGCAGCACATTGCCAGATTTCCGCGCAGAACTGGAGCGCTACGCGGGGGCCAAAGGCAAAAAACACACCCTGATCTGTACATTATGCAACAGCGCGTACCCTACCGAGGAACAGGCTGACAACGCCGTGCTGTTCCAACCCTGGGTCTATAAGAACAAGCTCTCGCTCTACGCGGGCAAAAATGCGGGCGGCGTCTGCGCCATCTGCGCGCTTGAGCTGATGCTGCGCCAGATATTGCAAAAGGGGCAGTTGCGCCTCACCGGCAGCAAGTTCGAGGCGCTGAAAACAAAGTACCTGGCCGTGTACCCGAACTTCTTTTTCACCGCCGAGACCGGGGCTATGGTCCAGGGCATTATCGACCAGCTCCATGATATCAACTTCTTTACCGTTCGGCGCACGTTGGACCGCAAAGACATCACGGTAGGCGATCTCCTGCACCTGGACGCGTTCGCGGCCCCCGCGCACTCTGAGAAAAAGCCCTCGGTCTATATCTACAATGAGGAAGCGGATGAGACTGCTGAGGATACAGAAAATGCGGATAGCACGCAGGAAGATGCAGAGGAGCAAGCGCAAGAAAGAGCGGCGGAGCGTGGCTACATCAAGTTCGAGCAGGGCAGTTATCCCGGTATGTGTTTCTTCGGGATGAAGGCCGGCAAGGAGAGCGATGATACCTCAACCTGGGCTATGCCCGCCTTTCTGGCCCTGGCGCTGCCACTGGTAACTAACACCAAGGTGGTGATCTCGGACATGGTACTGCCGCTGTTCTCATCGGGGCACGACTTCCGCGAGACGGTGATCTTCGACGCGCCGCATACGTACCTGGCGCACCTGCTACACGGCGAGCGTATACGGGTCAACCAGTTGCTGCAGAAGGTGCGCGTGCTGGCAAGTATCTATACTGTCAACCTGGATACCTATGCCAAACAGGGCAAACCTGAATGGAAGCACCTGAGCGCCATAGCGCGCGACCTGGAGACCGACCCCCTGTTTTTGTTTCGCTACCTGCGCAAGCAGGAGCGCAGTGGGCCATTTAAGGCCGACGAAGTAGAGCAGTATCTACACATCTATCAAGACATATTGGAGGAAGATTTGGGTAAGATTGAACGTTGCGTGGATCGTTACACGGTCTTTTATCGCGGTGGCTACCAGGCACACTCGATTTTGAAACCCGTGGATATCATGGCAAAGGCCATTATCAACAGCCCGTTGAACATTGAAGAGGACGACCTGCTCTGGCAGATCCAGGGTGAACTGAGAAACTGGCTTGATCGCGTGCGCAGCCGGCAGGCGATCGGCTGGGCGGTTTTCTGGGGCAAGGATATCGACGCCAAACAGGCGCCGGCTATTGAAGCCTTTGTCAAAGGCTTTTATGCCGAGGTCTTCCGCGATTATTGCCAGGGAGAGCGCGGTCTGCTCCGTAACCGCATCAATCGCTTCAAAGATGGTTGCGAGGCCTATTACGTTCACAAGCGCAACATCCAGAGCTTCCAGGAGGAGTCCGAAGAAGTTGTGGCCGCGCAGTAAGAGTCTGAAAACGTTCGCATACACATTACAGAAAGAGAGAAACCAGCATGTTTTTGCATAGCCTTGAGACCCTTGATGTTTTTCACCAGGAGATTCCCAAACTGCCAATGGGCAAGTACGCGCATATCGTGTTGCTGCGCGAGACCACATCGTTCGCGCTGTTTCAGACCGACGGCGAGCTGAACAGCAGTCGGGTCAGTCTGGGGCGCCGGGAGCCGACCGTGGGGACGCGCATCGTGCTCTTCAAACGCAAACAATCCACGCCTGAGCGCCTGACCGGCCGGGAACTGCTGCGCCGCTACGGACTGGTAGAGAACTGCAAATACAATAGCAAGGATTTCTGCAAGCGCTGTCCCGACTGCATCTATTATGGCTTTGCCATTGGCGACCAGGGGTCAGAGCGCTCCAAGGTGCAGGTCGATTCGGCCTTTTCGATCACCGGTTATGATACCTCGCACCAGCAGTTCACCTTTAACGCGCCCTCAGAGAACGGCACCATGAGCGAAGAGGGCCAGATGAAGACCGCGCTGGGCGAACAGGATTACGTCGTGCCACAGGTATACTTCCCCTCGGTGGTCACCATGAAAGATCCGACGGAGGCCGAGTTCCTCTATGTCGTGAACAACATCCTGCGCACCAGGCGCTATGGAGCGCAGAACACGCGCACCGGCACAGTCGAGAACCATATCACCGGCGTGGTCTTCTCCGATGGCGAAATCTTCTCAAACCTGCAACTGACGCAGACCATCTACGATACCCTGTCACAGGAGCAGCGCGCGAAAACGCCTCTGTCGCAGTCGGCCGTCCTTGAAGCCATGGACACGGTCATACCGGCATTGCTGGGCGAGGATGGCACTGTCGCGCATCTCTATGCCGGTGAGCGTCTCAAAACGCTGCTCGACGAGGTGAGGGCGATGACCAGCGACGAAGCCCGCTTGAAAGCGGTGTTGACACAAGCGAATACCGAGACGAACAGGTATGCCCAGGCCTATGGCGTCGGTGTAAAAGAGGCAAAGACCAAAAAGTAGGAGCAGGCTATGTTAATCACAATCTGCCACCTGGAGTTGCACGATTTCCTCTTCTATGCCTCGCGCGAAATGGGGCGGCTTTATGAGACGGAGAGATATCTGCATAACTATGGGCTAACCTATGCCCTGGGGCTGGCACAGGCACCCTACACCAATCTCACCCAGGTACCCCGCTACCGGGAAGACCTGGGGAGACTAAACGAGCAGGGGGTATACATCACGCCCGCATACCCCTTGCGCTACACCTTTGCGTTTCACACGTTCAAGATGGCGAATGTGAACTACTACAACTTCACGCCCCAGATCAGTTCTAATCAGGTGGTGTTCGGACGCGCCAAAGAACTGGCGCCCGAAAGCCGGTTTGAATTCTTCGTGATAAGCGAGCGTGAGGTCGCGCTGCCCCGCTGGATCAGGCTGGGCAAGTGGATGGCGAAGGCGCGGCTCGATGTAGTAGCTTCCGGCCAGGCCAGGGAAAGACAGGGCAGCTACCAGGCGGACGGCGCGCTCAATCCACTCGACCTTGCAGCGCCGCCGGACAACTGCAATATCGTGGCGATGGCACCGGCCAGTCTCCTTACCAATGTGTACGGCACCGGCAACTATTATGAATTGGAAGGGAAGGTTGGCGGCGATAAACGCATCGTTTGCTTGCCAGCGCCTATGCGCTATCAGCCGTGACATGCCGCGCGTCGGCGTGCAGGGCGCAGGCCAGCCTTGTTTCGTGTAGGGGCGCCGCTGGCC